>JBJHCR010000019.1:0-29572 GCA_050486105.1 Vulcanimicrobiota bacterium
ATTTCATCAATTCTCGGTTACGTACAACCTGGGTACGCGCCCTCGAATTGATTTTCTCAGAATTGCGCCTCTCCATCCCAACCCGCAAACTTAAGCTTGACAGAGCACTAGTCCTCAGGGCGAAAGTGTCGGTGGGGAAAGACGTCGATGGGGATGGCGCTCCTGGGGGCCAGGTAGATGTCGGCATCCAGGGGAAAATCGAGACTGCCGAGGTGCTCGAACCTCACCTCTTCGGGGAGGAGTGACTGCAGAGTCTTAAAGGCCTCGCGAGTGGTTTGACCGTGGCATTTGGGAGGAAGTCCGGTGGTTTCGTACTGTTCGGTGTCTCGCTCATCGAGGTACTGGCTAAGGCGTTCGAGCAGACGTTCGTGAGCCAAGGTGTCATAGACGCACAGCAAGTCTGCTGACCGGAATCGCCTCCGGGTGGTATCCTTTAAGCTGTCTTCATAGCGATGTCTCAAGCCCATGTCTAGAAATTCGAGCATCATATAGACCGTAGATTCCCAGAGTTGTTGGACCTCATCCTCTCCAGGTTCTCGTCCCTCGGAACTCAATTCTGCCTTGATTTGCTCTTTCGTCGGCAAGGTGTGGGCATTGCGCCAGTCGCTCTGGTTGGCGTAGTCTTCCTCAAACAACCTTAGAAACGAGTCGGCATCAGTTGGGATCTTAACCTGAGTGAGTTCGGCACTTTTTCCTTGCAGTTCCTCAAAGATTTCCAAACCAGCTTCGATCGAGGCCTCTTCTATTACGGTCTGCTTGCAGAATGGGGGAGCTTCCATTTTCTTCAAACTTACGTTTGAGGAGACCAGCAATTGCTCTCGAACTCCGTAGCTTAAGGCGATGTCCCACCAGGTGCCGAGTTGAGGGTGGCTGTAGAGAACCGAATAGGACCCATTGGGGTGCAGGTAACCTAGGCAGAACATGCCCGGGATCTCCGCGATCGTGAAGTCAACCAACTTGCGAAACCCCTTGGACTTTAAGAGAGCTGCTTGTCCTTCCCATATGGGAGGATCAGGGTATTCGCTCTTGTCCTCGATGGTCTGAGCTGTGATTCGGGCGGGGGGGACTTGAGGGAATTTAAACAGACCTGCGATGAACCGGCCTAGGGCGAATCGAATCCCCAGAAAGATAGCCCCCAGGCAGAAAAGGCCTCCGCCGAGGCCGCCGAGCAAGAGCAGATTCCAGTCTGGCATGGGCGGCGATTCGAGGCTTGGTCCATCTTCCCTTGAGCCGGTGAGAATCTCAACAAAGGTTCGGGTCATCCGGGCAGAGAACGAATCTCCCCAGCCAGGCAAGAAATCTAAAAGGGCCATGAGGAGACAGACCATGTTCAGGAATGATCTACTTTCCGGTAAGCGAATCCTAGTCACCGGAGGAGGCACGGGTTTAGGCTTGGCCATGGCCCAACGGTTCGCAGATCTCGGGGCCAACCTTGTTCTCCTAGGGCGCAGATTAGAGAAGCTGGAGCAGGCCAAGGAGTCTTTTGGTGGCTCGGGTGGGCCAACCCAGTGCGTCTCTTGCGATATTCGTGATCCTGAAGCGGTAGAGCGAGCCTTAGATGACATCTGGGAAAAGGGTCCTCTCGATGTGCTGGTCAACAACGCGGCCGGAAACTTCGCAGCTCCGTCTGAGAGCCTGTCGCATCGGGCGGTCGATGCGGTGCTCGGCACTGTGCTTCACGGAACCACTTACATCACTCTGGGATGCGGCAAGCGATGGCTCAAGGAGGGCCGACCGGCTAACGTACTATCCATCGTCACCACTTACGCTACCACCGGTTCGGGATGGGTGCTGCCATCGGCTATGGGTAAGGCCGGGGTCTTGGCCATGACCCGAAGTCTAGCGGTTGAATGGGGCGGTCGAGGAATACGACTCAACGCCATCGCTCCTGGTCCTTTTCCCACCGAAGGAGCCACGGAGCGTTTGGCGCCGGACCCGAAACTGGTTGAGGTGATGAGAGGACAAAACCCCTTGAAGCGTTTTGGAAATCCCCAGGAGTTGTCCAATCTGGCGGCTTTTATGGTTGCCGATGAGGTCGGTTATCTCAACGGTGAAGTGGTGACTTTGGATGCCGGGGAATGGCTGCAAGGCGCTGGTCAGTTCAATTTTCTCCGTCATTTGTCGGCCCAGGATTGGCAGCGAGCAGCTACCAAGCACAAGGGCTAGTCGCCGGTTTCGGCAAGGTGCTCAAGCAGCGAGAAAGCAAGCTCTACGGCTCGTTGGTGGTGGGCCGTTTCCGAGGTCCAGTTCCGAAAGTCCCATTCGTCTCCACTGAGATCGTCTCCACAGCAGAGTAGGGGAACTAAAGGTACTCCTCGGAACTGGGCCACGGCAAGGAGCGCCGAGGTTTCCATGTCCACGATCTCCGCTCCCTGGAGTCGGCGATTGGCGATTCGACTCCGGGTTTCTCGGTAGAGGGCGTCGGTGCTCCAAACGGTGGCAGTTTGAACTCCGCAGTTCGCGGCCGAAAAGTAGTCGTTGGCCCGGTCTATCAGTTCAGATTCTAGCCGAAGGTCCTGAGTGGCTGCGAGATAATGATGGGAGAGACCCTCGTCTCGGAGGGCCCGAGTCACCAAGAGAATTTGGCCAAGATTTAAGCCCGGAGCCAGGGCTCCCGCCCCGCCACAGAGGACAAAGCGTCGACAGCCTAGGGCGATGAGTTCTTCCAGACACACCGCTGCTGCCGGGCCTCCGAATCCTGGTTGACAGACGGCGACCTCTCTTGACTCGGTCCGGACAACGGTGACCGCTTCCGGTCCCACACCACTGCCTGGGCGATTTTCGATTCGGCTGGGAAAACGTCCCAGCAAGACATCCCATGCCCAGGGAAAGTAACAAAGCAGGCAGTTTTCAGGGAGTTTCTGGTGTTCGGTGAAGCGATGCTTGGGATCGATCAATCCTACCTCAGAGGTTGGAGCGAGAGATAATGGGGAGTCCCAGGGTCCAGGATAAGAAAACGAACCTTGACTGTCTCTGCTGAGCTTGAAAACACCCAACCATGCTTGGCCTGGAATCGGCCCATAGAGGTGAGGGTAGAGGTCTCCGTGTCCATAGAGGTCCTCCCAACGAAAATCGTTTTTGAAGTGCCGCGGGTCGAGCATCAGCACCAGCAGGTCTTGCTGCTCGGAAAACCAGCGCTCGGCGGTGGGCAGCAGTTGAGACTGAGTGCAGAGATGAACAAAACCTTCAGAACTTAGGCTCTGTGGTCGCAACTCAGTTCCCCAGGTGAGGTGAGCCGTTGCCGGCAGCAGATGAAAGAGGGGGCTGAAAGCTCTAGGACTCTTCGGAGTCGCCGTCATCGCTGTCGTCGTCTTTTTCGCTCTTCTGCAATGGGAGAAGGTTGCGCCAGCCTGAGAGTCTCTTCCCGGTTCCCCCGGCTCCCAGTCGACCTTTGGTCCTGAGCCTGCTCTTGGGTTTTTGCTCTTTGGAATTGTCCTCAGCCGAGTCCTCATGGTCTTCGGCTTCCTCGTTCTCCTCGCCCTCCTTATTGGGGGACAAGGACCGAATCTTCTTGATCCGTTTCTCCAACCGGGCCGCAATACTAGAAGCTTTCTTGGGACCAGAGCGACCCAAGAGAGCCGTGGCTGCAGCGCTTGGTTCGGGAGTGGAATCCTCGGTAAGTTGCTCGCTCTCCTCGCTACCGTACCATTCTCCAAGAATTTCGTTGGCTCGGTCCAAGATTCGTTGGAGCAATTCGTTTCCGTGTTCCACGGCGTCGTCCAAACCCAACTTTTCGGGAGGCTCGAGTTCGAGTTCCTCCAGACGCTCCAGGACCCAGTCCACCGTCTTGTCGGGGTCAAGATAATAGTTTGATGCTCGGGCTCTCAAGAATTTCCATCCTAGGCGCTCGAGGACGGCCTCTCGCTCCAGGGAGCGGGCTAAACGTTCTGGAGGATGCTCGTTGGCTCCGTCACAGGTGATGGCGACACGGCCTCCTTTGCCTTCCACCACTAGGTCCAAATGGTAGTTGCCCACCTCTTGGTCCACCAGAACCTTGTATCCAGCCTTCTCCAGACCTCGACGGATGCGGAACTGATACCGAAACTCGGGGTCGTCCTGCTGTATGGAACGCTCTTCGACCACGTGCTCTTCCAAGTCTTTGATGGTCTTGATGGGGTCTTCGGCGTGCTCGAGCAATCGCAGTCGGAGATCGCCCTCCTTGAGTTGAGTTGCCGGATCTAGGGAGTGCACCACCCACATTTGGTCTCGAGCACGGCTGGCAGCCACGTTGAACCTCTTAACGAAGGCCTCCTGAGTTCGCAATGGAAGCTGCTCTCCTTCGGGGCAATCTTCCACCAGGGACAAGAAGATCACATCTCTTTCGTCGCCCTGGAACTGAGCAGCATTTCCACAGACAATGCGCCGCTCTTGATATTCGGGCAGAGGCATGTTCTTCATTAAGACTTTGTCTACGGCTAGGGCTTGCTCTTCACCAACCATGGAGATGACCCCGAAGGTCGCTTCTTCGTACTCCGGTTGCTCGGCGCAACTCAGGATCAAGGCGGCGATCATCTCGGCCTCTTTTTGGTTGACCTTCTTGTTGGAGACTCCATTGTCCACCCTGACCACCGCCGTGGGCGGCTTGATCAAAAGCCGAGAGGACTCTCTCAAGGGTTGAATTTCTCCTTGATAACACAAAGCATTACTGAAGGCGATGATTTCGTCCACACAACGAAAATGCTCCAACAGGCGGATCGAACCAGAAAAACTTTGGCGCGCCAAATCGTAGACCGAAGTGCGCCCGTCATAGAGTTCTTTATTGGGGATGTCGGTGAGGAACTCTTCGATGAGAGTCTCCACGGCTTGAAAAGACAGACCCACGGCGTCGGGAGAGACCTGTTCGTGGTCTCCCACCACCAGAGTTTCACGACCCAGGGCAAAGGCTAACAGACCGGTGATCTCGCACTGACTGGCCTCGTCCAGGATGACCACGTCGAACATAGACTCGCCGGGATGATAGCTCTCGGCCAGTCGGGTCAGCGGCATGATCCAGACGGGAACGGCGTCTCGGCATTCTCCGAGCTTCTCGCGAGCCATGGCTTTCAGGCGAGGGGCCCGTTTGCCGCGACCCGAACCAATCTTGCGCATGAGGTCTAGCCAGCCTACGAGAGCTTGCTGTTGCTTTACTCCCGTCCTCCTTAGTTGGCTGGCCCAAGTTCTGTTCTCCACATAATTGGCGGTGCAGGCTCGGAGTTGGCTGCGAAGGCGGTTGGTCTCGTGCTGGAGTTTGTCGAAGTCGACTCTTTGGCGACGCTCGAGTTCTTGGGACCACTGACTCAGGTTCCAGGCGTCAACTACGGAGCCAGGAGGCTCGCTTCCATTGTGGGGTGAGCGGTGATTGCGGATTTCTTTGGCCCACTCTGGAGCGACTTTCTCCAGGCGCTCCAATAAGCTGTTTCGCTTTTTGACAGGCTCGGCTAGGGCATACAACTGGGAGAGCCAGTTGAAAGCCCGCGAGTAATCTTCTACAGCTCTATTGGCCGTAGCCTGCCGCAAGCGCTCAATGATGCCACCGGTGTCGGTTTCTTGTCCGGTTCCAAAGTTTGCCAGATAGCGTTCCTGAGCGGATAGGCGCTCATTGATGCGCTCGAGCTCTAGCCTTTGACGGCGGGCTTTCACGGACTTCTGGAGAGGCTCTTCCAGGGCTTTTCGAATTCGAGTGAACTCGCCATAGAGGGAAGGATCCGAAGGCTGTTTGTCCAGCAGCACGTCCCAGTTGAGTCCAGCTTCGCTGGTTGCTAGCAGAAGCTCCTGATAGGAGGTCTCATTCCAGGCCAGGGCATCGCGCATGGGCTGAACATAGCGCAAAGCAATGTTTTCTGGCTGCTCTCCCATGGCCGAAAATTTTTCCGCCCCTCTGGGCTCCATCTGCTTTTCCCAGCGGACTCTCAGGGTCTCTCTCAGGTTTTTGATTTCCAAGACCGATAGGATGGCTTCAATGTCTTCTGCCGACTGGGGAACCTTGCCGTTCACTTCGGTGCCGTAGATAAAGGTTTTCCAGTTCGGGTATCTGAGGAAGGTCAGCATGTTGATGTTCTTCTCAGCCTTGAGGTGGGCCAGAATTTCTTGACCTACCAACGTCAGGTGTTGCAACGGCAAGTCCAGGTTGACCGCTGCACCGGTTTCCAAGATATGGGCTTGGTGCCGAGCTATTTCGGCTGATGTCAGTTCGAGGAAATCGACCAACTGATCCCAAGGGTCACGGTGGCTGCCTCCTAGGCGGCCGACCCTCTTGCATTCGAGGGCCCATTCACGGCTCTCATCAGCGATGGTTGCGGCTATGCGTTCGGTCGCTTCTAGCAAGCGGTCGAGTTCCTCGTCGGTCTGATCGGTTCGGGTCCAGAGATCTCCTACTCGGTCGAGGCTCGCATCGACCAGGTCTTGGGCCTTACTGACCAAGGTTCGGAAGGTGCCTTCGGTCTGGAGTTCGCTCAACTCCGGCAGAGGACGGCTGAGATCTTCCTCCAGGTCTTGAGGGATCTCTGTGTTCAAGGCGTAGAGGGACGAGAATTCTTCGGGAGTCAATGGTAGGGCGGCACCGGGAACGACGGTGCCTGGAATCCATTGGTGATCCTTTCCCGACTTTGCAATCCATTTGGCGGCTCGAGCAGGATGGGTCGCCTCGCTTCCCACCTGGATCGGAACAAACTCCCCCTTGCGGGCCTCGATGAGCTCTTTCTGGGTAGTCTGCAACTTTTCTTGAAGCTCCCGGCGTCGATCTTGGTAGGTGTTAGCCAAGTTTTCTAATTCATCGGCGTCGCTGGTGGTGAATCGAGCCACGATTCCTTTCACCGCCGCCTCTAATTGCTTGCGACTCTCCTGCTCTTGCTCCAGGACGGAGACACAGAGAGGACGGAGTTCCGGGATCACCATGTCGCGGACCACTCTCAAAGCTTTGGTGGCGTGGGAGGTCACCAGAACACTCTTGCCTTGGGCCAAAAGATGTCCGATAAGGTTGGCTATGGTGTGAGTCTTGCCGGTCCCCGGAGGGCCCTGTACCAGGACTGATGATGATTCTTGCAGTCGCTTGGCTACTCGCTCTTGTTCCGGGTTGCTGGGCATGGTCATCAGCAGGTCAAAAGAGTCTTCGGGAACCTCTCGATTGGGCACATCGAGGCCAACAACTCGCAATAAGGCCGGAGGAAATACTTCAAGTTTGGGGATCGCTTCAATATAGGCCTCGATGGCTTGGGCAAATCCCAGGTTTCGATTCCCCAAATAGATGATGGGATCGCGCAAGAGTTTGAGGGCCTTTGAAGCCCTCTCGTTCCCTTTGGGTTCTTCCACAAAGGACCCGTTCGGGAACAGCTTGTCCACCAACCTTTCAAAGAAACTTGACGTCTCTTTTCCTCCAAGAGGATGGCAGGCCGAGGTCGCCAGTTCACTACGGGCCCAGGAGATCTCGGCTTCTTCAACTCCACAGTAGCGCAAGAGTGGGGTATAGACGAACGGCTCCCTGTCTGTTTCACGCACCACGAACTCCGGGACCTCGGCATCGAACTCTAGGGTCAGATTGACCAGGAAGAGGGGATGTTGAACCTGCCCGTTAGGCCCAGTGAAAAGGAGCTGCCCATCCCCCAGCATGAGTTCAACCTTTTCCGATTCGCGCTCGATGGTAGACCAAAGTTCCAGAAACTTTTCGAAAAGGGCATGGCCTTCCGGATCTTCTTCCTCGGCCTTCGGGCGGCGGACTTTGAGTATGAAATCGTCGCCCAGAATCTCTCCATCTTCGGTGGGCGGTAGGATTTGCCCGCGATCGACACTCTTGAGGTCGGTAGGGATTTCGGACCACAGCAGCTTCCATGGATATCCGGAAATTTGCACCTTTGGGGGGGTCTTCAGCTTCTGGAGCTCAAGAAGATAACGGAAGAGTCTTTCGATCTTGAGTCGTGCGGTGTCCAGCTGTTCGGGGGCAAGATTCATAAGTTTGACGGCCTTCTTCTCTGTTCGATCGAACCCTGCTAGCGGCCTAATGCCTTCGCGAGGTTGTTGGCTTTCTCGAAGTTGGATCGGATCAAGTCGCATCCTCCTTGCCAAAATGCCGGGTCTTCAATGTCGATCTCCAGGCGACTTAGAATAGAGTGAGGGGCACAACTTCCGCCGGCTGACAGCAGTTCCAAGTAGCGAGGAATGAAGCTCTCCCCTTCGGCTTGGAACTTTGCGAAAAGCGAAAGCACCAGCAGCTCTCCAAAAGCGTAGGCATAAACGTAGAATGGAGTCTGAACAATATGAGGGATATAAAGCCAGGTCCACTTATGGTCCTCTCCAAGTTCCAGGCTGTCCTCAAACATTTCTTGCATGGCTTCCTGCCACAGGTTGTTGAGCCGTTCGGTGGTCAATTCTCCTTCTTGGCGCCGAGCCTGGTGGATTCTCTGTTCGAATCGGTACATCGATATTTGTCGAAACACGGTGGCAAAAGTGTCTTCGAGCTTTTCGCAGAGAAGCGCCAGCCGTTCTTCATCATTGTCGAGCTCCGAAAAGAGTTTTTCGAAAGTGAGCATCTCGCCGAAAGTGCTGGCGGTTTCGGCCAAGGGAAGCACCGGATGGTAATCCAAAATGTGGTGCTTTGCGGCCAAGCAGTCGTGCAAACCATGCCCAAGCTCATGGGCTAACGTCATGACGTCTCGGGGCTTTTCGGTGTAGTTTAGCAGTATGTAGGGGTGGTGGTCTGGACTAACTCCGGCGCAGAAGGCGCCGCCTCTCTTTCCTTGAGTGATGGGAACATCGATCCAGTTCTCATCGAAGAAGGGAAGGGCTAGCCGGTAGAGTTCTGGAGAGAAGTTGCGGTAGGCCTCCAGAACAATTTCGCAGGCCCGACGGTAAGCAATAGTTTGCTCGTTCGATTTGAGAGGCGCGTAACGGTCGTAGTGGGTGAGTTTGTCTAGGCCCAGCAGACGGGCCTTCAAGCGGTAGTAGTCGGCTACCAATGAGAAATTCTTTACACAGATGTCCACCATAGTGTCTACCGCTTTGGCCGGGAGTTCGTTATCCAAATGCCTCTCGGATTCTGGTGTTGGAAAGCGTCTCAGACGATCCAGAACGTCTTTCTCGGCCAGTAAGGTGTTCATGATGAAAGTCAGGACATGGGAGTTCTGTTCCAACGTTTGACCGAGACTGACGCTGGCTCGTCGGCGTAATTCACGGTCGGGGTGGTAGTTGTAGGCCAGCAACTCAGCTTGGGTTAATTCCTTTTGCTCCCCTTCAACTTCGAGAGAGAAGGTCATGCGAGAAACCACTTCGGTGAACAGTCGGCGGAAGGCTCGACCTCGAGAGTTTGCGGTCTCTTCCAGGATGGTTTCTTCGGCCTGAGTGAGCTGGTGTTTGGCTTGGTCTCGCTGGACTCTGAGGAAGTGGTGGTAGCCTTCGAGCTCCTGGCTCTGAAGATACTCTGTGAATCGCATTTCCGGGGCCTTGCCCAGTTCGAGACTAAAGAACAGCAACTGGGTCGAGATCCGGCTTCCCTTTTCCCGGACCTTCTGAAGCAGGGCTCCTCGCTCGGGCTCTAAGGTTTGAGTGCTGTAATGGAGAGAGGCGAAAGAGCCCACCCGGGCAGATAGGCGCACCATGGCTTCATAGCGATCCAGGGCAACTCTCAAGAGCGACGCATCGAGTTCTCCGGAGACTATCCTGGATTCGAACTCGGCTCGAAAAGCCGAGGCTTGGGCTTCAAGGCTGCTCAAGTCTTCTTCTATCTTAGGATCTTCAACTCCCTGGTAGAGATCGGAGAGATCCCAGCGAGGGAGTTCTGTGGCGGGTGCGGTTTGAGACGAACTCATGGATACTCCTGTTTTGACAAACTTTGCTGTCGGCCATTCTGTTTGAACTTGTTGGAATCCTCGCTACTCGGTTCTCCGTTCCGAGTTCTGGTGAATAGGAGCACTTTTGTAGAGGGTAAACACCCTCGAATTGCGCAGGCAGGACACTCTGCCTACAACGGGAGGGACCAGGTTTTTGGAGAGAGAAAGCGCCGGACAGCATAGAGCCACCGGGAAGTCCCCTGCGCGATGATTGCCAATTTCTCAATATCTGAGTCTCAAAGAGTGGGGCAATGGGATCTCAAGGACTGAATCAGGAGTACAATTTGAACAAGAAGATTGACGTTTGGTATAGTACCCACCTCCACAAGGACATGGAGATCGTCACATACGGCCACTACGGATTTCCGCTTTTGCTGTTCCCCACGGCAGCCGCCGATTACTTGGAGTACGAAAGATTTCTATTGATCGATGCCATTTCCGGTTCAATTGAAGCAGGAAAGGTCAAGGTGTTTTCTATCAATTCCATCAACTCGGAATCCTGGCTCAATAAGCAAGTTCATCCCAAATACAAGGCGATCCGCCAGCAGCAGTACAACGCCTACATCGCCGATGAAGTGGTTCCCTATATATGGAACTCCTGTCAGGGAAAACAGGGCATCATCACTTCAGGGGCATCCCTGGGAGCGTTCCACGCAGCCAACCAACTCTTTCGGCGACCCGATATCTTCGACGGAATGATCGCCATGAGTGGAGTGTACGACATCAGGACTTATTATGAGTCTCACGGATACCACGACGAGAACATCTACTTCAATAATCCTGTAGAGTATTTGCCCAATCTCCACGATCACAGGTTTCTTCCCATGCTGAGGAGCAAGCGGCACATCCACCTGCTCACCGGTCAAGGTCCCTATGAAAGTCCAGACGCGTCACGAACCTTATCGACCATCCTGGACTATCTCCGAGTCCCCCACAATCTCGATGTCTGGGGTTACGACATGGCCCACGACTGGCCGACATGGAGGGCTATGTTACCCTATTACCTTGCAGCCAGGTTCTGAACGCCCACAATCCCTGGGTTTCGCGTCTCCGGAGCCCAGGCTCGAAGCTCTACCCGCTTTAGGCGTGAATCTGCATTTTTACGAAACAGTCGGGGCAGCGGAGCCAGGTGTCCCTAGGGTCTGAGGCTCCCAGCATCTTGTTCTTGCCGCAAGTTGGGCAGATGTACAATCCTGGCGATAAGGGCAAGGACTCCGCAGTAGCAATTGCGGTGGCTGTTTTCTTTCGTCCAGTGCCGCTTCGGCTACTGGTGGCCTTGGCTGTTCGCGTTCGGGTGACCTTGGTCTTGGTTGCTTTGGGTTCTTTAGGAGGGGGAGGCTCCGAGAAGGTCATCTTCTTCTTCGGAGTCATTTCAACTTGGCAGCAAGTCAGTGGGAATTCAGACTTTTTCGTCCGACCGATGACGGTGAGCCTCTTACATTTCGGGCATTCGTATTCGCCTTTTTCGATCTTGTGCATCATGTTGGGTGCCTCTCTCGCGAACTTACGCCCGGCTGACCGAGCGGTTGTTACCCCCGCTCTGTGAGGCTTGGTGAAATAGGAGAGGAACACCTCTGACTGGGGAGGGAAGTTTCCTACTAAGAGCACCAACGAACGAACTTCTCAGCTCCGGGTTTCCTTCGCCGGTGGCCGGGTAAACAGCTTCTCATGACTACGCGGACAACGGAGATCGAGCTTTTCGATGAGGCTCGGCAGCGGCCGGTTCCGGTGCGCTGGTATGGCTTGGACGAGGCTGGACTTCGGGGCTGGATTCTCTTCTCTGTAGGATTTGGAGGCTCCTTGGATAGTTATGCTTACCTCGGTCGGGCTTGGCTTAATGCGGGCCTTGCCGTGGGTGTTATCGAACACGTTGGGAGCAATCTTGAGGTGTTGAAGAGCATTCCCTTTCGTCAAGGACCGGCTCGTGATCAGCGGATTGTCGAATTGGTAGCGGATCCGGTTGAGCAGGCCGAGCGAGGCAGAGATCTCTGCCTGGTTCACTCCAAGTTTGCGAGCCATTTTTCCGGACTTCCCCTGGGATTGGGAGGGCATTCCTTCGGCTCATTCACCGCCCTCTGCGGAATGGGGCTATCGAACCGTTGGGGGTTTTCCCTAGAATCTTCCTTGCCGGTGTCAGCTCTGCTGCTGATCTCCCCCAGTCCTCCAGGGACCCTTATTGACTATCAAGCCTATTCCCAGCTTGAGACTCCCGTCTTAGTCCTCACGGGAACCAGAGACCGGCTCATGGCCAGCGAGCGCGGTTACCGAGATCGAACTCTGGTGTACCAGGCCCTACCTGAGTCGGTGAGGAACTTGGTCGTACTTGAAGGCGCTGAGCATATGGATTTTGCAGGGATCGGGTTGAATATTGGGGCAACGATGCAGAAGGTGTCGGCGGTCACCACGGTTTGGTGGGAGCAAGTCTTGATGGCTTCGACCTTCAGCCCGGAGGACAGACGCCTGGCTCTCGCAGAGGCTTTGGCCGATGAGGCTTGGAGCGAATTGTGTTGAAAATCAAGGGTCCCAGAGAGGGTTGTCGATCAGCCTTCCGGCGTACTCCTCGCCAATCGTCCCTACTTGAAGTCACCAATGTTCTCAAGGACAGCAAACCATTAATAGGCAAAAAATCGTATTCGGAGACAGCAAGTTTGTTCTGCGCGGATGATGAAAGGCTGACCTCATGACTTGCTCTAGAGGTCCGACTGGGAACCCCCTTGACAGATTGCGAAGTGCATTTTGGTCCTGTGGAATTGGACATTTTTGCGTAATATCGAGAATATTTGGCGACAAATGGACGATTTCACAGGGACAATAATGAACGAGCAAGATGTTATGGGTGTTTCCGGTTGGCCCTCTAGTAAAGACGAACTCAGAGGTCTGGGCTGTCTCCTTGAGGCCCTTCCTAACCTGGGTTACTGTGCTTTGCCCTCAACCTGCGTTATGCAGAATCTGTCGTCTCAAGCCTTGGCTGAGTTGCCGAAGTTCTTGACCGGTTTCGAAGAGTTGCCTCAGGATCGCTTCATGAACGACGGAGGGACCTACCGTTATCGGCGCTTTAGTAGACTCAGGCTGGAGCGGGTTGATTCTGAATGGATTTGGGAGCCACTGTCCGGGAATTCTATACTGCAGACGCTGGAGGACAATCCACTTCACGGCGGACTCCTCAGAACTTATCCTCCTTTGACATCCTGGACTTTGACTTCTAACCTTCTGGCTGAGCTTGTGGCCCTGGATAGGTCTCTAGCTTGCACTTGGGACCCTGACCTTTTTCAAGGCCCGGTGGCGGTGGGGATCCATCAAGTTCGAATCGTTGCCCAGCAAGACCGTTTGGGACATCCCACTCCCGAAGGCATTCATAGGGATTCTGAACGCTTCACCTTTCAACACATGATGGCCAGAGTCGGAGTCCAGGGCGGAGAGTTTCGAGCCTACGACGAGAGCAAATGCCAAGTCTACTCGTGGTTGCAGGAAGAGAGTCTGGACTCGGTGGCTTTCTTGGGAACAACTTGGCACAATGCCACTCCCATTGTTTGTGAAGAGGGCCGAGATATCGGTTATCGCGACATTCTTCTGGTCGATTTCGACCCTCTCTAGAGCTTCTGGTGCTCTGTCACTTATTGGCGTCGAGGTCAGCTTTACGGGGCACTAGTCCACGATTGGAGATCCAGACTCCCCAGGGATCGCCGCCTTCTCGGTCGATAAAGTGGTCCACATGATTGACGATCCAGCCTTTCTTTCCGGCGTTCTCACCCTCACCAGCCAACTCTATGTAGAAGATTTGGACGTTGAAGTGGGTGTCATTGAACCGCTTGGGCTCGGGGGGCAGAGGCCTGAGCCAACTGGTGAGTCCGTAATAGAACGACTGAGTAGTGAGGATGTGAAACATTTGCCCCTTCTTTAAGGGAAGGGCCGTGGAAGTTCTCTCTGGCTCCACTTCGGTTTCCCAGAGCAGGGCACGCTGACCTGGGGTCAGTCGAGGTGGCAAGCCTGGATGAAAGAGAGCGTCGGCATTCAGAGCGTAGACGGCGTCTGGGTCGGTAACCCAGGGACCCATACTTTTCATGGTGTCCACCGTGTAGGCGAAGCCATCTGGAAGAGAAAACTTTGAGGCGGCGATATAGGACTGGGCTTTGTTGGCAAAGTTTGATTTTGGAGCCAATTCTAAGACCTTCTCGGCCGCTTCAAAGGCTTCGGAATCCTTGGTAGGAGAGTGCTCTTGGCCCCCGTAGCTCAGAAGTAGATAAAAATAGTTTTTGGGGTCCTCGGGCATCTGTTCGACAGCGGCCTCGAGAATTGGAATCGCTTCTCGATAGTTGCCAGCTAGGGCGAAATCTTCGGCCTTCTTTTGCTGGCGGTAGTACTCGGCTTCTTCTTCGGTGAGTGGTTTGCCCCCGAGGGGAGAGAAGTTCGGATCAGGCGCCCGCTCAGGGCTGCTCTCAACTTCGCTTTCACTGTCAGGTGATGGGGTCGCGGTAACTACCGGGGTAGGGGAAGGCTCCGTCGGTGGGTCCCCTTTTCCCGAGCAAGCCACAAAAGACATAGAGACGAGAGCGCCCAGACTAAGATGAATAAGTTTTCTTGATAATCCCATCAAAAGAGAAGTTCTCAGGGATCTTGGGATTCTCCTATGTGACAGGGGCTAGTCTTTCTCGACTTGTTCTTGAGCCTCTCCTTCGGCGGCCGTGAAGGAGCCCACCACCAAATACTCACGCCCATCGGCTTGTTGCGATTGCAGGTCGAAGGAGCCGTGGACCAATCCGTTAATTCGGGATTGGATGACCACCGTACCTGAAGTTATGGTTGAGACCTCTTCGGTATCGGACACCCGGACCGACCCATCGGCCACCTCTAGGCTTTCCTTGAGATTGAGACTCGAGTGAGGACTTCGAAATTCCAGGAAGGTAGGGTCACGGTCCGAACCTGAGCGGAGCCGGAATCCTTCCTTGGTGTTTAGCAGGAGAGCTGGTTCTGCCGAAAAGGTCTTACCACCGCCACCGTAGGTGAACCCAGCGAAAGTGTTCTGTCTTTCTCCCTGACATCCCAAGAGTGCTAGGGTCAAAAACACAAGGAGGGACAGACCCACCACATGGGAAGATCTGGAGTAACCCGAAGTACGCCTGCGCTGTTCGGCCTCAGTCAACACGCGAAACGATTCCAAGAAAGTAAGATGGGTTCCTGCGCTGCACTCGCTAGCAAGTTAGGTGTCCGTGTAGGAAAGTAGGATGGTGAACTATGGAATTCCGGAGAGGGATTGCTGCCGAGTTCTCGGCCAGACAGAAAGTTAGCTTTCTAGCAGTCTTAATGAGGGTGGCGCGGGCCGACGACGTTTCCATTGCTGAACGGAACAGGTTGATTCCGGTGTTGGAATGGATCGATGTCGATGAAGAGCTGCAGGCCGACGCCATACGGGAAGCTGACAACCCTGACTTGAGTCTGGCGACTCTGGTCCAACCCTTGGTGGATCCTCTGTCAAGATGGCTCCTGTTTCGTGAGTGCTGCGCCGTAGTTTGGGTGGACATCACCAAGAGCGCAAGAGAGAAGGCTCTGCTCGAAGAGTTAGGAGAGGTTCTTCGGTTACATCCTGAAGTCATTGAGGTGCTGGATTCCCCTCTAGCCTGTTCTCCGGAAGGGGAAAGGCGTTTTCTTGAGCTTCTTGGGGGAACCTCAGCCTCCTGAGACGAATCTACCAAGCTCAGATAGGTTGGGAGGGTTGCAACCTGAAGACGAGGGATCCGGACTGTCCAAATGGGATGGTCTAGGTCCAAATGAATGAAACGTCTTTCAGGCAGGAGAGGACACCATGGCACGAATATCCGCATCGATCCCTGAAGAACTCAAGGACCAACTGTACCGCTACGCCACCGACCATGATGAAGCCATCAGCCATATCGTAGCTGACGCTCTCAAGGATTTCCTAGGAGGTTCAACTTCGGGGCCCAACAGTGGGAAGAAAATGGCTGTAGGCGCAGAGTTGTACCACAAGTTGGACGAACTGTCCGACGCCGTTCGGGGGTTGCGAGAAGAACTCGCCTCTAGAACCCCCCCTCGCAACGCCAGATACTTCTGAGAAACATCTACCCCGAGCCGCCTTATTCCACTGGAGAGTCCTGGAGAGGGATCTCCACGGGTGCCGGAGGTGGGGGTGGGAGTTCAATGGGCGCCGGTGGAGGCGGTGGAAGGTCGATGGGCTGGGGAAGGACCACCTCCACCGGCTCGCTGGATGGGGTGTAGTCATTGCCGTCCTCGCTTGAACTCGAAGGGTCGAAGCTAAAGTCGATCTGGGTTGGTACCGGTGCGGCCGTGTCTTCGAGCGCGCCGACTGAAGAGTCCTCAGTCGCGGTCGCTTCTGCGGGCTTGTCCTTGTCGTCACCGTCTTTTTTGCTCGCCTTATCGTCGGCTTTACCGGGGACAAAAACGGGAGCTCCGTGGACCGAACAGAATCTTTGGGTGATCTCTCTGGGTTCAACCAATTTTCTGGTGGAGTTAGGACATTTAGGGCCGACGCGATCTTGGCTGTCGGCGCAGACCAGCAGGCCAACCTTGCGTGGCTGGGTGATCGGCAGTTTGCTCTCTTCCACATTGCGCAGGGCAAATTTGGTGACTTCGACCCAGATGCTGGCTGGGAGGTCTCCGCCAAAGCTTCTCCACATTTGGCTGTAGTCGTCGTTCCCGCACCATACTGCGGTGGTGTAATCCTTGGTGAAGCCTACAAACCACGCGTCGCGATAGGAGTCGGTTGTGCCCGTTTTTCCTGCGGTTTCGTGGTTGGGCAGATGGGCTCTCGTCCCGGTTCCCGAGGTGACCACTCCCCTCATCATCTGCATCATGGCAGAGGCTGTAGATTCGCTCAGGATGTCCTTTTTCTCCGGGAAGCGATTGTCGATGACCACGTTGCCGTCTCGATCAGTGATGAGCTTGATTGGTGAGGCAGGGGTTCGCACCCCTCCATTGGGAATGGTGGAGACCGAATCGGCCATTTCCAATACGGTGAGGTCAGCGGCTCCCAGCGATAGGGAGTAAAAAGGGCTCATTTTGCCGGTAACGCCCATCTTTCTGGCGATGTCGATCACCCGCTCAGGTCCGGTGAGTTGCATGATGCGTACGGCAACTACGTTTCTGGACTGGCGGAACGCGTTGTCCATACTCATAGACCCGAAAAAACGACCGTCTGAGTTTTTTGGCTTCCAGCCGGCGATTTCCAAGGGGCTGTCGGGGATCGTTAATGTTGGGGAGTAGCCGCATTCTAGAGCAGCAGTATAGACGAAAGTCTTGAACGACGACCCTGGTTGACGTTCGGCCTGCCACGCCCGATTGAACTGAGCTTCATCTTGCCACCCGGTGCCCCCCACCATGGCCCTGATGTAGCCGGTGCCATTTTCTATGGTGACAAAGGCCGCTTGGTGCACGTTTAGAGCAGCTCGGTCTTGAGCCACCAACTGCTTAACGATCTGTTCCCCTTTCTTTTGTAAAGGGAGGTCTACGGTGGTGTAGATGTTGAGGCCGCCTTGGAAAAGCAAATCTTCGTCGAATTGCCGGTAGAGTTGCTTAATCACAAAGCTAGTGAAGTAGGGGACCTCGAGTACGGTGAATTCCTTCTTGCTCCGAGCAGTGAAGGTCTGTTCGCCCACTTCCTTAAGAGCTTGCTCGTATTCTGCCTGAGTCAAGACCTCGATTTCGAGCATTCGAGACAAGACGAGCTGCTGCCGCTCTTTCGCGGCGACCTCATCCACGAACGGAGAATAGTCCGACGGCGCCTGAGGAAGACCGGCTAAGAGGGATGCTTCGGCAGCGGTGAGGTCGCTGGGCTTTTTGCCGAAGTACTGGTCGGCAGCAGCGTGAACTCCGTAGGCTCCTGCTCCAAAATAGATCTGATTGAGATAGAGTTCAATAATCTCATCTTTGGTGAAGCTTTTCTCGATCTCCATAGCCACGAGGACTTCCTTGAGCTTTCGGTCCAAGGATTGCTTTGGGCTCAGGAAGAGGTTTCGGGCCAGCTGCATAGTGATGGTGCTGGCTCCCTGAGTTCCTCCGCTTGAGGTGGCCTTAGAGAGCACCGCGCGCACTACTCCCACAGGGTCGACCCCGCGGTGTTCGTAGAATCGGGTGTCTTCGATAGCCAGGACCGCATCCAGCAAATGAGCAGAAACCTGGTCTAGTTTCGTCCAAGTTCGGTTCTCTCGGTATAGGGTGCCGATGAGCGTGCCGTCGGAAGCAAAGATACGGGTGGTCAAGGACGGTTCGTAATAGGTTAAGGTGGAGACGTCGGGAAGTTCGGAACGGTAGTGGTCGAGAACGGCCCGAACGGTGGATATGCCGGTGAGAGTGACTCCCAGAACTACCAAAAACATTGTGAATACAGTGCTCAGACAGCTTCGTCGAGTGCGCATTGCTTTCAGGCTTCGTTTCACAAAGTACTTCCCAACTGCCATCACCACACCGTGACGACGAGATCTTTTACCACAACCGCAACTCGGTAAACCTGGAGGAGGAATTCCCATGCTTGCCAAAAGGGCCCGGCCATGAGTGAGATGATCGTTAAAGCATTCCCAGCCCTCCGGCCCGTGCCTGAGGTTGCTGCCCAGGTGGCCTCGGTTCCCTACGATGTGGTAGACAGAGAGGAGGCCTATGCTCTGGTTCAGGACAGACCGCTCTCCTTCCTCCGGGTGGGGCGTTCTGAGGTGACCCTCGACGACTCCGTGGACCCTTACCACGACGATGTCTATGCCAGGGCTGCTTACAACCTCCAAAAATTGATCGAAGACGGTCATTTGGTGCAGGAGGCTGGGCCGGCCTTGTACCTGTATCGTTTGACCTGGCGGGGGAGCAGTCAGGTGGGAGTCGTCGGGGCCTATTCCATCGAAGCTTATCGTGCCGAGCGAATCAAAAAGCACGAGCGGACTAGAGCGGCCAAAGAAGACGATCGCACCAGACACATCCTGGCCACCAGGGCTCAGACCGGGCCCGTATTCCTGGTGCATCGACCTTCGGCCGAAGTCGCTGAACTCCGGGACGGAATCTTGAACGCAGAGGTCTCTCCGCTATTTTCCTTCACGGCCGAAGATGGGGTTACTCACGAGATTTGGAAACTGAGTGATGTCGAGCCCTGGGAGCGCGCCCTGGAGGCGGCCGGCGATTTCTATATTGCTGACGGACATCATCGAGCTGCTTCAGCGGAGCGGACAGCCACCTCCCTTCAGGCTGAGAGCGGACATCGCGCGTCTCGATTTCTGGCCGTCGCCTTTCCCACCGACCAAGTAAAGATCTTGCCGTATCATCGGGTGGTCACCGAATTGAATGGAAAGTCGATAGAAGACGTTGTTGAAGAGGCTCGCCAACGCTTTCAGGCCCGACCAATATCGGAGTTGCCCGAAGGAGATACTCCCCCTGAGCCACCTCTAGGACGAGTCTTGATGTACCTTGGGGGCACCTGGTACGAGTTAACTTTGCCACATCAGGCCTCTACGCCAGGAGTTGCTGAGCGCTTGGACTCAGCTGTCTTGCAGAGAGAATTCTTGGAGCCGGTTCTCGGAATTACCGATGTGCGCTCCGACCCGCGAATCGATTTTGTCGGGGGCATCCGCGGAATTGGAGAATTGGTGTCTCGAGTTGACAGCGGGCGAGCGGTGGTTGCGTTTGCCATGGCAGCGACCACTCTCGACGATCTCTTGAACGTTTCAGACGCCGGGGAGATCATGCCCCCGAAGTCCACCTGGTTCGAGCCCAAACTCCGCGATGGACTCCTGATTCATCAGATTTCGTAGCGAAACGAGACGACTGCCCGCGGACCCCAGGGACTCGCTTGCCCGCTTGTGGTTGACGGGTGACGAGTTGAACGCAACCGAGGATCGATGAACTCAGCATTGATGGTGTCTACTTCGCTGCTCCTTCGGCTTGGGGAACGCCTGCGGCTTGGGGAACGCCTAATCCCAAGTTCATTTGTTGACAGAGCACATCTATGAGAAGGCTCCTCCCTCTTGGGGAAAACTGCCGGCGGCCTTCTATCCGAAGAGTTTGAGCAAGAAGAACACCGCCACTCCAGTGACCGATACGTAGAGCCATATCGGCAAAGTCCAACGGGCCCAGCGGCGGTGGATTTGGAAGCGCTCGGTCAGGGCCAGCCCGAAAGTCACCAAAATCATCGGTAAGGCCAAGATCGATAAGACGATGTGGCTAATCAAAATGGTGAAGTAAAACGGTCTAATAAGCCCTGTTCCAGTGAAGGGGGTGTCCCCGTGGAAGTAGTGGTAGACGATGTAGCTCAGCAAGAAGAGGGTGGAAAATAGGAACGCTCCGAGCATGAGCGCCTTATGCTGAGACAGCTTTTGTCGTCGCACGGCTCGATACCCCAAGACCAAGCACAGGGCCGAGAGTGAGTTGAGGCCGGCATTCACCGGGGCCAAGAAGGAAGCGTCAAATTCGCTTCCCCCACCAAATCCATAGATGAGCCAGAAGAGAAAAAGGCAAGCGCCTATGGAGATAATGACGCTCCCCGATAATAGGGGTACGGGTACGGGGTCTGTTTTTGTGGTTGTGCTCAAGGCTCTGTCGACTTCCTGTAAGTTTGCTTTTGAAGCCTTACCCATCTTGGGCCTACTCAACTCACCTAAAGCGTGCGCCTTAAGGTTCTGCACTCCACTGAGCACAAGAGTCATCCCGTCTGGGTTTGTCGTGCCTGGCTTATGGACGTCGAACGCCCAGAGGGCCCCGCGCTCACCGCTCACCGCTCACCGCTCACCGAAAGCCGAAAGCCGAAAGAGTTTAGAAGTCCCACACCCGTCACCTAGCCTTCACCCAACTCCGTTGGGTACTCGGGGTACCCGTTCTTGACATTCAGAACACGGATCAGTCCATGCGCAGAGGAGTCGGTTTTTCCTCTCCCCAAGAGCAAAAGAAAAAGAGAGCGCCAGGTCCTGGTGCTCTCTCTTTCTTTTCAGGGTTGGTTGCGAAGGTTCAGGCGGCCGACCGGAAAAGCGGCAAGCCGTAGACATTACGAAGTCCGACCAAGACGAAGAACATCACCTACTCTTGGTGAGTACCCGACAGGTCGAATGACCTGCCGGAGCGCTGACGCTCTCGGACTGTTTCACGTGTCCCCGTTCTGGATGAGACCAGGGGCGGACTTTGACGCGACTCATACCTTGAACGCTTGCGCTCGCAGGCGACGGGAGGGTATCCGGTCGGCCTTGGCACTGTCTACCTTAGGCCAAACTCGTCTTCCATTTCAATCTCGAAGCTCTTGCCCATGAATGAGAAGGTCACAGCACTGTTGGTTATCTGAGAAACTCTGTAGTCAGCGAGCTTTTGGCCGACTCCCACAATGTAGGAGGAAGGGCCTGCGCTCACAATAGCGTAGCGGCCAGAGCCCGACGACACGATTCCGGTGATAGTCACCTCGGGTGCGGGAACATCGATCTCTTCCTCTTCATCCTCGGCTGCAGTGGCTGCGCGAGCAGCTGTTGCCGGTGAGGTGGCTGGAGCTGCGGCTGCAACCGTGGCTGTCGGCGCGGACACGCTGGGTCCAGGAGAAGTCCGAGGACGGCGGTCGACATAACCACCCATCACTTCACCACTGAGAATAGTGTTGACGAATGGGTCGCGGGTGGTGATCTGGGGCTTCACGGGAAGGCCCATCTGTCTGGGCTTCTCGGGCTCCGCGGTGGTTGTTGTGGTTGCCTCGCCCTCAATTTGGACTTCGCCGGTTGCTTCCCCCTCTTGGGCGACACTGGCTGTCGCTAGAAGTCCAGCCACCATCGCGGCGACCAAACCTTTCTGCCAAGTCTTCTGCTTCATACTGCCTCCTGTGATATCCCTAGAATTTTCCCGTCCACGCACAATCTTCCTGCAGGCTGGCGCCATCACGGGTAGCGGATATGCTGCTCTTGTCGGTTTAGACACTCAGATATTCCCAAATGTTCCCCAGTTTGCAGAAATTTCTTTGATTTCTGCTAGGAGGCTGGCCGGAAACCCCCTTGACAATGAAATTGTTCCTGCTTGCAGACTTCGTAACGCTTCGCTTTAAGGTGCAGTGCTCCGAAGCCCGTAATACCTAGTTGTATTTCGAATGAGGAGCGCTGTGCATGACTGTGAGCAGGGGCGATTTCAGTTTGAGAGGGTTTCCGGCCAGCCTCCTAGCTCTAATTCAAAATAAGCGTGCTCCCAGGGAGAGGCATCAATGAGCAATTCGGCGTCGATGACCGCCGAAAGGTGAACCTCTACAAAACTCGGGATCTCCTCCCAACTCAGGACTTGAAGAGCCGGGAAAGAACGGCGAAATATTTCTGAGAGAGATCTTCGTTCCTCGGCGGTAGTGAGGAGTATGACGTGGGCCTCGGGTGCTCCCCCGGCTCCCAGTGATTTCAAAGCCTTGCCGAGGCGCAAGAGTCTGCGGTTGTGCTGTTGAGGTTGTTCGACGTCTTTATCCTTACCAGGCTTCCACTCAATAGCCTCCAGAACGTGACTTTCCAGCAGCCAGCGAGATAGGTTTTCAGCGACCAAAGATTTACGGAGAACCTCGCCTAGGGCAGAAGTCGTTCGTCGACTCGAAGGCAGGGAGGCGAATCCTCGAGTTAGGTCTTCCAAAAATCTTGTTGGGGTGGGAAGCCAGAGGTCTTCGGCCAGCAATGATTCGAGCACCCCCAGAAGCGTCCCAAGGTGCTCGGTCAAGAATGGAGTAACCAAGTTGGGATGCTCGTTTAAGGTGGCTTGCAACCAGCAGACGATCGCTCTCGTGGTCAACAAGGTAGAAAAGTTTGAGGCGGCATGATGCAAAGCGTGAGCGGCGACCACTCCTGGTCCATCAAAGACCGTGATGTTATCAACGCAAACGGAATCTAGCTGAGAGCGCCCTATCCATTTTGCGGTCAGTCCAAAGACGGGATCCAGGGTCTCCAGCCCAAGAAGGCCCGAAAGGTGTTTAGGCTCTCCAATGGCCAGGATCTTATTTGGCTCGATCACCCCAAACTGTGGCGCGGCTCGGGGGGAGGTGATTTGATAGCCCCATACTTCCGACGGGGCTTGCCGCGTCTTTAGGGCCACTTCTGGGATGGGCCAACCTCGTTCATTCGAGAATTGACCTAGGGCTCGAACGGTTTGGCTCTCCACTGAAGCCAAAAAGGCCTGGGCATCTCGAGTTTGGTAGACGTTTTGGGGGACCTCCAAGATCAGCGTCAAGGGAGAGTCCTGTTCACACCTTTGGTTCCAACGGGCCAACAGCCATTGTTCCGAGGACTGGAGCTCTTCCGGTCCAGCATCCACCAGACTCTTGAGGGACTGCAGGAGTTCAGGATTGCTCCAATCCCCGTTACCCTTCCGGAAACAGAACTCGAGAATTGGTAGGTTCTCCTTCAAGACTAGCCCTCGGGATCCGACAACGTCTCCGAACTTTCGGACTCGGCCAGGGGCTCGGCTGGGGTCTTGATGAAGAAGGCTTGACTGCCCACCAGATCCTGCTCGAAGTAGATGTCAACCTGGTAGGCCCCGGTCAGAAAACCTCCCGGGGGAGCCTCGAACGAAAATAGGCCGTCTTGCTCCGGACCAGGTGCAGAAATGCTGGAGACGGCAACGAGTTCCCCTTTTTCGAGCTTGTCAACATCGAAAGCCGACCAGACCGAGCGCACCTGAGTTCCTGGTTTGATCTGGTGAGTGGCTACCCTCAGATGAATCGTGCGGGCGTTGGTGTCGAAAGTTGAGCGAGGATCTCCGTTGGGATCGTCGGTGATCTCAAGATACTCGGGCTCGGGAAAGTTGGTGGTGAGAGATTCCCCTTCTTGAGCAATCTCGAACCTGCCGTATTCCAGGACGGTGTCTCCTTCGGTGGGCTTCACCACCACTTGGTAAGGGCCGGGGATCCAGCCCTCCGAGGGGCGCGGAAAGGCGAATACGAAAACCCTTCGCTTTGGACTTGCTTCACCGAGAACGGGGGAGGAGAATTTTGTGTCCGATTCCAGGAGACTTCGAAATGAGGCTGTCACCTGGGCCCTCGGACTGAGACCCTCAGGGGTTGCGGTGAGATAGATTGTTTCTGTGGTGGGAGAGAACTTCGTTCTTGCTTCTCCATCTCGACTGCTCGAAAAAATAGAGGCTTTGATGCGTGTGTTCACTCGACTGGGTCGAGGCGGGCGAGTCGGCGATTTTTGAGGTTGGGCCTCAGCCACAGCAGGTGTGGCATCCGTTAGAGGGGTCTCGACGGGGGTGGGCGTAGGCGTCACTTCGAGCAGGTCCGGGGATGCGGTTATCGTTGGAGTTGCGGTTTCTCCAGGGACCGAAGTGGAAGCATCTGAAGAGGTCAGATAAAAGGACACTCCTGCAGTGATGGCAGCGAGCGCTATGAGCAGAAACAAGACCCTAGCTTTCATGACCCTTGGCTTCCGGCAATCTACTTTTCCTCCCTGCTAGGGTGTCGGCTTTCTCCTCTTTCCCCCCTTTAGAACTTGGGAGAGGTATGGCTACAGAAGGCGTGGCGGGGGAACAACGAGAATCGCGAAGGCATGAATTTTGACGCCCAAGACATCATCGATGTCAATGCGGAATTGCTGGAGGAAGCAGCGGCTTTGACTGAGCCTGAGTTTGCGGTGCTTTTGGTGGTGGCCACCTGGGGTCGCGGTGCTGACCCCAGCTTGATCAAGGGGTTGGAGCCTTATCGATGCGGCTTGGGCTTCAATGGTTCGGTGGTAGCCAGAGTACCCAGAGAGCAAGCTCTCGCCTGGTTGCCTGAATCGCTGCGCGAGCAAGTTGAGGTCTGGGACCCCAAGGAAGTCTTGCCGGTTTGCTCCACGGTCTTCAAGCAGTGGTGGGCCGAGCCTTGGCCACTATCGGTCAAGGATGTTTGAGTTCGGAAACCTTACTTAAGCCCGTTTGCTCTAAATGAACCCGCAATTGTGGGGAGACGTCGCTGCTGAACCCCACTGCCACATCAAACTCTCCAGCTTCAAAAGTGAGTCTCATGTCGCGACCGACAAATTTTAGGTCGGTTTGGTTCAGATTGAAGGTGATCTCTTGGGACTCTTTAGGCTCCAGGGTGACCCGGGTGAAGCCTCTCAACTCCTTTTCCGGGGGAGCCATACTTCTGACTCGTTGTGAAAGATAGAGTTGCACCACTTCATCGGCTCGTCGGGGGCCGGTGTTCGTCAAGGTGGCCTGTATGCGCAACGGCCAGGTGCCTGAGACGCTCCCTACTCGGATGTCGGTCAACTCGAAGGTCGAGGTGCTGAGTCCGTAGCCGAAGGGGTACAAGGGGGTCAAAGGGGCGTCGTAATAGTCCAATCTGTATTTGTCTTGGCCCGGGCTCGGGGGACGTCCGGTGACCTTGCGGTTGTAGTAGATGGGAATTTGACCCACTCTTCGGGGGAAGGTCACCGGCAATTTTCCACCCAGGGGTTCGCTCCCCGTCAGCAACTCAAAGAGGGCGTTCCCGGTTTCCAAGCCAGCGTGCCAAAGGACCATTAGGGTCGGGGAGACTTCGGCCACCTCTTCTAAGGTTAGGGGACGACCGTTCATCAGCACTGTGACCACCGGCTTGCCGGTGGAGGCCATAGCCTGCGCCAGCTGAAGTTGGGATCCGGGAAGTCCTATGCTGGTGCGATTGCGGGATTCCCCGGTGGCCTCAAAGGGTTCCCCAAGGACCAGGATCACTAGGTCGCTGTCTCGGGCGAGATTCACGGCCTTGGGGATGTTGGAGTCGTCAGCGTCCCAAGCAGGACACCCCTGCACGTAACGCACCTCGATCCCGAGCTCGGCAAACCCCTGTTTCAGGCCACTCAAGG
The DNA here is from genome assembly GCA_050486105.1 of Vulcanimicrobiota bacterium. GTDB lineage: Bacteria > Vulcanimicrobiota > Xenobia > Xenobiales > JADMJV01 > JAEXNA01. The sequence continues at coordinate 25,559 of JBJHCR010000019.1, forward strand.
CAGAAACCGTGTCTTCCACTCTCCCTACCAGATTCCATTCTCCCAAGGCGCTTCTAGCGTCATCGGCGAGGGGGCCAACGACGGCCACCTTCTTGAGTTTTGTGGTGTCGAGAGGCAGAAGCTCATCGCGATTTTCCAAGAGTACCGCAGAACGAGCGGCGGCCCGACGAGCGACAGACCGATACTCGGGCTTGAGAATGGTCTGCATTTCCCGCTCGGCGTCGAGATAACGGTAGGGATCGTCAAAAAGACCCAGAGCTTTCTTCAAGGCCAACACTCGCAGGACTGCAGCATCGACTCTGGCTACATTCTCGGGCGTCTGTTCGAGGGTCCGAAAAATGTCGCTCATCATATCGATATCAACGCCGGCTTTCAGAGCTAACTCACCTGCCTGTTTAGGATTGGCAGCCACTCTATGAGCCATGAGTTCCTCAATGGCGCCATAGTCGGAGACCACCACCCCCGGGAAACCCCATTCTTCCCGCAGGATGTCGGTCAACAAGAAGGTGCTGGAATGGCACGGGACCCCTCCGGTCTCATGAAAAGAGGGCATGACCGTGGCCACACCCTCTTCCATGGCTGCTTCGAAGGGCCTGAGGTAGATCTCTCGCATGGTTCTCTCTGACAGCTCTGCGGTGTCGTAGTCACGGCCACCTTCGGCCGCTCCGTAGCCCCCTAAGTGCTTAGCCGTTGCCGCCACCGTGTCGGGTTCCGACAGCGAAGTGCCTTGAAAGCCGCGCACCCGAGCTCGGGCGAACTGGGAGGCCAGATACGGGTCTTCCCCAGCTCCTTCAATGATGCGCCCCCATCGAGGATCTCGAGCTATGTCGAGCATGGGAGCGAAGCTCCAGCTGATCCCCGCAGAACTCGCCTCGGTGGCGGCTATCCGGGTGCTCTGTTCGGCCAATTCCAGGTCCCAAGAGGCTGCCTCGGCCAAAGGGATGGGGAAGACCGTTCGGTACCCATGGATCACATCGAAGGCGAACAGCAGGGGGATTCGCAACCGAGATTGCATGGCTTCATCCTGAAGAGAGCGGCAGCGTTCCACCTCGGAGATGGACAGAACCGAGCCGAGTTCTCCGCTACGAATCCGTTCTCTCAACTCGGGCTTGAGGGGCTGGGGTCCAGTGAGTTCTCCGGCGTACTGATTCAACTGTCCACACTTCTCCTCCCAGGTCATCTTTGAGAGAATCTCGGTCAAGAAGGGGTCACTCTCTGGGGTGATCAGCAAGTTCTGGGGCTGCTGATCTCGGCCCCAAGTTGGCCCCTCGGCCAGAGCCGAGGAGCAGCAACACAGCAGCAAACCCAGGATCCAAGCGCCGCGATACCTCATCAATCCTCCACCGTGTCGCTGTGCATCCAGCGAGTGAGTAGAGGGCTCAGCAACAAGCACAAGAAGGCTCCCACAACGGCGGCGATACCTATTTGATAGAAGACGTCACTGTAGATGTTCAGAGTCTCGCTTGGCGGCGGGATGCTTCCGTCCCCACCTCCGTCACCGCTCTCCACTCCGGTGAATTTGGCGATCACCGCGGCCAGGTAATTAGAGAACGCCAGGGCCAAAAACCATGATCCCATGACCGTGGACACGATGTCGCGAGGGGCGAGCTTAGTGACCATAGATAGTCCCACCGGCGAGATGCAGAGTTCACCGGTGGTATGGAGCAGGTAGCCGAGGAGCAGCCAACCCATCCACACCATACCTTGTTCATTGGCCTGAGTTGCGCCAATATACAGAGCTCCGAAGCCCAACCCGAGCTGGGCTAGCCCTAGGCTGAATTTGACCGGTATGCTGGGTTCGATCTTGCGCTTGGCCATGACCGTCCAGAGGCTGGAGAAGACCAGGCCAAAAAGCAGGATAAAGGTGGGATTGGCTGCCTGGAATTGGGAGGCAGGGATCTCGATACCCCCGACCTTCATGCCCAAGTGCTGCTCGTCCACTTCGAGCTCGATATCGTGGGCAGGCGGCTCGAAATCTCGTCCTTGCTTTTTGGCCTCTTCGCGCTCTTCGGAAAGCTTCTTGAGCTTCTCACTGCGGAACTTGTCTAATTTGTCGATGGTCAGGACGCCCATCTCCGGTATTTCGAAGCCCAACTGAGCTTGGCTTAGGGTCAGAGGAATGGTGGTGCCTAGATCTTCAGCTGTGAGGACTCGTGCTTCCATGATGCGGCCTACGTTGCGGTCGGTGAAGTTGTTGATAGAAGAGCCGGCCTGTTCAAAGAACGCCCAGAACAGCATGGAGAAGAACATGAGGACCAGAACCACCTGAAGCCTTTCACGCTCGATTCTGCTGCGGCTGAAGATCTGATAAATCAGCCAACCCAGGGCCAGGATGCCAAAGCTGGTAAGCACCCATTTGGCCAACTCGTCTCGGCGCAGAAGAACAGCGATCACCGGAACCGTCAGCGCAGTCAAAAAATAGACCGTGACGATAGGATTGAGCCCCTTGTCTTTGGCCTCTTCCGTTGCTGATCCGGCCCACTCGGGCAGTCCTCCTCGGGTCAAGGCGGTGACGGCCACAGCGGCGGCAATAAGGGTCGCTCCGGCAATCAAGCCATTGATGAACAGCTGGGGCTTGGTTTCGGCGATGGCGATCAGGCCGTAGGCCGTTCCCAAGGAACCAAAGCCGATAGTTGCGATGTTCAAATGAGGGGGGAAGATAAAGATCAGAAGTCCCACCAGCATTCCGATGGTAGCCAGACCGAATCCGTAATGCCATCCGAAGGTTTCACCTACGTATCCACAGATCAGGGGAGACATGGCTGCTCCAAGGTTGATCCCCATGTAAAAGAGGGTGAATCCCGCATCCCGACGATCGCTGCCTGGCGGATAAAGGGAACCCACCATAGTGGAAATGTTGGGTTTGAAGAAACCGTTCCCTACCACCAGGAGAGCCAAGGCTACGTAGAATGCCGTACTGTCCTCGATCCCCATAAGCAGATGGCCGGCAGCCATGAGAGCACCACCCAGGATCACGGCGTGGCGCCCACCCAGGATCTTGTCTGCCACGATCCCACCGATGAAGGGGGTGGCGTAAACCAGAGCGGTGTAAGCTCCGTACACTCCGTAGGCTTCCCCGTCGTTGAGGCCCAGGAAGCCTTTGATCATGTAGAATACGAGAAGGCTCCTCATACCATAGTAGGAAAAGCGCTCCCACATTTCCGCAAAGAATAGGGTGAATAGACCTACAGGATGGCCAAAGAGGGTTGCTTCCTGACCCTTCTGATTCATACGATACCTCCAACGAGACTGGCAGATTGAATCCCCCTCGACGATCTTTTGAGAGATTTGGGACAGCTTAGTCGTTGGGCAGTCTGAATTTTCGGAAGGGAATGTTAAAATTGGGAGAAAAGGGCGCCTTTGATGATGGACTCTCTTGCCTTTCCTTCTCTAAGTGACCTCGAGCAGAAGTTGGAGCCTACTGCTGATCCCACCAGGCCAAGGCTAAGCCTGGGTGAACTCGAGGAACTTCACGGTTCCTGGCCTTACGCCAAGGGTCTGGAGCACCGCTCGGGCTATGTTTACGCTGATCTCTGTTTTCAACTGGGCTGGGCTCATTTCCATCAAGAGGAGTATGAAGACGCTCTCAAGGTGTGGCGTCTTTGTCCTTGGGTGGAGTGCGAGGCTGGTGAGAGAGCTGCCCTGTCGGAACTGCTCAACACAGCGACCGAAGAGAAGACGCTGGTGCTGGCCCCTCCGGTGTCAGTGCTGCTGGCAAGCGAGCGCATCCAGCTTTCTGAGGTCGTTGGAGCTTTAGAAAGTGGAAGCACCGGTATGGCTCACTCAGGTTCTGGTCAGTCCTATATCTTCACTGCAAGCATTTTGCGCCCGCATGGAGTGAACTGTCTGACGGTGGAATGCGACCCCAGCACTTTGTTTTTTGCCAGCCTTCTCCCCCAAGAAGTCGCGGCTCGATTGAACACTGCGCGAAGCTTCTTTCAGATGGGGGACAGTCGAGCGGCCGCCGGTTGGTTGTTGAGAGCCGCTCACGCGGCATTTCAGGCGGAACTATCG
>JBJHCR010000019.1:29582-35162 GCA_050486105.1 Vulcanimicrobiota bacterium
AACTATCGGACCACTCTCGCTCTTTTCTAACCAAGGCCCACCAACTCGATCCGGAGAATGAGGCGGTTCGCAAGTCTGTCACTCATCTCAACGAAAAAGGGGTGGGGGAGAACTTGCTTTCGCGGGTCGTGGTTGAGCGGACTCTGATGCAGCCCCAGCCTTTCCGACGCAGCGCTCATCGTCCAGCAGTGCTTCCGGCTTCTAGTGCTTCCAGCTTAGCTGAGCTTCAGCAGCGTTCCGAAGCTCCCCTCGCCGCTCTGCTGAATCGAGGCTATCAAGCAAAGGCAGACTCTGAGGTGCAAACCTTGCCTGCAGTGATCCGAGAATTTTCCACTGCGGCAACGGCGGTGGAAGAATGGGTTGAGCTTTTTTCTCAGCCGAATTGCGGGACAACTTGGTGTGCCATGCTTGTCCCCAAAGATTGGACGGATGAGCTTTCCTTGAAGTTCTCAAGCTTCGAAGGCAACCGTGAGCGAGCCCTAGCCCTTGGCCTTGAAGGGGCAGCTGTTTGGAATCGCAATCTTCGGGCGGAGGTCGACGCCTTATTGCAGGAATGGCAAGGTTCGAGCAGTGTTGGTGTGCCTTCTCTGGAGGAGCTGGATTTGGGCGAGCCTCCTTTGGCCTTGCTGGCTGTCGGACTCGAGGAGGCCTGGCAACTTCCGTTGCTCCTCTTGCATCGGGGGCAAGACGCCCTTGAGATACTGCGCCTCGTGGCCTGGCTTCGCAAATGCCAAAAGAAGTTTGGCGGACGTTTGATCGGGGCTAGCCCAGACACGCTGCTCCTCTACTTTCCAGAACTTCCAGAGAGCGACATTCAGCGGAGTAGATTTCTCGGTGATTTCTTAAATCTCTCTCAGCACTTCGGCGAGTCTTTTGAGCCGAGTTACCTAATGAAGGCTGGAGACGGCGTCCTCATCCCGGTGCCGTGGAAGGGCTTCGAAGCTCATCAAGAATAGGATAGGATTCCAGGCGGCTCAGTCTAAACCGCGACTGGCATCCGTCCGGCGAGCAAAGATTCTTTGGGCTCGGAGAGCCTCGCGACGGAGTTCTTGGAGTTGTTCCCAGGCAGCATCGCGCAACTGCTCGAAGCTGGCCTTTTGGTGAGCCGAGAAACCGCATTGACGACACTGAGAGAACTCCCCCCACCCAGCTGAACGATGGGCGCTCAAGGGTATCAGCTCCCCACCGCAAACCAAGCATTGACCGGCTTCAAAGAAAGACTCAAAAAGGATTTCATCGTCTTCACTTTCACCGGCTAGGGTGTTCGGATCGTGGTCTACTTCGGAGCACAGGGACTTAGGATCCAGGCGACCCTGACGTTCCAGGTGCCGAACGATTCGCTGCAGTTTTGGCAGGGTGATGCCGAGATCCTCAGCCAACGAGCTCAAGGATTCATAGGGTGCCAGACGCTTCTTCAGTTTGAGCCTCATCTCTTATCAGAAGCCCATAAAGAAGGGAAAACCTGCCAGTGAGGCTTGTTGGGCACCGCCCAGACCGCCCACGGCTGCGGTGCCAAATCCAATGGTCGTGGCGATCTCCCGGTCGCTAGCGAAAAGTTGCTGCATAGCGGCGTTCTGGGCCAAACTTCCACCGAGGGGGGGGAGGGGAAATGGATTGAAATTCATCGACGGTGCAGGAAAGGGTTGACTCAGAAACGGTGACCCGAACGGTGTGCCGAAGCTAGAAAAGTTCGGGAACATTTGCGCAGCCGGGAAGGGCGACCCAAAAGAGACGGGGGGACCGAATGCTGGTTGCGCCATGGGAGCCTGGGCAAAGCCCGTTGGTCCGGGAAATCCAGGCGGCTGTCCTGCGCCAGCAAAGCCTTGGAAACCCGATTGCAATTGAGCCAAGGCTTGAACCACACCGGTTAACAGGGTGAGGAGCTGAATGGGGTCGAAGGCTGCTGGACCGTTTCCGGGACTAAGACCTGGACCTTGGTGGCTATGGGTGCCATAGCCGGTAGTTTGGGGGGCGTAGCCTCCGCCATAATGAGACTGATTGGAAAAAGGTCCAGGACCCCCAATGTATTGCATACTCTCATCTTACGACATCCTGACCAATTTACCTAGTTCTCTGTTAAGCTTAAGTTTGCGGGTGACGGGTGACGGTAGCGGGTGCCAGGTTGTACGTAACTGAGAACTGATGAAATCAGAATTGATGGTGTCCAGCGGGAACGCCTTCGGCTTTCGAACGTTTTCGCCTGGACGGGGACCCGGGGACCCGGGGACCCGAAGAGGTTGGGTGAAAGTTGGGTGAAAGTTGGGTGACTGCTCAGGAATTTTCTACTGAACTTCCGAGGGCATCGAGGGAGAATTTGATCCAAGACGTTTAAAAACTCGGAAGATGAACTCTGGGTGTGAGGTGGATAAAGTCTACGGAGTCGGCGCTGATCCCGACGTGCCATCCGGCCTCCCAGTCCCTAAGCACATACGAGCGTGAGTTCGGATCTCCATCGATTTCATAGTTCTCGCCCATCTGTCGCAGAACTGCGTCGACATCGCTGCCAATCTTTACACCGGATCTGGTGGCGAAGTTTTCAGAACGTAGGGTTATCGCCATGACTTTCTGGTCTTCCGAGTAAATGACGAGACCCTGCTCTGGGTAGAGATGGATCAGACCTTCGGCTTCGGGCCGGAGTTGGCCCGGACCCAGAATGTTTTGGAAAGTTGTGGTCGACGAACCCAAGAGGATGGGGCCTGCTCGGGTTCCAGGGATGATGAGAAGATCTTCAGGGATGCTGTCGCTCGGCGGAGGAAGGATCGGCTGGGTTCCTGGACTCCGGGTATGCTCGGTTACCGTGACCAAAAGGAAAAGCAATAAGGCGCTCAGGAGAACGAATCGGAGTCCCCAACCCACTTTGTCTGATTCTTTTTGCGTTCCCTGCATCTCTTTGGGACTATTCCGTGGAACCCCTGGGGGTTCCTATGGACGATGGTGAGCGGTCAAAAAAGACCGATCGGTCTTCGGCTTTTCACAAGTAGCAGAAAAGTCCACCTTGTCCAAAAAGAAAAAGTGGTCTACAATGTCAGAGGGAACGAAAGTTCCTACCTCGGCGGATACCCCTCCCCCTAAAACCCGCCGAGGTTTTTTCATTTCCGTAGGGAAAGGGGCTCTTTAGGAGATGTGTCGGAGTACATTGTTAAGGAGTGATGGCCCGTGTCTGGAATGAGTAAGAAGTCAGCCCGAAGGGAGCGACGGTTCCGCAGTGGAGCTTGGTTGCTGATTTTGGTTGCTGCGGTTGGCGCGGGATCTGTTGCCGCCTTGTTTCACGATATGCGCCACCCGGTTTTCTACGCCAGCAGTTTGGCCTTGCCGGTGGTCACCGACATCGCTATAGAGGCCTTCTTTTCTGGTTGGATCTGGATGGAAAAGGTTCGTTACTACTGGTTTGTCGGATCACTGATCATGGCCGGCCTGCTGGCTGTCATCGGAATGCTTTGTCTCACGATCTCCTTCTCAGGATCGGCCTTCTCGGGCTCTTTCCCTCGGCGACATCTGGGTCGGTTCTTCCGGGCCCTGGGAACCGCCCAATTGCTCAGTGCCCGAGCCCTTTCGGCTTTCGGGATCCTGTTCTATCTGCTGGATGTGCTGCTGTCTGCCGTTTTGGTTTTTGCTTTCCCTCAAACTTTCACGCCTCTATACCTGTCCTTGATGGCGAACCTCTTTATCCATCTGCTGGTCTTGTCGTTCCTCGGTTACGCCTTTAGTGCCGCGGTGGGAGGAAGAGACCCGGATGGTCTCGCAGAGAAGGCCCCGGATGGAGACGGGACCCCCAGACGATAATCTTCAGGCTAAGGCGGGCGAGATAGCCAGCCATGCTAGTCAAGAAGAATTCATCGCCTCTGAACCAAGTGCAGACTCATCAGAGCCTGAGCAGGCGGTCAAGGCCACACTTTCGGAACGCCTCAACGCCCCAGTAAGCGCATTTGTGGTCGACCTCTTTCGAGTCGCCTGCGGCCTGATGATCGTGGTGTACTTCGGACGCCTTTTTCTCGAATTCTCCGACTTCACCTCACAATCAGGATTTCTTGACCACAGCCTTCATCGAGAATTATTCTGGTTCACCAAGCTTAGCCTAATCTATCCTGAATCCCCCGACTGGTTTCGGTTAGCGGTTCTGGGTCTCGGTGCACTGGGGGCCGTTATGTTGACTGTTGGGTGGCAGCCCAAGGTGGGAGCAGTCTTGGCTTGGGTCGTTGCCGTCTCCATCCATCGGTGGAACTTTGCAGTGATCAATGTCGACGATTCTTCCATCACCCTACTCCTTTGGTGGATGCTGTTTCTTCCCATCGGCCGCTGCTTGACTTACCGCACCTGGCGTCACGGATGGCGCAGTGAAGTGGGCATCCGGGCCGAAGGTTTCTTTGTCAGAGCCTTCTTTGCGAACTTGTTCATCTACTATTTGACAGTTGGCCTAACTAAGACAGTGTCGTCGCTTTGGAGCGAAGGTCTAGCACTCTACGTGGTGTTGAAGCTACCCTTGGCTCGAACGAATAGCTTTTGGACCATCGACCACATCCCATTCTTATGGTTCGGGAATCATTTCACCCTAATATTTGAACCTCTCTTCCCCTTCATTATTTTTCTTCGGAAGGGACATCCCATAAAATACGCTGTAGCTGGACTTTGGGTGGCTTTCCATCTGGCGATACCCTTGTCTATTGGGGTTCCCTACGCTAATTTTACTCTTATTCTGGCACTTATCTTGGTTTTTCATCGGGAACTTGATGACCGCTTTTGTGGGAACTCGGGCGCTGTGACCCCCGTTGGAAGCCAAGCCGAGACTGTCGCTGGCGGTGGACGGTTAGCCAAACGCTTAATAGGGGTCTATCTGATCGTCCTGGCCTTGGCCATGACCAAGAAGGTCCCGGTGGTCGGAGCTGTGTACGAACCCGCGATGGCTACTCTTTATTGGGGTGGGATTGCCCAGGAATACCATCTCTTCGATTGGATCGACAGGTTCAACTGGTATCTGGATAACAAAGTCTCCGTTCGGCCAACAGGTTCAGAGGAGTTCACGGTGGACAGCGCTCGCCTTTTCCCAGCAACAGTCCGAGGCTTTATTGTTCAGTCCTATCTCCTTCCCATGCGTTGGATGCGTGTTCCCAGACCTCTCACGGGGGAGATGAGAAATTCCATTATCGAGAAATCGGTGGCACGATTTCTTGCCCGAGAACGAGAGAGTCTAGTCGGTGAAGGTCGGGTCGTGGTGACTTCAAAGGTTGGGCGCATCAATCAAGAGAATTTGGATCTCTCCCGGATTTGGTCCATTGTCTTGGTGGAATTCACCTACCGGGACGGGGAATTGGTGGAGTTGATCGTTCCTGAGATTCCCAGGGGACTGGAGGCAAGTCTGCATGAGTGATCGCTGGGTTTGGACATATGTCATCCTCTGCTTGATTCAACTTCCGATCTATTTCTACTTGGGCCGCACCCCTCTAACCTTCGATTTCTGAATGGATCGGGTCGAAAGGGAGCTCTTGAGGCAAAACCTTACCGATATCGAACTCGCCGAGCTATTATCAGAGTTGAATGAGGCCGAATCCCTGCTCAGTGAGGGCGAGATTCACGATAGTCGTT
>JBJHCR010000020.1:0-34989 GCA_050486105.1 Vulcanimicrobiota bacterium
GAGTCTTCATGGCCAATATCGATGAACTGGTCGCCCTCGATGAAGTTCACTTGGCCGACGCAGAACTGGTGATCTCTGCGCTTCAAATCGAGGACACCAATAATCTCTTAGCCTATCGATGCCGTCAACTCGGCGTGCCATGCTCTATCCACGCCTTCGACCAGAGTGTGTTGGCCGACCTTCAAGGGCTCCAGGTCGAGTACCTGATCCGCTCAAAGCGCGAAGGACACCGGTGTCTTTTGGACGAGATCGGCAGATTCGAGGAGCCTTCCTCGTGACTGTTTTTATGCTTGTGTTGCTGGTGGCTACGTTCGGCTTTGCTCTGTCTTTGATGATGCGTATGCCTCCTTTCCCATTTCTAATTCTTGGCGGCTTCACTTTGGCCGCTACCGGCTTGGTGGAAGACACCTTGGTATTCCAGGATTATCTGCTGTTGGGCTTAAGTTTTCTGGCGTTCTCCTCAGGCATTGAACTGAGTCCTCGCCGAGTGGGAAAGCATCTCAGAACTTCGGTTTATGTTGGAGTGGTGCAGTTTGCACTCCTCGGCCTAGCTGGTTTCACAGCGGCTTATCTGTTGGGCTTTGGCCCTAAAGAATCCATCTATTTTTCCGTGGCCTTGGCGGCCAGTTCCACCTTAGTGGTGGTCCGACTCTTACAACGACGCAGGCAATTGTTCGAGCCCTTCGGGCGCTTGGTGGTGGGAGTATTGCTGGTTCAGGACGTTTTGGTGATCCTGGCCATTGGAGCTTTACACGAGGAGCTGACCACCGGTCTCTTTGGGGCCTTGGGGCTGCTGGTTCTGACCTGGGTTTGCGTGCGTTGGGTAGCCCCTTGGGCCATACTGCGGTACCAATTCGACGAGGAAACCTTGCTCCTAGTGGCTCTCAGCTTCCTGTTCGCCTTTATTGGGCTAGGCCACCTCGGTAACCTCCCGCCGGTGGTCGGGGCTTTCTTGGCCGGTGTGGCTTTATCAGAGTTTCCGGTCAGCGGGGTGGTGCGCGGACACCTTAAGACTTTAACAGTTTTTTTTCACACGATTTTCTTTACCGCTCTCGGAGGTTTACTCTCATTTAGCGTACCCAAACTCTTTCAGGCTTCGACCATGGCTATTCTGGTTTTAGTGTTGACTCCGGCTATCGTGGTTTTCGCAGCTGAGCGGGCTGGACTCTTGGCTAAAACCGCGGTCGAGTCGGGATTGCTGTTGGCGCAAACCAGTGAGTTCTCTTTGGTGGTAGGCTTGGTGGGAATGTCTCAAGGAGACCTCCGTCCGTCCACCTTTTCGGTGATCGTCTTGGTCACCGTGATCACCATGATGTGGACTCCCAGCATTACCAAAGACCGAGTCGTGCAGGGGCTACTTTGGCTCCATCCCGCCAAGAAGAGTGAACTTACGGGTTTCACCGGAGAAGGCCACACCTTGGTTCTTGGGGCGGGAGAAACAGGCCTTGCCGTGACAGAAAAGTTGTTGGCGCACAATCATAAAGTGGTGGTGGTGGACGATGACCCGGTGGCCCTTGAACAAGCCCAGGAACTTGGCGCTCTGGTGCTTAGAGGTGATGGGGCGGACCCCTTGGTCTTGGAGGCAGCCGGTCTGCAAAGAGCACGCTTGGGGGTTTCGACCCTGCGCCGAACGCGCGATCATCTGAGGGTCCTCAAGTGCGCTGGTACGGTACCCGTCTGGGTTCGGGTCTTCGAGAGTTCGGAGGCTCGGATGGTCGAGGAGGCCGGGGGCAAGCCGGTGCTCATTTCCCGGGCGGCGGCTGAGGCCTTCTTGGTTTGGTTCCGGCAGTGGAAAGCGGACCAGGATTCCCCAGCCGAGGGCTCTTAGGGTATTTCCTGATAGCCCGCCTCGAGTTCACCGAGCCATTCCAAGAGTTGGCATTTTGCCGGATCGATGTAGCTAACCGGGACCCCTCCAAGGGATTCGATCCTGCTGAATTGGCTGGGGTCGTCGACCCTGGCGATCACCAGAGGACCGTTTACGGCCTTAAGAAGTCGCTCATTTTCCCGCACCCTGGGAAGGGTGGAAAGAACGGCCAGGGCTCGATCGGCGGCCACCTTGGCCAGGGCTTGGGGGTCGGCACCATCGCCTCGAACGGCAGGGGTGTCTTCGGCTTCGAGTTGGGCCACTCGACCCGGATCGGTGTCGATCACCGCCACTCGGTAGCCTTCGGCCAGAAGGTCTTGAAGAAGTTGATAACCGGTCCGCCCAGCTCCGATGAGGACGATATGGTCCTGCAGATCCAGGTTCTTCCCCTTCCGTTCGAAGTTGGGGTGAAAATGAAGGAGTCTCCAGGTCATAATGTCGGTCGACAGGACAGGGGTAGTGAGCATGGTTAACACCGTGATCAATGCCACCAGACCAAAGACGTGCTGTTCGATGTGTCCGGAATTGACACCGATGAAGGTGGCGACCAGAGAAAATTCGCTGGTCTGGGAGAGCATGAGGCCACTTTCTAGGGACGCTCGGGTGGTATAGCCACTGAACTCTCCCACTACCGTCACCACTATGGGCGTGACTACGATGATCAGCACGACGAAGACCAGGGCATGTGGGGCGATAGACCAACTGATGTGAGGAAGCGTGGCGCCCAGTGAGGTGAAAAAGGCCGCCGAGAAAAAATCCTCCATGGAACTCAATTGACCTTTGACCAGGCTGTCGGTTGGGAAGGCCGAAAGCGCTAGGCCTCCCAAGAAGGCTCCGGCGATCAGGGGCAATTCTAGGAAGTCAGCGATGCCGACAAAGAGAAAGAGGACCGCTAAGACAGCCATCAATCGCACCTCTTCCGATTGGGCCCAGCGAGTGACCAGATGTTTCCCCAGGGTTTGATTGAAGGCAGCAGCTGACCCAATGAGCAATCCCATCTTGAGCACGGCCGAGACGATCGAGCCGGGGCTTTCGGTCAAGTGAGGAACAATAGCCAACAAGACGATCACCAACAGGTCTTGAACCAGAAGCACACCGACCGTGAGGCGTCCGAACGGTTCGAAAAGCTGCTGGCGGCTGCTCAAGAGTCCATACCCCACCAGGGTTGAACTGGCTGCGAGAGCCACAGCCAAATAGCCGGAAGTGACAAGATCGAAGCCCAGGACATAAGCCAAGAGACCCCCGAGTGCTCCGAGGACAAAGAATTGGGCGGTAGCCACTTTCAGAACCGGGAGCCATTTTTCACCTAGGACCCGAGGGTTGAGGCGAAGGCCTGCCGCGAAGACCAGAAAAATCACACCTAAAATCAAGGCGTCTCTCACGACCTCTTTCTCTTCGGTTAAGTGACCCTGAAAGTTGGCCACCGCACTTAAGAATCCGCCGGAGAGAATGAAGATCGGGGCTGAAGGTAGGCGAGTCGCCCGAGCCAATCCGGCCCCGAGGGCCGCTCCAAGGAGCAGAACGGCAAAAGCGATCATGGCTTGAACACCTGGGAGTCTCTCAGCGTTTCTTCCAGGGCCCTGGTACTTAGGATACGGCTGTTGATGAGGTGGGCCCCCAAGCTCTGTAGGGGAGGCACCACCGAGCGGTCAAAAGCGTGAGCAAGACATGGCACTCCCGCCTCACGGCATCGGTAGGCGATCATCTCGTTGGTCGGCTCTATGTGGAGAGAGGTAATCACCGCCTTGGCTTTGCGAAAATTGGCATCTTCAAGGGTTTCGTGATCTTGGGCGTCACCGAGGATCACCTTGACTCCCAAGCCTTGAGCTTTGGTGGAGTCTCGTTCCACCAAAACGATGGTGTGCTCGGTGGTCTTCAAGGCCTCAAGAAGGCCTAGGCTCAAGGGATTGATACCCACCAAAATGATATGGTTTTCAAGAGGGGGTGGGGGAGCAGGTTCTTGTCGATCGATCTCTGGTCTCAGAAGACCCCTGTTGTTGAGACCATCCAGAATTCCCGTTCGGAAGGTGAAGAGTACAGAGGACAGGCTCATGGTGATTAGGGCTACTAGGCTAAGCAGGGCCACCAGGGAGGCCTCAATCAGGCCGCTTGCGACGCCTAGTGAGCTCAAGATCAAGGAGAACTCGCTGATTTGCATCAGAGATAGCCCAGTCAACCAAGCGGTGCGTTTACTCTGGCCTAGTTGCGGCAGAAGCGCTACAAACAGGGCAAGCTTGAAAAGCACGACAAAGAGCACCAGACACGGGACCAACCAACCGAAGGAGAAAGCTTCGCCGATCTCCATCTTGATCCCGAGGGTGACAAAAAAGATCGCCACAAAAAAGTTGGTTAAGGGGTTAATGCGTCGCCGGAAGTGATGGGCGTAGGGCAGTTGAGCCAGGGCCATGCCGGCTAGGAAGGCTCCGATCTCAGGTGAGAGATGCAGCGCTTCGGCTAGCGCTACCAGACAGAAACACCAGGTGAGACTCCATAAAAATGCTGTCTGCTGGTTGGTGCTGGCCCAGTCAAACATCTTGGGCAGAACGAAGCGGGAAGCTAACAGCGCCACCAAGACCACCAAGCCCATGCCTAGAGCAGCACCCAGGAGCCCTTTAGCCACTTCGTGGAAATCCAAGGCTTCGCTTCCTTGCAGGGCGGAAACCACGGTGAGGACGATGATCACCATCAGGTCTTGAACCAGCAAGATGCCAATGGAAAGCCTCCCGTAAACTTTATCGGTTTCCTGGACCTGTTCGAGTTGTTTGACGACCACCACCGTACTGCTAAACATCAAACCCAACCCGATGAAGACCGAAGTTATGAGATCGAGTCCGAATACTCGAGCCAGAAAGTAACCTGGGACAGCCGTTAGGGCCATCTGTACCATACCGGCAAGCAGGACGGTCGCGCCCAGGTCCTTGACCTTACTGAACGAAAGCTCCAATCCCACCAGGAAAAGCAGCAGAAGGATCCCGATCTCGGCGATGACTTCCAGATCGTGGGAGACGGAGATCACTCCGGTCATGGGTCCCAAGAGCAGACCGCCCAGAATATAGACCACAATTGTGGGTATCTTGAACCGCTGGCTCAAGAGCAGCAAGATCGAGCTGCAAAGGACCATGAGCCCGAGTTTATGGAGAATGGTGAAGTCTTCCACGGGCAGGGGCATTTAGCTCAGGACTCCCGATGTCCTTTGAGTCGCTTAGGCTCTCCTTTCAGGTTCCTTTAAGACCTCTCTGGCATTCTCTAGAAAAGAAGATTACCGCCTGGAGGCCCAAATGAATATCTCACCAAGCATCATCGCTGCAAACGCCAAAGCTTATCCCGGTCCCAACACACAAAAGGTTGAAGTCCCAGCCAACGACAACGAGAACGCTGCTCCCCCCGAAGACCAGGTTAGCGTGGGCCAGCAAGAGCCCTCAGAAGAGCCTTCGCGTTCGTTTTTTCAGAACGTGACTCGTTCGGTGGTGGGAAGCGCCGGCGCGGTGCTCGGAGCTACCGTGGGAGCAGCTACCGGAGGCATCGACACCGCCAACGCCGGCAAGGTGAAGGCCCCTAAATTTTTGCACAATGTCGGTCGTAAGGGCGGAGCCCTGGCAGGCCTAGCCACAGGAATTATGGTAGGTCTCTCGGGTGGTATCGTGGGCTTGGCCGCTGGAGCCGTCCTCGGACCCATCGTGGGAGCCATCGTCGGCGGAGGCGCCGTGGCCGGTGCCGAAGCCGGAATCGACGCCACCGTAGGCGCAGCCAAGGGAGCCAAGAACGGACTTCAGACTGGTTGGAATACCAGCACCGGAGCCGTCGACAAAGTCTTTGCTCGATTCGCCAAGAGCGAGCCCGACCCCGGCGACGGCAAGACCGAGCCTCCTGCTGCCGGAGAAGAGCCTCCCAGCTCCGCAGCCCCCCCTCAAGAAGCCTTTATCGCCAAGTAACCTTTCTCAGGAGAGGAACTTTCAAGAAACGCCTTCTCGGCCCTCAATGGCTCGAAAGGGCGTTTTTCATTTGTTAACGAGCTGTTCGGGGGATTTGCACCTGCCTCGACCCAAGTCTCCAAGAGGTGCAAGCCAGCTCCCTAATCCCTGGCATCCAGACTCATCACATGGTGATAATCTATGATTCTTTGATCAGCGGTGACCAGGGTGAACCCGTGAAACCGGGCTGTTGATATGAGTAGCCTATCGGCAGGGTCTCTATGTAAAGGTTCCGGCAAGAAGTAGGAGCCCCAGGCTACCTCGTGGCTAAGAGGAATCGTTTGAAGGTCCAAGTGACGGCATGCTCTGCCAAACCATTCTTCGACTTGAAGGCCTAACTTGAGTCGACCACCCCAGACCAAACGACCAATCTCCAAGCTAGAAATAGGAGAGACATGAAGCCTGTTGCTGGAGTTTAGCAGAAGAGAGCGGCATTTCTTGCCAAGGTTATCCGGGGACATTTGAGCCCAAATCAAGACGTGGGTGTCAAGGAGAAGGTCAGTGTCCAGGCTCATTCATGTCCCAGTCTTGCTCGAAGTCAAAACCAACCAATTCTCCAAGGATTTCGCCAAAGGCCGCCAGCTCACCAAGGGACCGTTTTTCTTTCGATAGAGGTTCAACTCGGACGAGTGGCTTTCCCCGATAGGTCACCAACAAGGCCTGATTCGTGTCCTGAACTTGTTTCATCAGGGCGATGCACTTAGCCTTGAATTCAGATATCCCCACTGACTCCATGATACAATCATAACCAGGTCTATCGACTAGGTCAAGTGTGAGTAGAGGGCAGGAACGGGCCTCCTAGTGCAACGTCTGTGAAGTTCGTCCCTACTGAATGGTGGTCAGGCGCCGGGAACCCGCGCTTGCGTGGGTGGCCACGTCCGAGTGGGTGATGCAAGGAGAAGCGAACGCTTAATACCAGGCGTATTTGAGTGAGCTTCGACGCTGCGAGAGAGGATGCATGGCCGCCAGGGCTAGGGACGAATTTTGCAGACGTTGCACTAGGGAGCAGCCGTTTCAATCAGGTGAGTTTCCAAGGCCTTGCGGAGCCAGTAGTGGCGTCTGCTGTCGGCTCCCGTAGCCAGGTGGAAGCTTTCGGCTTTAGTCAAGACCAAAACTCCCTCCCGATCCACTTCCAAGGTTTCGAGGTCTTCCACCGGCACTCTCCGGGTGCTTGGTTTCGAGCCGGTCTTTTGCCTGATCACCAACTCGGTGGATGTGAGCTCCACTTCTTCTTCGCATTCTCCATCGCGACGGAGCTTTAGGTATGTCCTGTGCAGGGAGATAGCAAAACCGAGAAGGATTAGGGCAAAAGGAATCAGCGCCAACTGTAGACCGGGTTCGACGGATTTTGAAAATAGGCCCGCCACGACGGTGATCGATATCGGCAAGGTGAATACGGCAACTAGGCCGACCTGGGCAAAAAAGAGGAACCTTCGCCCAGCAGACACTCCCGGAGGCTCACAACGAATCCAGAGCTTAGAACCGGCCAAGCGGTCCACGCTCACCCCCTCTGGAGGAGGAGGGATTTCGCCAGGATCGGGGTTTTGCCGTCTCAGGCGTTGGCCGAGGGTTCCCTGAAGATCTTCAAATGGGGTGAGGCTTCCGTCCACTCTGTTGCGCAGAGGTCGTTTCATGAAGACGGCAACTCGCCTGCCCACTCGTCTGGCCTCGGTTGATTGCCAAACATCGACGCTCCTGAGCTTGATCTGGGAACCTTCGACGTTCACCACCCAACGCGTAACTGTCCCAACTTTAGCACTTCGCTGCACGGACTCTATGCTCACTTCATCCACGGCAGACCAGGGGACGGTGCGCTTCCAGATTGGAAACACTGCTCCAACCCAACTGCTAACCGTGCGTGAGTGGCCGTCGACGATCAGCTTTCGTTGTCCAAAGCTTATGGCCATTCCCACTGCGATCAAGACGGAAGCGAGAGGTAAAGCAATGGCGGTGCTCACAACTTTGCCATCCGAGGTGAAGCTGCCGTTCATCCATCCTAGAAGCATACACATCCCGAGAAAAAGGAAAAATAGGCCAAAGGGGTGCCGAATCCACTCGATCTCATCACTGAGAACGATTTTGTCGGGGGTGGTGCGCGTCTTCATGCAAGGAGCTTCGCTTTTGGCAAACTGCCGGCCTTCAGCAGTGTATCTCTGCTGCAAGGTGATTTATGGGCTGAGAAGGCTCAAACGAGTGCTGGTGTTCACCGAGGTCCCGTGACGCCGGGTCCGGTTCAACTCCTCGAACGCAACCTCCGAAGCGGCAATCAGTATGGTCGACGGTCGGGAGACCTCAAGGAATGAGCAACTGGGGAACCGGCAGGTTTTTGTACTTCCCAGTCAAAGAATCCAGGTCTATGATTCGCAACCTGTTTCTCTACCTGCTCCTTTTGTCTGTGCTCGGTTGCGGAGGACGAGGCGAGTCTCAGTTGGTATCGAGTTCATCGGGCCCTGGGGGTTCCTCGAATCTGCTTTACGGCAAAGTTCTGCTCGACGAGCCGTTCCCCAATGCCTCTATAGAGTTCCTCAATGAACGCGGTGAGGTAATAGCGGGAGCTGAATCCACCGACCTAAGCGGCAACTTTATCAGCCCCCTTCCCTTGCCCGACGGGGCTACCGTGGTGCGGGCCTCGGGAACTCCTTTTGGCTTTTCCGAGCAAGTGAGCTTTCACGCAGACCTCGATGGTTGGTCCGGGTCAATTCTGGCCATCACTCCCCTCACCGACCTAGTCAACAGGCTGAGAAGAAGCAGTCCCGGGATCTCGCACGAGCAAGCCCGAGAGTTGGTGCGAAAGCATCTTGGTCTGTCGCCGGAGCACAATCTGATCTACGGCCTAGGCCGAGGTGAGCGGTGGAGCGGATTCCATGCTCGAGAGTTCATGGAGGACCACCGCAGTAGCCTGGGCCTACCTGACCAAATTGTCACCGAGATCCTCACTCCTGTTTCTGAGCAGGCCGAGGCAGGGGAGCCCCTGCCGCCTCCCCCGCCACCTTATCAGCCTCCCGACTCTGGTTTCGCTTGGAAACAGTTTGGAGAGCAACTCGCCGTGTCCGCAGTGACGGGCGTGGTCGATTATTTCACCGAAGGTTTCGGAGGAGCTCTAGCCGGCTCCTTAGCCGGAGGGATCGTGAACGCCCTCACCGGGGGCGATCTGACCTCCAACCCTTTGCTCTCTGCCCTCGGAGTCATCTCTCAGCAGGTGGTGGCTCTGGCTCAAGAAGTCCAATCGGTTGAGAGGAACCTGGTTAGAGCGATCGCTCAGTCTGATTTTGATCAGCTCTTGGTGGACATTCTTCCAATCGAGGCCAGCATTATGAGTCTGCAAAGCGGTTTCACGATATTAGCGCAAACTCAGCACCCCGGGCTTTTGCACCAGCGCTTGTCCACCTTTTTGCAGGACCTGAACAACGCGCCCTTAGATCAAGATCTGGCAAGTCTCCATACGTTCCTCCTGGGGGAGCAGACGCAGGAGGGGGTCATTCAAAGATTCTCGGGATTCAACGGGCTCGGAGGGCAATACTTA
This sequence comes from Vulcanimicrobiota bacterium, assembly GCA_050486105.1. GTDB lineage: Bacteria > Vulcanimicrobiota > Xenobia > Xenobiales > JADMJV01 > JAEXNA01. The sequence continues at coordinate 9,362 of JBJHCR010000020.1, forward strand.
AGAAACGCTCGGCGAACCAGTGAGAAGCCCACTGCCGTAGCCACTATCGAACCCACTCTGGCTTTTTTTTCAAAGTACGGCAGCGTCCAGACTCAAGGGGTCACTTTGCTGGTGAATAAATTCCTCAGCAGATTCCCTCCCGAACCACCTCAGGCTTCTGGAGCTTATGAGACCTACTGCCAACGTTTGACCTCCCAACGAGCTCTGGTGCCCGCTTCTTTTCTGAGTACCGATGAAATTATCGTGGATCGGATTCACGGCTTGGTTTGGTACTATCAGCTACAAGATTCGCGTCGATTCATCGATGCCTGGAACTACCGTCAGGTGTCTGAAATTCAAGGCTATCCTCTCTGGACCTTTGCCAACGTCGGGGAGATCCAGACGCTTTTTTCGGAGGGTCGAAGGATCTCCGACCTGGTTAATCTGGGGTTCGATTTTCTCGGGGTCAAGGATGACGACTGTGACATTTGGATTTTCGATGAGCGGTTTAAGGAGGAGTACGGAGATGACCCTCCCGATGCAGCCTACAGGGTCGGAGACGGTGCGGTCTACGCAAAAGATCAAGAAGATCAAGACGAGCATGGAGATACCTCCTACGCCTTGCTGATGCTCAACACCAATCAGCTGTTGGAATCTCACCCAGAGTTGTTCGTCACTGCTGGAGAAGTGCAGAACTTTCGACTAGGACAAGGCAAGCCTGATGGAGTTAGAGCTATACAGTTGCAGGCTTTTGCAGATTTCGCACTCGGGGACAGGGTTCTAAAAGACGTAGAAGTCACTGAGAGAGTGCTGTGGACCGTGGACGATCCTACCATCGCCCGAGTGGTCAACTACCCTGTGGCCGGTTTGCTCCCACTCGAAGCTTCACAGAGCAGCAATACGGTCTCGGGCTTTGCCGATGCTCCAGGTCTGGTGGTTTTCCTCAAGCACGGCAAGGTAGTGGTCACAGCGAGCATCGTTGATGTGCATTCCGGAGCCACTATGTCCGCTACTGTGGAAGCGGCTTTCTTCCCCTCCCAAGATGAGCTGACCTCCGTACTGTTGAGCCTCGAATCTCAGCAAATCGAATCCGAGGACATCCCCCAGAACGCTCACCTAAGGGCGAGTTTGTGGGGGTACTATGCTAACGGTACTCAGCAGACTTTCAAGTCCGGGACCAAGATTGAATGGCAGGTGGTTCCTCATACCGAGGACTTACATTTTAATGATCTTGATGATGGTACCTTTGAGTTGAAGTTTCAGGAGGTTCCCACCCAAAGTCCTTTCACCGTCCGGGCTATAATTGATGGCATCACCAGCAACCCCGTAACGCTTTTCGTGGATCTTCCCTAGAGTGCAAAGAAAGATGAAAGGAAACAAGTCATGAGATGGATGTTCATCCCCTTTGTCCTGGCTTTTATCCTCGGCTGCGGCGGAGGGGGACACCAACTCAGGCAAGTTTCCGTTCCAGAAACGGGACCTTCCCAATCCACTCATCTTCTGGGACGAGTCACTTTAGAAGAACCACTTCGCTTTGCTCAGGTCCAACTTTGGGACGAAATGGGAGAAATAGTGGGGTCTTCCACGCTCACCGATCAGGGCGGAAACTTTATCTTTCCTTTGCCTTTCCCTGAGGGGGCCGTCCGGGTTCGGGTTCAAGGTTTGGCCCAAGAACTCGGACGAGAAGTCATCCTTTTCGCCGAATTAGCCGGAAGGGTCAAAGATCGTGACTTTCTCCATGTGACACCCCTAACCGACCTGGTGAGTCGCCACCGACAGGAACATGGTTCAACTCTCCAAGAGGCAGAAGAGGCTCTCCGCTCTTTTTTCCAGTTGCCGGCAGGCCATACTTTGAGCTATGCTCTGGGTCGAGGCCCAGTCCACGGCGGATTTCATGTTCCGACATATTTGTCGGAGTGGGTCCAGAATCCCCAACTTCCTCAGCAGATCGTTTCGAACGCCTTAAGGCCCGCTGAGTTGACCTCTCAGTCGAATTCTACTCCCCAGAACCCTCCGCCCTACGCTCCACCAGAGCACTCCTACAACTGGAACGCCTTAGGGGACCAGTTGCTCATCGGGACTTTCAGGGGATTCACCAATCTCGATACTAGGGGCTTCGGAGGCCCGGTCACCGGGGTGCTGCTGTCCGGACTCTTGAACCTGCTCACGGGCACGGACCCCAACGAGTCTTTGGAATCTGCCCTGTCTGAAGTGTCAAAACAGATTCAGGCAGTGGCGCAGGAAATCGGACGCATGCAAGCGGCGGTGCTGAAAGCCATAGCCCAAGAAGAACTCGACCAATTGCAGGGGAGCATCGTTCCGTTGGTGAGTGCTTTGCAAGTTCCTTACTCCATGTTGGCGGCCATCCTCGACTCCGGAGGAGATCCCCAACAACTGCGAGCTCAAGCTCAGGCTGCTTCCGGCTCTTTGGCTCAGCTAGATCTGGTGGCGAATTTGGAGACCCTTCACCTCGCTTTGGCCGGGGATGCCACCGCAAATCGACCGGGTATGCTGCAACAGTTCGGACAGCTCAACGGACTGTATGGGAATCTCCTTCGGAATCAGGCGCGCACTTCAGAAAGCGTGAGCCATTCCTCTCAAATTGTGCCCCTCACCGCGCTCTTTCAGCAGTACGCCGCTGAGCAGGTTAAAGGGATGGTCCTATTGCTGAACCAGAAAACTGGGATCTTCGCCCCTGATCCTCAGGCTGTGGCGTTATACTGTGAGCAAATCAGTCGAAATCTGACTTCTCAACACGCTCAGGTTCCGTTGACGGTGCTTCCCTCGGACGAGATCATTGTCGACCGTAGCTCCGGTCTGATCTGGATGTATGTCGTTCAACCGGAAGCTCCAGATGTCTTGTTAAATGAAATTGTTTCCAAGTTCCAGATAGCGGGCTTTTCTCATTGGCGACTGCCGACCGCTGAGGAAATGAACCTGCTTTACTGGCAGAATGGTCGCACCGACGGCCTTTCTCAGGCGGGTTTTGATCTCAGTGCGGCTTACCATGACAACAAGTTTTTTTCGGTGTTCGTCTCGGGGCAGGACCGGGTCTTCGACCTCAACGACGGCGAAGTTAAAGGATTCTTGCCCTTCGAGGGGGCGGGGGCACCGTACTTCCTGGTTTGTGATTCCGGTGACGATGACGCCACCACGCTCCAAGTTCTGGCTGCGGCGGGACGATTGACCAAGATTCACATTCCCAAGGCCGAGGTTGATTCCAACGGGCGAGTTCAACTTCAGGCGCTGGGGGAGTATCAGCTGGGACCCTTGGCCTCTCAGAATATCGACATCACCGATCGGGTGGTTTGGGAGGTCAGCGATCGGCAGATCGCCAGAATCGTGAACTTTCCGGCCGGGGGCTTCAAGGAACTCCAAGTCTCCACCGCAGGAATTCAAGCTCAAGCCGAGGGACTCCAGGACAACCCCGGCCTTCTGGCCTTTCTTAAGTCAGGCACGGTGCACTTTTGGGCCACCGGACGGGACGTCTTCACTGGAGGGGTGGTGGAAACGTCCAGGGACGCTGCGGTTACTTGGCACCATCCCAACCAAACTCTCGAGTCCCTGCTGCTGAGTTCAGAGAGGTCGCTGGTGGAAGATGTTCCCTCTCATGTCGAGCTCAGTCTTTGGGGGTATCAGGCTAACGGGGGTCTAGAGTACTTGGCGGACGACTCCAGTGTGGAGTGGTCCATCGAACCAAAGAGCGACAAGATCGAGGTGGTTCAGAGTCCAGACGGATCAACACGGCTTCATTTCTCCGGCCCGCTCGGCTCAAACCCCAGCGATAACGCGGTGAAAGTTAAGCTTCAGGCCAAGAAAGGAGACGTTTCCAGCAACACCTTTCACTTTGAAGTGATCGGGCTTTAGAGGCCAGCCTCCTAGATTCATTCATCTCCCAGTCTTGTTCAAGCTTGGGACCCGGGATTTGGGCCAGGAGGCTCACAGGTCTTGAGTCTTTCGAGGGAAGGCGCTTTAACTCATCCAGCGCAACCTAGAGGCCGTAGCAACCCGGTCTACCGCTAGAGCAAAAGCTCCGTGACGCAGAGTGGTGTTGTGCTCTTTGGCCTTGGCAGCCACGTCCTGACAGGCTTTGCTGAGGATCTTGTCGAGTTCGGCGTTGACTTTTTCGTGGGTCCAGTAGAAGCTCTGCAGATTCTGCACCCACTCAAAATAGCTGACTGTCACCCCGCCGGCGCTGGCCAAGATGTCTGGCACCACGGTGATTCCCGCTTCCACTAGAACTTTGTCGCCTCTAGGAGTAGTGGGGGCGTTTGCTCCTTCTACGATCATCTTCGCCCGGACTTTGCTTGCGGTTGCTGAGGTCAAGACTCCACCTAGGGCAGCAGGAACCAAGATGTCGCATTCCACAGACAGGATTTCGTCTCGATCCCTGTCTTCGGAATCTGGTGCCCCGCTCAGCTTTCCAGACTCTTTACGATGCTCATCGACTTTGGCCAAGTCCAGCCCCTTCTTATTGAAGACCGTTCCGCTGCTATTGCTCACGGCCACCACCTTGGCGCCTTCTTCTGCGAAAAGGTGAGCTGCGTGGCGGCCGACGTTCCCGTACCCTTGTACAGCCACGGTTTTCCCGGCCAGCTTGTCGCCTTTGGCTTTCAATGTCTCCCGGGCGGTGATTACCACTCCCCGACCGGTGGCCTCCTCCCGTCCCAGGCTCCCGCCGATTTCTACCGGCTTGCCGGTGACAATGGCAGGACACTGCCCACGGCGTCGGCTGTACTGGTCCATAAACCAGGCCATGGTCTGGCCGTCGGTGTTCATGTCCGGTGCTGGAATGTCTTTTTGGGGCCCGATAATGGGGTCGATGCGATCGACGTACTCTCGGGTAAGGCGCTCAAGTTCAAACTTGCTGAGTTCACGGGGGTCGCATTGGATCCCACCTTTTCCGCCCCCGAAAGGCACGTTGGCCACCGCGGTTTTCCAGGTCATCAATGAGGCCAGGGCTTTGACATAATCTCCGTCAGCGGTGGGATGATAGCGCAGGCCACCTTTATAAGGCCCCCGGGTGTCGTCGTGCTGCACTCGAAAACCCAGGAAGGAGCACCAACTTCCGTCGTCGCGACGCAAGGGAATTTCCACCTTCAGTTCTCGGGCCGGGGTGTTCAGGGTGATGCGCATGGCGTCTGAGAGGTTGATGAGGTCCGCGGCATGGTCGAAGTAATATACCACCTGCTCAGAGGTGCTCGGGGTGTCTGGTTTGCTCATGCTCTATGGCTTGCAGAAGCAGTCCGGATCCCCTTTCTGTGGACTCTCGGAGGATACGACTTGCCTTGGACCGACCACCGAGCAAGGGGACTTAAACCTCTAGGCAGAAGCTCAAGCCTCCATGGGTAAACCGTGCTAAGATTTTGTTGTCCTGCTTGCCGGCACCCCTTGTTCTTTAGCAATTTCAGCTGCTTGAACTGCGGCACCGAAGTGGCCTTTTGTCCTGAGGCCATGGATTTTTGTGTTGTGGCTCAGGAGCGGTTTTGCCAAAACCGCCTTCAGCACTCGGTCTGCAACTGGCAAGCTGGCACGGTCGGTCCGTTCTGTCTGTCTTGCAGCAAGAATCTCCTGGTGCCGGACATTTCGGTTCCAGGGAACCTGGAGAAATGGGGCCGCTTGGAGGAGGGCAAACGCCGTCTGCTTTTTTCCTGTTTTCGTCTGAGGATTTCCACCGAAGGCTTGTCCTTTCGTTTTGTCGCCCCCACCCCTCAAGAACCCGCCACCATCGGGCATTGTGCCGGCGTGGTGACCATCAACATCTCCGAGGCGGACCCGGTCACCAGAGAGGCTGTGCGTTGCGGGCTCAACGAAAGCCTTCGCACCGTACTGGGCCATTTTCGCCACGAATTGGGGCACTTTTTTTGGAGTCAGAAGGTGGAGACCCAGGTCCAGGTGCTGTCTCGGTTTCGAGAGCTCTTCGGCGACGAGCGGATCGATTACCAGGGCAGCCTAGACCAGCATTACACCTTTGGAAGTCAGGCTTCAGCCGAACACATTTCCCTCTATGCCTCGGTTCACCCTTGGGAGGATTGGGCCGAAACCTTCGCCCACTACCTCCACCTGCGGGATGTCTTGGAGACGGCTTTTTCCTTTGGTTTGTCCACCTGGAACCCCGGGCCAGGGTTCGTCTTTGCCGAGGGACTCGAGCACTGGAAACAGCTTTCGGTGGCGTTCAATGAGGTCAACCGCTCCATGGGCTTGCAGGACCTCTATCCCTTCGCCATCTCCCCCCCGGTAGAGCAGAAACTGGCTTTCATTCACGAGTTGTTATGAAAACTTCACAATCTGACTTTCAGATTTTCTAGAGGGATTGCACACTATTGGTCTTTCGCTTGGAATCGAGGTCTACAGTTTTAGGGTGGAGGACTCCTTGGTGACACTTCTTCGTCGGACAGTTTTGCTGTCTATTCTTGTCTTGTTTTTCGTGGCTTGCGGTGGTGGGGGCGGCTCTTCGAGCACGGGCGCGGTGGTTGGAGGCAACTTCGGGCCGGGTCCAGGGCCGGGTCCAGGGCCGGGTCCAGGGCCGGGTCCAGGGCCGGGTCCAGGGCCAGAGGCCACCGGAACACTTGTCCTGCGGCAAACCTTAGCTGCTCAGGATGTGCCCGGCGGAGTGGACCAGGTTCGCATTTCCGGGGCCTCTTTGGTAGTCCCCGAGGGGGTCGAAGACATTGAACTGCTGGACCCCAACGGTCCCATCGATTGGACCTACGGTCCGCTCCTGTTTCCCAAGGCCCCCCAGTATGTCCTCGAAGACGTGCCGGTTTCGGTGCAGACCATCCTGCTTGAGTATCTCCAGGAGGGTTCGGTTCGGGGGTATTACCTCCAGCGCAACGTGGTGATCGACCCTGATGAGCCTTTTGAGATCGTTGACCCCGAGTTTGTCGATCTGGCCGGAGTTTTCGCCAGGATCGAGGTTTCTCACACTGAGCTGGATCTCCGAGATGATAAGGACCGGCCCATTTACCTTCGGACTAACGACTCACCCGATAGACTGGGTTGGCTGCAGGTTTTGGGATTTTCTCAGTTCGGTGTAGAAGGGTTCAATCTCACCTGGCTCGCGCACCTAGAATCCAGCAATCCGTCTGTCCTAGAGGTTCTTAATCTCGGTGATGAGCTTCCGTTGAACGGAAACAACATTCTCCCCAAGAGCGACGGAACTGTGACTGTGACCGCCCGCTTCATAGATCTTTAGGCTTCAAGCCAGGTGGTCGTGGGCACAGCTCCGGAGCCGGTGCTCGAGGAGATCGTCTTTCTCGACAACGGTGCGGTCCTCACGGGAGGGACGACTGTTCAGCTCAGCGCTTTAGGACGATTTTTCAACGGCACTCAGCGAAACATCACCAGCGAATGCGAGTGGAGTTTGTTGGCAATATCGTCATCTGATCCGTTCAATTCGACTTTGAACCCAAGCACCCCCGGCTTACTGACAGTAGGCGGTCCCTATGAGCACTTCTACGTTAGGATTTTTCATCCGGTACAGCTCCGCTCAGTAATCGGCTATCTCCAAGTGGAGACCCCAGGTTTCGAAGACGAGTCCGACACTGAGGAAGAGATTGACGAAGAGATCGAGGAAGACTCTGTGGAGTAGGGAGGACTCGATGTCGTTGCCGGTGTGACCCAAACACCCGTAAAGCTCTAGGCAATCCTTTGCATGGCGTTGACGAACTCTTTGCCCGCCAGAGGTTGCGGTAGTGGCCGGCCTTCCAATTTGTAAAGCCCCGCAGTTTCTTCAACAAGACGACATAACTCATCGAACACAGCCCTTGGGTCGGTCCCATGGCAGCCGCCGTAAAACAACTCCGGACAGCTTCCGATAAAGCATTCATCCTCTTCAGACCACTCAATCACCTTTGCATACTTATCAGCATCACACATTCTTGACCTCCTCTATGGCGAGCCTCACGGCTCGCTCCTGATAATGTTTGGCATCGTCCCCCGGATTTCCGGAAAGCGTCAATGGTTTGGCGAGTTTCGGATGGACAAAGTTGCGATGACTTCCTTTGCCCCCTCGGTCAAGGAACCCGGCTTTCTTTAGGTCCCTTATGAGATCACGGACTTTCTTTGGCATTCGAATTTGAACCGACTTCATTGTAGTTCTCCCAATGGCAAGTGGCAACCGGAGTTCAAGGGCTCCGCAGCTGTCTTAGCTCCTCTGTGAGGAGGAAAGCGTAGCTTGAAGGGCTGGACTCGGAACTCGCCTGGGTTTTCGGCCTGAGTCTCTGGTGGGGTCTACTTCTCCACACCTGCTCTTCGGCCAGACGCTTGACCTGGGCGTAAAAGGTTTCCGGGGAGGTTGCCTCTGTCTCTGAGCGAACCCCAAAGCCCTGTGAGCATCCACGTCGCCCTCCATCACCAAACCATTTATCGCTATGACCAATTGGTGGAGCTTTCGCCCCACTTGGTCCGTCTGCGCCCGGCCCCCCACTGTCGGACTCCGATCCTGGCCTACTCCCTGAAGGTGGAGCCTCAGGAGCAGTTTCTCAATTGGCAGCAGGACCCTTACGGGAACCACATTGCCCGCTTCGTTTTCCCTAAGCCGACTCATGAACTGAAAGTGACCGTGGATCTGCTGGCCGAAATGACGGTGATCAATCCCTTCGACTTTTTTCTCGACGAAGACGTTCGGGAGTTCCCTTTTCGATATCCCGAGCTCACTTATCGCGAACTCTCTCCGTATCTCGAGGTCGAAGAGCCCGGACCCAAAATGAGGGAACTCCTGGCTGAACTTCGGACCGAGGGCATGGGCACGGTAGACTATCTGGTGCAGGTGAATAGGAAGCTGCAGCAATTGGTGCGCTACCTAATCCGAATGGAGCCTGGAGTCCAGAGTTGCGAGGAGACTTTGGCCCAGGGGAGTGGCTCCTGCCGAGATTCGGCCTGGCTTGCGGTGCAGGTTCTCAGGCACTTCGGCCTCGCTGCTCGCTTCGTTTCGGGCTATCTTATTCAGTTGAGGGCCGATCAAGAATCCCTGGACGGCCCAAGCGGGCCCGATTCCGACTTCACCGACCTGCACGCTTGGGCCGAGGCCTTCATCCCCGGGGCCGGCTGGATCGGCATGGATCCCACCTCGGGGCTGCTGGCCGGAGAGGGGCACATTCCTCTGGCCGCCAGTGCTCAACCCCTGAGCGCCGCCCCGATCACCGGCAGCTTCAATTGGACTCCCGCGAAACCCGGGGAAAAACTCGGGCAAGAGTTCGACTTCCAAATGTCCGTCACCCGGGTGCACCAGGACCCCAGGGTCACCCTGCCTTACTCCGAGCATGAATGGCAGGAGATCGATGAGTTGGGAAGGATGGTCGATGCTCGCCTGCAGCTCGGAGACGTCCGTTTGACCATGGGCGGAGAGCCCACCTTTGTTTCCCTCGACGATATGGAAGGAGCCGAGTGGAACGTTGAGGCCCTGGGTGCAGCCAAGCGCGATTTGGCGGGAAGTTTGCTCACCCGTTTGCAAGAGCGATTCGCCCCAGGGGGGCTGCTTCATTTCGGCCAGGGGAAGCAGTACCCTGGAGAGCCGGTCCCTCGTTGGGCCCTGCGTTGTTTGTGGCGCAAAGACGGAGAGCCAGTCTGGCGAGACCCGGAACTGCTTGCTGATGAAACCCAGCCCGGGTGTCGGGGCAAGGATGACGGCGAACGCTTTCTTCATGTGCTGGCCGAGAAACTTGGGGTCGACCCCGATTGGACCAGGGCTTGCTTCGAGGACATCTACCACTATCTGTGGAGGGAACACAAACTCCCTATCAACGCCGATCTCACCCAACCGAACCGTCTGAGGTTGGCCGACGATCGAACTCGAATAGCTCGAGTCCTGGACCAAGGTTTGGGAGAGCCGGTGGGATATATGCTGCCTCTGGCTCGCCGCCGGCGCGAAGGGGGAAAAGAGGTGTGGGCCTCTGGGCCTTGGCTCCTCAAACAAGAGGTCTTGCAACTGACTCCCGGGGATTTCCCCATGGGGTACCGCCTGCCGCTGAACAGTTTGCCCCCTGAGGATCCCGAGGCGCCTCCGGAGTTTCTCGAGCGCGACCCCTTGAGTGACCTGCCGCCCTTGCGAGCTCAGGCTCACATTCCGGTCCAGGGACCTACAGAGCAGGGGCACCCTACGCTCGATGATTCCTCCTTGGTGCGAACGGCGGTCTGCGCTGAGACCCGAGGCGACCACCTCTACATTTTTCTGCCCCCCTTACTCCGAGGAGAAGATTTTCTCGACCTGGTGGAGGCGGTGGAGGCGACCGCCTCCGAGTTGGGGTGGGCGGTGGTCTTGGAGGGCTACGGACCGCCTTTCGACCCCAGATTGGAAAGCTTCTCGGTGACCCCGGACCCGGGGGTGATCGAGGTGAATATTCACCCTAGCGCCTCTTGGGAGGAGCTTAGAGATCGAACTCTTGCTCTTTATGAAGAGGCCCGAGCCTGCCGATTGGGTACCGAGAAATTCATGCTCGATGGCCGCCACACCGGCACCGGGGGAGGGAACCATATTGTCCTGGGTAGCCATCACCCGGCGGACAGTCCGTTCTTGCGCCGTCCGGACCTGCTTGGCAGTATGCTCTCATACTGGCTGAATCACCCGTGCTTGTCCTACCTCTTCTCGGGGCTCTTCCTCGGCCCCACCTCTCAAGCGCCCAGGGTAGACGAAGCCCGACATGAGAGTCTCTATGAACTGGAGATCGCCCTAGCTCAACTGCCTAAAGGAGTGTCCGAGGGAGCCGTTCCTCCCTGGTTTGTGGACCGCACCTTCCGACATCTTCTCACCGATCTCACGGGCAATACCCATCGAGCAGAGTTCTGTATCGACAAGCTCTACTCTCCCGACAGCCGGACCGGCCGGCTCGGTTTATTGGAGCTGCGCTCTTTCGAAATGCCCCCACATCCCCAGATGAGTTTGCTGCAACAGCTGCTGGTGCGGGCCTTGGTGGCTCGGTTTTGGGAAGAACCCTATCGTGCTCCCCTGGTCCGTTGGGGAACTCGACTCCACGACCGTTTCATGCTGGGCCACTTTGTCTGGCAGGACTTGGCCGAGATGATCCTCGACTTGCAGCGATCTGGTTTCCCCTTCAAGTTGGCTCATTTCCGACCCCATTTCGAGTTTCGCTTTCCTAAAATTGGAGCTTTCACTCAGGCTGGAGTGACGGTGGAATTGAGGACAGCCATCGAGCCCTGGCACGTTCTTGGAGAGCAGCCTGGTATGGGGGGAGCAGTGCGCTTCGTGGACTCCTCTTTGGAACGACTGCAAGTCCAGGTCAGCGGAGTGATCGAAGGCCGACATCGTCTGCTCTGCAACGGGCGAACGGTGCCCTTGCATCCCACCGGAGTGGCCGGAGTTGCTGTGGCCGGGGTTCGCTATCGAGCCTGGCAGCCATCCACCTGTCTGCATCCCAATATCGAGGTGCACACTCCCTTGGAATTCGACCTAGTGGATCTGGAGCTTGGGCGCAGTTTAGGAGGCTGCAGTTATCGGGTGGACCATCCTGGCGGTCGAAACTACGAAACCTTTCCGGTGAACGCCAACGAAGCGGAAGCTCGACGAGCGGCCCGCTTTTCTCCGCTACACCTCTCGGGTGGTCCGATTTCGGTGGCCCAAGAGGGCACCAATCCTGATTATCCTTTGACTTTGGATCTGAGGAGACTAGGCTAGCATGTTGGACTTGAGAAAGGGTCCGCAGTATCGCCCTCTGGAGGCAGCCTTCGATGAGATGGTGGATGGGACCGGGATGATCCGTCAGGCTTGGTTGCCCTTCTTGGAGGGGCTGCAAGAATTGGACTCGGCAGAACTCGAGCAGCGCTTAGCCCGAGTGCATCAGTTGATCCGCGAGAACGGGGTCACTTTCAATGTTTACGGGGCCGAAGACGGGGCGGAGCGGCCATGGCGGCTGGACCCATTTCCGCTTATTCTCGACGGGGCTGAGTGGGCCAAGGTCGAAGCTGGTCTGCAGCAGAGAGCCCGGCTTTTGGAACTGCTGTTAGAGGATGTTTACGGAGAGCAACGGTGCTTGCGAGAGGGCCTCCTTCCGCCGGACCTAATTTACGGCAGCCCCGGCTACTTGCGCCCGTGCCAAGGACTTCCCATCCCTGCAGAGTGTCGACTGCTGTTGCACGCTGTGGATTTGGCTCGCTCCCCCGAAGGAGGTTTTCGAGTCCTACGCGACCGAGCTGAAGTCCCGGCTGGCTGCGGATACGCTCTTGAAAATCGCTTGGCGCTGTCGCGCATGCTGCCTGAGTTGCTGAGTTCGGCAGGGGTCATAAACTTGGCTCCTTTCTTCCGCTCCTTGCGCAACACCCTGGCGGAAATGGCCGAGCGGGCCTACAGCAGCCCGCGAGTGGTTTTTCTTACTCCTGGGCCCGCCAACCAGACCTATTTTGAACACGCTTACTTGGCCCAGTATCTGGGTTTCAACCTGGTTCAAGGCGACGACCTTACGGTGCGGGACAACCGGGTGTTCTTGAAGCTCTTAGAAGGTCTGCAGCCGGTGGATGTGATCTTGCGACGACTGAGAGACACCTTCTGTGATCCTCTGGAGTTGCGTACCGACTCGGTGATTGGGGTGCCGGGCTTGGTGCAAGCGGTGAAAGCCGGAAATGTGGTGGTGGCCAACTCCCTCGGCAGCGGATGGTTGGAGACCCCAGCCCTACACGCCTATTTGCCCCGCCTGTGCCGAGAACTGCTGTCTGAGGATTTAGTTATCCCCGGGGTGACGACTTGGTGGTGTGGAGAGCCGAAGTCTCTGGAGCGAGTCCTTAGTGATTTTGAAGCTCTGGTGCTGAAGCCGACCTTTCCTCAGCGGGAGGGGTCCGCGGTGTTCTTAGCCGATCTCAGCAGTAAAGAGCGCCGAGCTTGGCGCAGTGAACTTCAGCGCAACGGCAGTGCCTATGTGGCTCAAGAACATGTTCGTCTGTCCTGCGCTCCTACCTTAGCGGGTTCTCAGCTTGAGCCACGGCGGGTAGTGCTGCGCACCTTTATCACCCGAGAATCAGAAAGGTTCGTGGTCATGCCCGGCGGTCTGACCCTGGTGGCCCAAAGCGAGGACTCCCTCATCACCACCCTGCAGCAAGGGGCCGGCAGTAAGGACACCTGGATCGCCACCGAGAAAGGCGAGATTTCTGTGCCCGAAATCCTGGTTCTTCCTCGCGCCCCGATGGAGTTGACCCGAGGTGGGGGAGACATCCCCAGCCGGTCCGCCGACAACCTGTATTGGTTGGGACGCTATCTTGAGAGGGGAGAGGGTCTAAGCCGGCTACTACGGTGCTGTATTGTGCGCTTGGACGAGCAGTCCCGACCAGAGGCTCCCCTGGAGGCGCCGGTGCTGCTGGCCTTGTCCAAGGAGTCTCAGAAGCGCCCCAGCCGGGTCGATAGGTCGTCTTGTCGGCGAAGGATTCTGGAGATGCAGAGTTCGCTTGATGAGGCCGGAGGTTTGCGGCCTTGTCTCGACAGTATCGCTCGCCTGGCCAACACAGTGAGGGACCGAATCTCCGATGAATGCTGGCGGTTGCTCAACCATTTGGCCGAACTTGGGCGGGCGGAACCCAGGGTTCTTAGAGATGCACAGAAGCAGCTTGATGATTTGCTGGTGGGATTTTCTTCATTTTCCGGAATGTTGGCCGAGAACATGACCCGGAGTCACAGTTGGCGTTTTCTGGAGATGGGGCGACGGATCGAGAGGGCCTTGAATACTGTGACCTTGCTTCGGCGCTCTTTGGTTCAGCAGCGTCCTTTCGAGGATGCGGTGCTCGAAGCCGTGTTGGAAGTGGCCGATGGAACCAGAACCTATCGCAGACGTTACCCAGGCGGACTGCAGGTTGCTCCGGTGGTGGACTTACTGTTGGCCGATGAGTCGAACCCTCGTTCGGTGCTGTTTCAATTAGAGCGCTTGAGAACCCATTTTGATCGCCTTCCTGGTCGTTCGACGGAGGCAATTCCCAGTGCCGAAGAGCGGTTGTTGTACCGTTTGGTGTCCCAGATCCGGCTGGCTGAAATGCACGACTTGGTTGAGGTCTCAAAAGACGCCAAACGCGCCAGCCTTGTGCAACTCTTACGTCGATTAGAGGCAGACCTGCCTTTGCTTTCGGACCTTATTGTCCGTCGCTATTTGACCCACTTGGTGGCCAAATCTCAGCAACCCGGTTTCGGACGGGAGGTTCTTCCGTGAAATATTCGGTGCGGCACCAAACCCGTTACTGCTATACCGACCAGGTGTCAATAAGCTACAACAGGGTGCATTCTCAGCCTCGGAGCTGTTCTTGGCAGACTCATCGAGGGGCCAACCTATCTATCGATCCCGAGCCATCTTTTCTGGCTCGACAGCAAGATTTTTTTGGGAATCCCGTCACTTTTTTCACCGTCCAGAACTCCCACACCGAACTCATTGTCACCGCTCATTTTGAAGCAGAGGTCCAAGCTCGAGAGACCACCGGAGAAACATTACCCTGGGAGCAAGTGGGGCAAGGTTTGCGGCAGGTAGGCAGCAAGCAAGAGCTCGAAGCTAATCAATTTCTTTATCCTTCAACCTGGGTGGAGAGTTCTCCGGCCTTGCTTCGATTTGCTACCCCGTCCTTTCCAAAGGGGCGGCCGGTGTTGGAAGCCGCCGCGGACCTGTGCCGAAGGATCCACAGTGGCTTCACTTTCGACCCTGAAGCCACCACCGTGACCACTCCCATACAGCAGGTGCTGAACAGTCGCCGTGGGGTGTGTCAAGACTTTGCTCACTTAGCTATCGGGGGGCTGAGGAGCTTAGGTCTGGCTGCTCGGTATGTCAGCGGCTATATTTTGACCACTCCACCGCCGGGTCAGGAGCGACTTCAGGGGGCAGATGCGAGCCACGCTTGGGTCTCGGTCTGGGCTCCTCCGCTGGGTTGGGTGGATCTAGACCCCACCAACGATCTGCTGGTGGGCGATCAGCACGTGACCCTGGCCTGGGGGCGCGACTTCCATGATGTCAGTCCTATGCGCGGGGTGGTTCTGGGTGGAGGAACACAGTCTGTCCGAGTCGGTGTGGATGTGGTCCCTCAGGCCTAAGGTTGAGGGGTTCCCGCTTGCCGAATCGAAGTGCCTACGAGGATGGAGTGCTTCGCTCGGCCACCAGGTATCGCGGCCGGGCCTTTACTTCTTCTGATATTCGGGCCAGGTAAAGCCCCATGATGCCGAGGGCGCCCATGGTGATACTTCCCTGAATCAGTTGGAGCAGGATCACCGTGGTGAATCCCTCGACCGCTTCTCCGTTCCACCAACGATAGAATGTCTGAGTTCCCAAGAGGCAGGCCAAGGAAAAGGTGGCTAGGCCGAGGAGGGTTACCAATTGAAGAGGAATGGAAGAGAAAGAGGTGATCGAGCGAACCGCCATGCGAATGAGGCTCAATCTGGTCCAGCGCGTACTTCTTTCGGGCAAATCCGGAACAGTGAAGGTCACCGATGCGTGCTCGAATCCCATCCAAGCGATCAGGCCCCGAAAAAAGACGTTTCGTTCCCCAATTTCAAGCCAAGCTTGGCGCACCTTGCGATCGAAAAGTTTGAAATCGCTCTGGCTACCAAGTTCGTAACCTGACAGCAGCCGGAAGATACGATAGAAAGCTTTGGCCAGGAATCGGTAGATTCGGTTTTCCGTTTCGGCTCTCGTTTTCACTGCGTCGACCACATTGACGCCACTGCTTCGGAAAGTTTCTAGCATGGTCGGAATAACCTCGAGGGGATGTTCAAAGTCCCCATCCAGAATAAGGGTGAGTTCGCCCGAGGCTTCGGCTAGTCCAGCACACAAGGCGGCATCTTTGCCAAAATTGCGACTCAAGCGGACAGCCTTAAGTCCCACGATTTCGCCTCGAAGCGAGCACAGGGTCGACCAGGTTCCGTCTAGAGAGCCATCGTCAACCACGACAATCTCGTGGCTTGAGACCTCCTTCTTCAAGACCTGCTCGAGGTGTCTGAGAAAGATGCTGATGGTCGGTGCCTCATTATAGGCAGGAACAATGACAGTGAGTTCAGGTTCTCGGGTTTCCATGGCTCGGGCTTACTTCTATTCTTGGACGATCTCCTTTGTCCCGGATGAGGCTTGGGGAAGTCGTTGGTAGGGTTCTGAATGGGTTGGAAAGAACTGATGCCCATGCGGGTAGCAATACACGCCGATGACCTCGGCCCCTGGCACGGCGTGAACCGAGAATGAACTGGTTGCACTCAGCAGGCCCTAAGGGTTTCGAACTCCCGACTCGGAAAAACCTGATAATTGGGGGCCTGATCGGCCTGGTTCAGTTCTTGCTGCTTCTCCCAGCAGCCACTGCCTATCTGAGTCTCCAGGATGAGGGCAATCTTCTTGCCTGGGCTAGCCGCATGAAGGAAGGGCAAGTCCCGTACCAGGATTTTTTTCTTCGCTTCATGCCGGGAACAGCGGCTGTGCTCCGCTTGGGATTTGCCGTTTTTGGAGAAATGGTCTGGGTTCCACGCCTTTACTTTCTCCTTTCGGTGAGCATCTTGGCGGTCGTCATTTGGGCTGTTTCCGAAGCTTTGCTCCCACGTCCCTGGTCATTCTTTCCGGTGTTCTGCTTTATGGCGGTTGGAGGGCAAGCCTGGCCTATGCTCGCACCTCACTGGGACGCGACCATCACGGCTCTCCTGGCGCTCTATGTGCTGGTCAAGGCAGAAAAGGATTGGCATTTTCTCTTGGCCGGATCTTTGGCTGGTTTCACGGTACTGTTCCTCCAACCTCGAGGAGTTGCCATCTGCCTGGTCCTTGGTATCTTGGCTCTCCTGGAAGTTCCTCGGCTGAGACGCTTGCTGCTTACTGTGGTTGGGGCGATGATTCCAGGAGCCTTGTTCGTCACCTGGTTGTTGACCTTCGGGATTTTCGGTGCATTCTGGGAGCAAGCTGTGATGTACAACTTGACCAACTACTCCAAGCTCCAGCACTACCCATTTGACTTTCGTCTCACTCTCTCGCATTTTGGAGTCCTGAGTTCAGGTCTTCAGAGTTCGGGAACCGTGCCCTGGGGGGCTTGGCTCAGTTGGTTCTTTTCAGCGCTGTCCTTCACCGTGGTAGAGTTGGTCAAGTACACGCTTTTTCTCCCTGTGGTGGCAGTCGCGCTAGCACTCTGCAAGGGTCCGTCCCCCCGACAGCGGCTACTTTTCGGTCTTGTTTTGCTGTGCGCATTCTCGGCTTATCTGGGTTGGTCTCGAGCCAATCAGTATCATTTCAATTTTTTTACTCCCTTCTGGTATCCGGTTTTCTTTTACTGTTTGTGGCACGCCAGTCAGAGGGTTCGTCCTCTGAAACCTTTGGTGGGTCTGATCCTGATCTGCTTTTTCTGGCACGGATTTGACAACGTGAGTTCCTGGAGGACTTTCCGTTTCCCCGTAGTCTTTAGCCGGGGTATGCTCTATAGCGATAATCAGGACTTTGCTCGAAGCACTCAAGTTCTGACCAACTTGCTTCGAAGAGACTTCAAGAACAAGCCGGTGTTCGGATTTCCGGAAGTTCCCATGATCATTTGGTTGAGTGGAGCGCAGAATCCGACTTCTTTTGAATCTCTAGTTCCGATACTTAATCCGGATCAACAGTTCCTTGAAGCGCGACGGCAATTAGAGAAGGCGGCTCCCTGTGGAATCATATACCGCCCTTCAGGCAAAGGAATCGCTGGAAATTACCCGGCTCTCTCACCCATGGTCTATGAGCGGACAGAAAAAGACCATGTTTCCGTGCTCACCCGTGGAGCTCGCCTAGTGGTCGAGGAAGGCGGGTTTCTGCTCTTTGAACTTCCGGCTCTGAGTGCACCGAAATCCACTGAGCCATAGGTCTGCAGTCTTGGATCTCTCTCTTTCCTCGTAGGGAGGATGGGACAATTTCTGCAGGTGACCACACGATTCGAAGCCGACAATCGGAGAAGGGAGCATTTCTTGGAGCGGCAAAGCTTACTTTGAAATGAGGTAGACCCGTGACGGAACAGTTCAAGAAACTCTCCGAAGGTATTCTCTACACCGATCATTATCAGCTCACCATGGCTCAAGTTTATTATCGTCTGGGGCTTTGGGACAAGACGGTGCAGTTCGACCACTTTTTTCGGAGTTATCCTGACTACGGCTCTCACCAGGCGGGTTATTGCATCACGGCCGGTTGGGGCTGGCTAGCTGATTGGATGGCTACCGTTAGGACCACCGAGAACGACCTGGACGCTCTGCGGCAACAGCGAAGTTCGGCTGGGGAACCCGTTTTCAGTGAAGATTTTCTTCGCTGGCTCAAGTCTGAGGGTCACTTTGGGGGTTTGACCATTCGAGGAATTCCTGAGGGGCGGGTGGTTCACAGACAGGTTCCTCTGACGGTGGTGAACGGGCCTTTGGGGCAAGCCCAGCTTCTTGAGACCGCTCTTCTGAACCAGTTGAACTACCAGACTCTTATCGCTACCAAAGCGTCCCGAATTAGGGAGGCTGCTCATCGAGCCCCCGTTCTAGAGTTCGGTGTTCGCCGTGGCCACGACCGAGGAGCTCATGCCGGCACCCGGGCCGCATTGATCGGAGGAGCCGACTTCAGTTCCAACTGTGGAACTTCTCTGGCTCTGGGTTATCCGCCCAAGGGCACTCACGCCCACAGTCTGATTCAGCTGTTTTTGGCTATGGGGGAAGGGGAACTGGCGGCATTTCAAGCCTACGCCGAGAACTATCCTGATGATACCGTTCTGCTTCTCGACACCGTGAACACTTTGGAGAGTGGCCTTCCCAATGCTATCAAGGTCTTCGAAGGGCTGCGTAGGCGGGGGCATCGTCCAAGAGGAGTACGACTGGACTCAGGTGATCTGGCGCACCTGGCTGTTCAAGTTTCCCATGAGCTAGACCAAGCAGGATTTCCCGAGGTCTCCATAGTCTTGTCCAACGACCTCGATGAATTGGCCATCCTGCAGATCACCGCTCAGGTTGCTGACGAAGCTGATGCCCTCGGGATTGATGCTGACAGGGTGGTGGCCAAGTTGGTCTACGGAGTGGGAACGAAACTGATCACTTCATGGGGAGATGCCGCCCTGGGAGGAGTGTATAAGTTGGTTTCTGTTCTAAAGGAAGGCGCCTGGGTACCCGCAATCAAGCTCTCCGAATCCGGACTCAAGGTCCCGAATCCGGGCCATAAGCAGGCTTGGCGACTTTATGAGAACGGACGAGCTACCGCAGATATGTTGAGTCTTAAAGAAGAAATCTTCGAACCCGAGCAGAGTTTGACGCTTCATAGTGCAGTGGAAGATCAGGTGTCTCGAGAGGTCCAACTTGGCAGCCAAACCTATTTGGAACCCCTACATGAAGAGCTCTATCGCTCTGGAAAAAGATTGGATGAGGCTTCGACCATCGAAGAATTACGGAAGCGGCGGGATGCCGATCTCGAGAGTCTCCACAGTGGAGTGAGACGTCTCATCAATCCTCACATTTATCACGTGAGTTTGAGCAGCGAATTGAAGTCTCTGAAGGAGACTTTGATTCGAGCCATGGCTTGAGGATTCGACGGGACTGTTTTTAGCTCAATGAGCATTCGGTTTTCTTGTCTGGATACCGGCTCAGCTAAAGTGCTCGCCGTAACGTTCTGAGAGTCAAGGATGGGGACCCTTACGCAAGATGGGTGACGAGTGCGGGACTTCGCAACCTCTGCGAATTGGGGAGGGCTAAGCGCGCGGGTGCCCACTGGGCCTTCGACATCCATAAGGCAGGCACGACAACCCCGGACGGGATGGACCTGTGCTCAGTGGGGTGCAGAACCTTAAGGCGAGTGCATATGCCCACCCGGAGCCACTAGGTTTGAGTGAAGGTGGATTCAAGCTTAGAGTCGAATACTCTTAGAATGAGGATCCTTGCGTCTTTCTGCGTTCTGCTGGCCTTGACTTTGGGCGTTTCCGCTGAGGAATGGTCAAGCTATTCTCTCGATTCCGGAAGCTTTCAAGTCGAGTTTCCGTCGCGGCCACAGGAGGACACACAGAAGAACTCAAGCCCTCTTGGAGAGATTGAGAGTCGAACTTGGACTGCAGTGCTGGGAGACCTCACCTATTCGGTAACTTTCACCGAACTCCCAAGACTGGCCGTGGTTTTTGGAGGGAGCGATTCAATCTATGAAAACGCTCGAGGAGATCTCCTTCATCACACTCTTGGTAAGAGGGTCTCCTGGGACGATGTTTCCGTAGCCGGCCACGAAGGCAAGACCTTGGAGTATCGCCTTCCGGATGACAACGGGGTGCAACGATTGCGCGGTGAGGCTCTCTTTGTCTTGGTGGGCAACAGTCTTTACGTCTTGAACGCTACTGGGCCGGCGGATTTCGATGGTTTCAAGAAATTCTTCGACAGCTTCAAACCTCTAGGGTCTGTTGATATTCGGCGTTCCGAGCTACACGAAGAAGATTTTTGTGCTCCGGTTGCAGAATTTATCGCCTAGTACCGGGCGTACTTAAGAGAAATTTTGCAACCGGAGCGCGGAAATCCGCGAGTGTAGCGATAGAAGGTTGAATGTCAACAGGCCCTAGGAGGCTGGCCGGAAACCCCCTTGACAATGAAATTGTTCCTACTTGCAGTAAGGTGCAGTGCTCCGAAGCCCGTAATACCTAGTTGTATTTCGAATGAGGAGCGCTGTGCATGACTGTGAGTAGGGGCGATTTCAGTTTGAGAGGGTTTCCGGCCAGCCTCCTAGCCAAGAGATAGCCGCTTTAGAGGCCATCTGCCCTATCTTCTTGCGACCTTGTTGGCAGTAGCTGCTGCGAACAGGCGAACAAGCAAGGCAATGGTGCACAAAAACAGAGGACTTCCGCCAACTGGAATACTGTAGAAGAGTAGCCATAGGTAGGTACCGTGCCCATCACCACCTTCACTGAACGGCTCTCCTTCGAATCCCGCTAGCGCCCAACTGCCAAACATAAGGACGATTGGCAAAACCGTGATGAAGGCGAAAAAGGCGACAGCTAGCACGAAGTACCGGATGGGGATCGTTCTGATGGCTTCCATCCTTGCCCATTCATCGAACGCGGCAAGCCCTCCTGGTGTTGGACCTATCCTTGAGGATAGGCCCTAGAAATACCCGACCCTTTCTCCGAGAGCCCCAACCGTATCTCGAAGGGTAGTTTCCCTGCTCCGCGACTAGCGTAAGGTTGAGAGGATGAAGCCCGGGATGAGCTTGATAGAAGCTCACTTCGGCACAACTGAGAAGGAGATAGAAATTATGAAGACATTAGTCGCAAGATTTGACAACGTAGATCGAGGTGCCGATGCTATGGGAGCCCTCATGGACCACGGAGTGGCTCCGGCTAGTATGGACCTGGTTGCCAACGAGAGTTACGGTGAACAACTGATCAAGCGCAAGCAGAATAAGTATGCCGACAAGGCAAAAGACGGCGTCACCACGACCACAGCAGCAGATGCGCAAGAAGGAGCCAAGAGTGGAGCCGCTCTGGGTCTAGGAGCTGGAGTCCTGGCAGGATTGGCCAGCCTGGTTATCCCCGGCTACGGCATCGTGTTGGGTGGAGGTGCGCTGATGACGGCCGCTGGTGCAGCCGTAGGCACCGGTGTGGCTGGAGCAGCGACCGGCGCGGTAACGGGGTATCTTCGAGACCTCGGGATAGACGAGAAAGTCACCAAAAACTTGGACGAAGCTCTGAAGAATGGGGGAGGAGTCTTGACCATAACTGTGAGCCAGCAGGGCCTGCCTGGGGTCAGGGCTATTCTGGAGAAGTATCACGTGGACCACTTGCTCGAGGTCAGCAATGAACGCACCACCGTTTTAGTCTAGAAGGCTGCGGTAGGAATCTCCGCGTCGTCTAGCTCGTCTATCACCCAACTGTCAACAAACTCCTGGGGTCAACCGTCGCGGTTGGCCCCTCGTAGTTCTTTTTGGAGTGGGGAGGCAGGACTCAGCTTTCTCGCGTATCCCATGTTAGACATGGCCTGCCGACTATCGCATACCGCCTTGCTGCTCCTCTGCCTTCTGCTGACGGGTTGCTCAAGTTCCGATTCGGCCCCCATCAGGGTTGGGATTCTCCACGCTCAGTCTGGACCTCTAGCCGCGAGCGAACAACCCGTGGCCAACTCCACCCTACTGGCCATCGAAGAGATCAATGCCTCGGGTGGATTGCTTGGGCGGCAAGTCCAACCCATATTGGGGGAGAATCTCTCGGACCCCGATAGTTTTGCTCGCGAGGCCCAGCGCCTCATCGTTGACGAGCAAGTGGAAGTCCTATTTGGCTGTTGGACTTCGGCTTCTCGAAAAGCCGTATTGCCGGTGCTCAAAGGTCATCGTCACCTGCTCTTCTACCCTTTGCAGTACGAAGGACTTGAGAAGTCCCCCTACGTTGTCTACACCGGAGCCGTACCGAACCAGCAGATGGTACCCGGAATAAAGTGGGCTTTGGATCATCTTGGCAGCAGATTCTTTTTGGTGGGCTCTGATTACATCTATCCGCACACCGCCAACTTTTTGGCTCAGATCCAGTTGCAGGTCCTAGGAGCTGAGGTGGTTGGTACTGAGTACCTCGCTTTAGGTGAGCACGACGTGGAGCACGTTCTGCAAATGATAAAGGAGACAAAACCGGATGTCCTGCTCAATACGGTTAATGGGGATACCAACGTTGCCTTGTTCGCCGGTCTCAAGAAAGCCGGCCTGAAGATTCCCACCATGTCCTTGAGTCTGGGAGAGCACGACGCTCGATTTCTAGACTTGGACCCAACAGTGGAACATTACGCCGCTTGGAACTACTTCCAGAGCGTGGATACTCCTGAGAACCATCACTTCATCCGAGAGTACCGAAAGATGTTTGGCACAGACGCCTTGCTTTCCGACCCTATGGAGGCGGCTTATTTTGGGGTCCATCTCTGGGCCCAGGCCGTTCGTGATGCAGGCTCGTCAACCCCGGCTTCAGTTCGAAGCACTATCGGGGGTCAAAGCTATGCCGCACCTGAAGGCTTGGTGTCGGTGGACGACAGCACCTTGCATACTTGGAAGACGGTGAGAGTAGGCCGCTTGCAAGGCTCGGGACAGTTCGAAATAGTTTGGAGTTCTCAAGGACCAGTTCGTCCCAGACCGTTTCCGTTCTACCGCACCGTTGGAGAATGGGAAGAGTATCTTAGGGACTATTCGGAGACCAGAAATTGAGTGACAGGGTCAACGGAGTTCGCAGCGGACTATGAGAACCGGGATACTCAATAAACTTTGGTTTCAGTTGCTACTCTGGTCTTTAGGGATCTCTTTGATACCGCTCTTGACCGTGACATTATTGACTTACAACCGTTCGGAAGCGGCTTTGCGCAAGGAGATCACCTCAAGCCTTAAGGCCGTAGCCGACAACCATGCCGAACGAGTTTTGAACTACCTGGAAGCCAAAGAGCAGAGCGTTATTGGACTCGCTCGCTCCAGCGTCATTATCGACGGACTTCTGGATCTCCAAGCGGACGAATCCTATCGTCTTTCAGAGTCCGATCTGCTGGAACTAAAAAGTCGTGTTTCGTTGGAGCAGTCCGGACGGGGGTTCAGGGATCTGCTGCTCTTTTCACCTGACGGGCACTTGCTCTTTTCACTTCACGGAACTCTCCCCTTGGGTTCAGACCTTCGCTCCCCCCCGCTCGATTCAACGCAGCTGGGCGAGGTGTTCGATGATGCTATTACGTTGCTCGGGGTAACTTTGTCCGACTTTAGTCGGCGGACCAGCGAGGATGATTGGTACTTAGCCGTTCCGGTGTGGGCTCCAGGATCAGGATTGGCGGGACTTTTGGCTGTGCAGCTGGAGGAGGAGGAGATCTATCGATTGATCAACGATTACACCGGACTGGGACAAACGGGGGAGGCAGTTCTGGCCGCCGCCTTCGAAGATGAGATTGTGGTTCTCGCTCCTACTCGTCACGATCCTAAAGCGACGGAGAGGGTCCGCATTCCATTCGGCTCGGATCGAAGCTCGGAACTCCAACAGGCGGTGAGAGGGGTTCAAGGTGAAGGAGCGGTGATCGACTACCGGGGAGAGTCGGTTCTCGCGGTCTGGAGGTATGTTCCACTGCTCAGGGCTGGTTTGGTCACCAAGATGGATTCCAGAGAAGCTTTCTCCGGAATCCAAGGGTTGAGAACCCAGGTCGCAGGCTTGGCCAGCTTGACTTTTCTTCTGGTGGCTTTGGTGGCCGGCTGGGTCTCTCAAACCATCAGTAGACCGATCAGTCGCCTCACCATGGCTACCGAAAAGCTGGCAGCGGGCGAGACCGCCGAGCTCTCGATAGAAGCGACCAATGAAATCGGGAAGCTGGCAAGCGCCTTCAATGTTATGGCAGTGAAAATCAGAGAGCGAGACCAAACGATTCGCGAATTGGAATCTCAAAGATTTCAAGCTTTGGTGCGCAACATCCCTGGAGTGACCTTCCGGATTGACTACCGAGAAAAAAGTCAGCCTATCCTTTTCTTAAGCGAACCGGTAAAAGAACTGACCGGCATTCCTGCCGAAGAGTTTCTGAATAAGAGCAGGCGGCTGTCGGAGTTGGTCTTGGACGGAGATCTGCCTGGGATCAACGAGGCTCGTAAGTCGGCGGTTGCCGAGCATCGCTCTTGGCAGGCAGAGTATCGGATCCGACATCTCAGCGGTGAAGAGCGGTGGGTGCAAGAGCGTGGTCAGGCCATTTATGAGGGGGAAACAGCAGTCTACCTCGATGGAATTGCCTTCGATATCACGGCTCAAAAAGAAGCCGAGCAAGAGCTCCGCCGGGCTCAGGTTGAGGCCGATGCAGCCAATCGAGCCAAATCGGATTTCTTGGCCAACATGAGCCACGAGATAAGAACCCCTATGAATGCCATTATCGGCTTGACGCATTTGGTTCTTCGCAAAGACCTTGAGCCAAAGCAGCGCGATTATATCCAGAAGGTTTATGACTCGGCCCAGTCTTTGCTTGGAATAATCAACGACATTTTGGATTTTTCGAAGATTGAGGCCGGCAAACTTGAGATTGAGTCCATCGAGTTTCGATTGGAAGAGGTGCTCCAGAACCTGTGCAACTTGCTGAGCACCAAGGCAGAAGAAAAAGGCTTGGAAATGTTCCTCCACCGCTCGCCCGAGGTACCAGACCGCCTGATCGGCGATCCACTTAGGTTGGGTCAGGTGTTGATCAATTTGGTAAACAACGCCATCAAGTTCACTCACCAAGGCGAAGTGGTGGTCCGCATTGAGGAAGTCGAGCGTGAAGCAGAACAGATCTCTTTGGCATTTCGAATCAAGGACACGGGAATCGGCATGACCGAAGACCAGATGGGTCGATTGTTTCAGTCCTTTTCTCAGGCAGACACTTCCACCACCCGTCACTATGGAGGAACCGGCTTGGGCTTAGCCATATCGAAAAGTTTGGTGGAGGCTATGGGCGGAGAGGTGAGCGTAGAGAGCACTCCTGGCCAGGGCAGCACCTTCACTTTCAGCGCCAAATTCGGAATTGCAGCAGGAGCTGAGAAGGAACGCAAGACGTCCCGGGACTTGAAGGGCTTGCCTGTACTTATCGTCGATGACAATGGCACGGCCCGAGAGATATTGAGCGAGATGACCCGTTCCTTCTCCTTCGAACCCACCACTGTTGCCTCGGGGGCTGAAGCGCTCGAGGCGGTCTCCCAGACTAAGTACAGTCTGGTCTTGATGGACTGGAAGATGCCGGGTATGAGCGGAATCGAAGCCGCTCAGTATCTGAAATCCAAACCAGGAAACCCGCC
>JBJHCR010000021.1:0-34877 GCA_050486105.1 Vulcanimicrobiota bacterium
TTGTCGCCAAATATTCTCGATATTACGCAAAAATGTCCAATTCCACAGGACCAAAATGCACTTCGCAATCTGTCAAGGGGGTTCCCGGTCGGACCTCTACGCTTTAGCGGTCTTTGGGGGCTCAGATTTGGGAGCTTCGGATTTCGGAGCAGCCTTGGGTGCTTCCACTTTGGGCGGCTCTGCCTTGGCAGGCTCCACCTTAGGAGCTTCTGCAGCGGCGACTTCTACTTTGGCCGGCTCTTTGGTAGTTTCTTTGGCCACCTCTGTGGCTCCAGCCTCTCCAGTAGGTTTGGGATCCGTTCCAGCTTCGCCGTCCTTAGCCGGTTCTGCGGGATCAGCAGGCTTGGCGTCGTCTGTCGGCTCCTTGTCTTTGATCTCGTCGGCAACTTCCTTAGCTTTGTCTTTGCCCAACAGTTCCTCGAGCTTGGCTAAGAGTTCTTCGGAGAAATTGGACTTGTCGCCACCCTGCTCTGCACCCTGAGACTCACCTGCTGGAGCTGATTCACCAGCGGGCTGTCCGCCCTGCTCGGCACCTCCGGGCTGCTCAGCGCCTCCCGGCTGTCCACCTTGCTCGGCTCCTCCAGGTTGTTGACCTTCCTGGCCCTGCTGATTGATTCCCAGAATCTGCTCGGCCATGCCGCGCACCATAGGATTAACCTGCTGGATTAAACCCGACTCAGCTCCTTGCTGGTAAGTCTGACCGAGCTGCTGCATGGCTTGCTGGCCTTGGTTCTGGTCGCCGCCGCCAGCTTGAGCTTGCATGACGCCTTGGATTCCCTGAACCAACTGCTGGGTCAACTGCTGGGCGGCCCCATTCTGATTCCCAGCACCTTGGGCTCCGGCGGCCTCCTGAGCTTCTCGGCTCAAACCAGATTGATCTCCACCTCCGAAGAGGCTCTGTAGAGGATTTTGAGCCCCCGCTTGTTGAGGTTGCCCGCCCTGGGCACCGATACCGGGGACGCCACCGAATGCCTGGTTGTCTCTGGGGCCGCCTATGGGGCCAAGTCCGCTGATTGCCATAAAATTTTCTGCCTTCCTTACTGTTCGGTCTTACCCCAGTATACTTGGGTTATCCCAGGATACGAGCGCCGCATGTTAATGGGATGTTAACACTGTTGACAAAATGTTACAATTCATCTTGGAAAATTAAACAACTTCAATCGCGTGAAAGGAAAGAAGATGACTTCGGCCCGTCCGACAAGGTTTTCTAAGGGAATCTGACCGATATAACGAGAATCTCGAGAATCATTGCGATTGTCACCCATGACAAAAATGTGCCCGGGATCGATGGTGACCGGCCCGAAATCCTTTCTCATGGGTTCCAGGACATAGGGCTCTTCCAGCTTCTGTCCATTCAGCCAGAGCGAGCCTTCTTTGATTTCCAGAGTGTCGTAGGCCACTCCGACCACCCTCTTTATGAGGTCGGTCTTGTCTCCACTGTAGCCCTCTTCGGTAGGCTGGAAAACCACAATGTCGCCGCGGACCGGATCGGTGACCTTATAGATAACCTCGTTGACCAGGATAAAGTCATTGACCAAAAAGGTCGGAACCATGGATTCCGAGGGAATGTAGAAGCTCCGGACGACAAAGTGGATCAAGAGCAGAGCAACGACCCCTGCCCAGACGATAGAATCGATGGCTTCCTTGATTTTGGTCCGCGTCACTTTCCCAAACGTCCCCAAAAGGGAGGGTTTCACGTGAGTCACCAAACGAAATAGGGCCAAGATGGCCAAGATATAGATGAGTACTGTTTCTGTCATGGTGCGAGCCCCTGAGCCTCTCTCCGAATCTCCTCAAAAAGGGCACCCCGCCTGCTGATCTCCATGGTTGTACCCAAGTCGAGGCTCACCAATTGGGCCAAAGAGCCGGTTAGAGACTGTCCTAATCTGCGCTCGGCGGCCACTTTGGGAGCCTGCTTACCGTAGATATCAAAAAAGGTTGCCATCTTGATGCGTCCTGTTTGGTCCTTGCCGAACTTCACCGTTTCATATTCGATTCGAACCGGCCATCCAACTTGAACCTCCCGGAAGAGTTGTTCCACCACTTCCGGGTAGGCTCGAATACATCCGTGGGTCACAGCATTTCCGATATTGAGCGGGTCGTTGGTTCCATGAATACCCGTTCTGGTCAAGGATAGCCCGATCCAATGCTTTCCAAGTGGGTTGTCCTCACCTGGAGGTACAGGTCCTTTCCTGTCTGACCAAGCCGGAGGATACCAGGTTGGGTTGGCGATGCGTTCGATAATATGATAGTTGCCGGTAGGGGTCGGAGATTCGGTTTCATCTCCTATGGAGACGGCGACAAAGCGCTGGAATTGACCCCCACGGAAAAAGTACAGCCCCCGTTCTGGCAAGTTCAAGACGATCCCGTTGGCCGGGGGATCTTTAGGCAGGATCCTCTGCAGAGGGATGACCAACTCAGTTCCCGGATCGATCTCCACTGCAAGGGGGGAGTATCCGTTGGCAAATGCCAGATGGTCGACGGCTAACTGATAACGCCGAGCTATCGACAAGAGATCTTCCCCGGCCCTGACCGTGTGCAGTCGATTGGTCCCTACCATGGGTCGGTAATCAACACTGGCGGATTGCCCTGAGCACGGGGTGATCAACAGCACCTGCAGCAGGGCCAGCGAGGCCAAGTGTCGACAAGTACGCAGCAAGCCTCCGCACTCATACAGTCGCTGAAAGGGTCTATGCATGCGAAACTCTATCATCCTCACCACCAATTTTCGGGCCTTTCGGGCGCTTAGCCTGGGCCCCTTCCTATTGTTCAGCTTGATCGCTGCAAACAGCATCGTGGTCCTGGCCCAAACGGTCGAACCCTGTGGGCAGCGCTATAGTTTCGAGGGATTAGGTATATCTGTTCAAGCTCCTGGAAATTGGGAGTCCTTCAAGGCCGAAGGTTCCAGGGTCAATGACCGACTTCACCTCCAATCCAATTTTGAGGCCCAACTCCAAGGTCAAGCCACTTTCTCCACTTACCCACTCCAGGGAAACTGGGAAGACTTGATCCGGAGGCAGACTTATCATCTGGTAGTTGTTCTGGGTGCCAAACTCTCAGTGAATGAAGCTCTGACGCTCCACGGTTGCCGAGGTCACAAATGGGTCTACGAAACCCGTGGGGCCGACGGGGTCGATCGGCTTTTTTATCGGCTTTACCTGGCCTTGCCAGGGGAACTCTCGGCCCAGCGCCTGCTGGTCCTTCACGCCACCACGGAAGCCCAAGAGAGCTTCACCGCAGTTCCTATTTTCAACCAAATGGCCAGGAGCCTCACCTTGGGGCTGTCAGAATAATCCAGGCACCTTGGGGATCAGGTCTTTGGGCAACTGAATCAGCACCGGGCGAGCCTCAGTCTTAAGCCAAAGCAGAAGTTGAGCCATATTCTCTTCACTCATGGAAGTGCAACCTGCGGTGGGACTGCCTGGGCTTCTCTCGAGATGAAAAAATATGCACGACCCTAGGCCGGCTTCTGCTGAGGGACAATTATGACCCACCACCAAACCTAAACGGTAGAGCGGAATCTTCATCGTCTCAGCCGATCTCCAAGTCACTCCACCCACCTCTTTAGGATCCACCACCTGATTGTACAAGGCATGATCGGGATCATCGACGCACTGCTGCTCTTCCAAGATGAGAAAAGGAAGGTTTTCCGGAGAATATCCCGGAGGAGTCGATGGATGGCCGAAGGCGCTGAGGATCCAAAAAAGACCAGCGGGCGCACGCCCATCGCCTTCCCGTTTTCTTGGCCCATCCGGCTTGTCGTCGGACATCAGGTCGCTCTTCCCCCAGCCCAAACCCGAGCGTCCCAGATTGACTGTAATCGGTTCCCAAACCTGCTGCCAAGGGTCGGCGTCACTGCTGCGTTGATAACATCTCATGCGAGCCACCGGGGCATCCCAACTCTCTGAGTCCACTAGGATCAACTGTCTTGCCTCCTCGGGCAGCTCGGAAAAAGGAAGGGCCCAAACCGCTTGACCCAGCAGCAGCACTGCCAACAACAAGGGTGCCGATCTTCTCTTAAGGAACTCGAAAACGGCGGTACAAATCATGGGGTTCTCTTCTCCAGACCTAAGATAGGGGCCACGCTTGCGGCCCAGTCACGATTTGCCTGGGGATTGGCAGGCGATGGGTGGGGCACGTTTTCTACAGAAAAATTGAGTCCCTCCGTTCTCTGAAGTTCCTCCAGGCGTTCGGTGGCAAAACGTCCCACCCCGAAGGCTTTAGCTGGCCTCAAAAGGTCGAGAACTCGAACAAGACATCGATTGCAAGCGTGAAACAAGGCCTCTCTCTCGTTTCTCGGCAGGCGATCAGGCGTTCGATTCCTGCCACCTTCTTCCAAGAATATTAAAGGGCAATAGTTCAGCACCAAGAACTCTTGTTGAAAGGCTTGGGCACAACTGAAATAGTCTCTAAAGAGACCCCATAGCCTCCTGCCAGAAACCTCGCTTCGGCGGCAATCGAACCCCAAAATGGGCCGAGCGGGATGGGTTTTTCGGGGTTGCTTTACCGCACCCGAAAGACGGAGCCAGTCGCGAACGACTGAGACCTCACCAAAGGGAACCCCGGTCTGGGCCATTCCCCATGGACCAGGGTTCATGCCCAGCAACAACGTCCGCCCCGAAGGTCCGGATACAAAGCCCTCTAAGTAGCGACCATAGGTTTCCCAAGCGTAGTCTAAAGGGTTGTAGACGTGAACCACAGGAGGGGCGAACACCAGGGAATCCACCTCAGAAGAGTGGGTCCGGTAGATCGATTGCAGCTGCTCATACACTTGTCGGCTCTTCCCTTTGGTGGCGCACCAACTCGGAAGCGTGGCGCTGAATCTTGGAAAAAGCCACGGCCAAAGGTCCCACGGTATCAGCCTCCAGGACCGGAATAGACAAACATTGGGACGACAGCATATCGGTCCTGGGTAGCGGTCGAGTGGAGTATCCGCAGTAAGCCTGGTGGGTGTGGCAGGGAGGAGAGAAGTACGCCCTGCTGGGCACCCCTTCTTCCTGGAGCGCCCAGGCTAGAGTGTCCCTAGAGCAGCCGAAACTGCCGGCATCGATCTTAATGGTGAAATCCTTGTAGGTCGATCGACAATCCTGACTTATCTGCTGAAACGACACTCCGGACAGCGATGAGAGTGCCCCATTGAGAGAGCAAGCCATCTCATTGCGGTGAGCCACCACTTCGTCCAAGAGAGTCAAAGAACCACGGGCCAAACAAGCGTGAAACTCTGACATCCTGGCATTCATTCCGGCAAAGACCGAGCCGTAGGAGCCGTCATTGCCGTATTCTCTAGCCAAAACCAGTTCCCGTGCCAACTCGGAGTCCTCGGTAGTGATCAGGCCTCCCTCTCCAGCCACCACCATCTTGGTGGGGGTAAGTGAAAACACCTGACACCAGCCCTGACCGCCGATCGGTCGCCCATTTTCCAGAGAACCAAAGGCGTGGGCCGCATCGTAGATGATAGGGACTCTAAATCGCCCGCAAAGGTTCTCTAGAGTTTCACTGGGCAAGGGATTGCCAAAGCAGTGCACTGCAAGAACTCCGGCCAATTTGGGCTCAGAGAGGGCCTCCTCAAGGTCTCCAAGGCAAAGATTCATGGAGTTCTGGTCGACCTCGAGAAAGTAGGGCTCGAATCCCGCCCAAATGATGGCTGCGACGCTTGCCATAAAGGTGTAGGATGGCACCGCGACCAGAGTTTTCGAGGTTCCTTGCACCCGTCGCTTCAGAGCCTGCAAGCAAAGCATGAGTCCTGAAGTGCACGATGAAACACCCACCGCGTGGCTGACCTCCAGCCTAGCGGCCGATTCTTCCTCGAATAGTCGAAGCTCCGGTCCTTTGGTCAATTGGCCAGTGTCCAGGATTCTGGACATAGCTTCCAGCACGGAATCACGTTTGGGAAGTCGAGGTGCCGCCAAGGGCAACGAAGGAGAAAAAACGGGGTTTCCCCCGAGCACCACTGGAAGATCGTCCGACAGAGACTTTGACATGGTCGTTTGGTTCTGCTGTGCCCAAGTCATCCCTGCCGTGGTTGCGCCACCTGCAAGCCAAGGTGGGTTCAATCGGGACAAGGAGGACGGCGCTTTCAGGAGAACCTTCCGAGCATGCGTTTGGGGCTCAAAATAGTCTTGTCTCGAGGCCGTTTCAAGAGAGGACCCCGCTCTGTGCTCTGCCGACGGTGCTCGCACGGTGCCGGCCACCTTCTGAGCGAGTTTCTGGTGAGCATGGGAATCCTCTTCTTGCTTATGTTGGCCAACGTTGCCGTGTTGAGTTCCGCTGCTGATTGGGCCAATTCCTCAAGCCAGAACCGTCAAGCCTTGGTGGTGGCTCGGGAAGGTATGGAACAGGCTATCGCTGCCGAGCGAGCCGAAGATTTTCCCGAATTGCAGCGGGCTTTCACTTTTCCAGGAAGCCGTCCAGGTACGGTCCTAGTTCTCAGCCGGACCATAACCGTGGAGCCCCTAGGCGAACATGAGAACTTTTCTTTAGTTCAGGTCAACGTATCCTGGTCAGATGACCACCCTCCCGTCGTCTTGGAGCGCTATGTCCGCAAACATTGATTGGGAGAGCCTGAGGACTGTTGGTGTCTCCCTCCTAGGGTCTTTGCTTGGCGTGGTTTCCGGATTGATCTTCCTATTCGCGGCTTTTGCCGCGGTGACTCTTGAGTCCCGAGATTTTCGAGGACCGTATTCTCAAGTCGAGCCTGTCCTCGAGGCTCTAGAATCGGATTTGCTCAATCTGGCTTCGGAGCCTCAGCCGACTAGCGAATCCACCGATAGTTTTACTCTGGCTATTTTTGATGATTCCCCGGGGGGTAGCGCTCGGATTCTCTACGAGATCCGCCCAATCTCTGGAGATGTCTATCGACAGGTTTCGGACCTGAGCCAGGAATCCGAAGAGGAAGGTCCGCAAATCCAGAAATTGGGTCGGGTCTCGGGACTCGAATTCCAGATTCAACCTGGCTATATAGAGCTCAGATGGCCGGACCGAGGAATTGTCCGGACTCAGACAATGGCCACCAAGAGAGGATTTCGTTAAAGGATGAGACCTCAATGTTTACGCTCCTCGGCCGGCTATCTTGTGCTGCTGGTCTCGATCCTGGTCTCGGTGGTTACCATTGGCTATTTGGGTCAGGCCGCCGAAGCCGCGGAAGGTCAGAGAAAAGTCCAACAGGACCAGACCAGAATCTCCGCCCTGTATGCCGCCGAAAGCGCTCTGCTGATGACCGAGTCCCTGATCGTCGAAAACCCCCAAAACATTCCACCAAGCGGAACCTGGAGGGCGGTGAGGCTGACCTCCTCTCAGGCTTCAGCCCGAGCAGAAATTTTGCACTCGCCCGAGACCCCAAACGCCTTGAGCATTCTGGTGCGGAGTCGCGCCAGACAGGGCAACGACGGCACTCAAGTCATAATCAGGTCAAGCTGGCAAAAGGATCAGAACACCTGGCGTTGTGTAGGTCGAAGTCTCCTAACCAATGAGATTGACAGGACCTGAAGCCCAATCGCAGAATCCCCAATCAGTGCTCCAGCGGTCTCTCAAAAACTTAAAGCCTGAAGATTTAGAAAGGCTGGAGCTCCTCTGGTTGGTGGGGAAGAGTATCAACACCCCCGACTCCTTCGAGAACACTCTTCAAGCCGTGCTCAACACCGTAGTTGAAGCCCTCGAGGCCGAAAGAGGGGCCCTTTTTCTCAGCCATGATAACCGACCACCCGTCTTAACGCTGTTTGTCGACCGGAGTTCCGATCGGGAGTCCGAGTTCTCTTTCTCCAGTACGGTCATCGAGCAAGTCTGGAGAGATCGCCATCCCTTTGCAGCAGTGGACGCCAAATCGAGCGACGATTTCGCCCAGGTCGATTCCATCCAAGTGGAAGGGATCCGATCGATCATGTGCGTGCCTTTGTCGGGACGCCAATCGACTCTTGGCCTGCTGTATCTCGACAATCGCCTCTCCAACGCTTTCACTCAGCCAGATCTCAAGATGCTGGAGATCATCGGCGATCTGGCCGCGACCGCTCTGGAACGAACCCGATATTTTGATGCCCTCGAGGAAGTCAATGACGAGCTTGAGTCTCGAGTTGAGTCTCGCACCCAGGAGGCTGAGCTTGCTCGGCAGCAAGCCGAACGAGCAACCCAAGCAAAGAGCCTTTTCCTAGCCAGTATGAGTCATGAACTCAGGACTCCGCTGAACGGAATTCTAGGTCTTTCTGAAGATTTACTTCGCTCGGCCAGCATCCCCTCGGTCAAGCTTCGACTCCAACAGATCGGCAAGTCCGCCCACTCGTTGACCACACTGGTTAACGGAATCCTCGATTTCACGAAACTTGAATCGGGAAAAGTTGAGATCGACTCCCATCCTTTCGACCTCGAAGAGATGGTGGACTCAGCCCTGGCTACCGTCCATTATACCGCCCAAGAGCGGAACATAGAATTGGTGGTCGAGATCGACTCTGACGTTCCCGAGAAACTCCAAGGCGACTCCACCAGAGTCAAGCAGATCCTGATCAACCTCTTAGGTAACGCCATCAAGTTCACCGAGGCCGGATTCGTAAAGCTCGGTGTTTCCGTGGTCCCAGGCCACGAAGGTCTAGACCTGTCCGTCACCGATTCAGGGATCGGAATCCCGGAAGACAAGCTTGAACTGATTTTCGAGCCTTTTACTCAGGCCGATCGAAGCACAACCCGACAGTTCGGTGGTACGGGACTTGGCTTGACCATCTGTAAAGCTCTCACCGACCAGATGCAAGGTTACTTGGCTGTGGAAAGCAAGCCTGGGATTGGGAGCCGCTTCACCTGCCGACTGCCGCTCAAGTTTCTTGCTCACTTCGAGCCTCCTGAGTGGAGCGGACGGATCATCCTGCTGCGCGATTCTCAGCCGCGCCACCGAGCCTATCTGGCCAAGCTCATTACGACCTGGGGAGCCACCATGGGTGAGATTCCCCAAACCTGCCATCTCCAGATCACCGACCAAGATCATCCCCAATTGGAGGTTCCCACCATCCGCTTGATCACCCAGGGAGAACTGGCCCAACGGTCTGAAGGTTTCCCTCCCCAGGCTCAATTGAGGTTGCGGCCCCTACTGAGACGCCAACTGAAGCAGGCTTTCGCTCAACTGTCTCCGTCCTGCGAACCGCCCTCAATCGAGTCTCAAGAATACCCCAGACCCCCTGAAGGCTCACAAATTCTCATTGCGGAAGACCACGAGATCAACAGACTGGTGGTCCAACGGATGTCGGAAAGTTGGGGCTACCAGGCGACCTTCGCCGACTCAGGCCTGGAGGTTGTGCAAAACTTTCAGAGGTCTCGTCCACGAGTCATCTTGATGGACATCGAAATGCCCGAATTGGATGGCTTCCAAGCTACGCGGCAGATCAGAGCCTACGAAGCTGCTCAGCAAGGGACCGAGTGGGTTCCGATTCTTGCCGTCACGGCCCACTTGGCGCCGGAACTCCGACGCCGATGCTTGGAAGCAGGCATGGACGATCTGGTCACTAAGCCCATCGACCGAACTCAGCTTGCTCAGCGGTTGTGCCTATGGGAGGAAGTATGCTGCACCCCAGAGTTGCGAACACGATTTCGCTACGCCGGACATCGAGAGCTGGCCGGTTGGCCCAAGAAGTTTCTCCAAGAGATTCACTCCTGCTTGTCGACCCTCAAGGTCTGCTTGGACCAGGGACATCTTCAATCGGTGGAGGAAAGCCTGATTCGTCTGGAACTTCTGAGTTTTTCGGCTGGACTCTTCTCCTGGGGTGGTCGACTGGTGGGTAGACCCAAAGGCACAGACCTAGAGCAAGCGCGGCAAATCTTGCATAATTTTCAACAGGAATGGGTGTCCCTGGCGCCAACTCTTCTGAACTCTCCCAATCAAGTTTAGTCGCCTTTCCCTGAACGCAAACCAAAAGATTTATGCCCCTTCACGTACTTAAAGGATTTCAACCTCGGGCCTGGGCGCGCGCCGCCTATGCCAAGTTCCTGCAAAGCGATCAGCCAAACTTTTTGGTTGACGCTTGCCCCGGTGCCGGCAAAACTAAGTTTGCCGTCATGCTCGCCATGAATGAACTGCGCCGAGGGGCCGTGGATCGAGTCGACGTGGTGGGACCTTCCGTCCACATTTGTCGGCAGTGGGCTCAAGAGATGGCCAACTGGGGACTGCATTTAGACCAGGAGAACGACCGGGAATCTGCCGACTGCGTAGGTCGGGTGTTCACTTACCAAAGGCTGGGAATGAGCCCGGGGGCGTTGACTTGCAGCAAGGACCCGAAGCGTTTGGTCATTCTCGATGAAATCCATCACGCGGGCGACCAAAAAACCTGGGGAGACGCCCTAAGACTGGTTTATGGGCAAGCTCATCGTAGACTACTGCTCAGTGGGACCCCATTTCGCAGCGACGGCTCTCCCATTCCTTTTGTCAGCTACTCGGCCGGAACCTATGGAGTGTCGGTCTCGGATTATTCCTACGGCTATGGAGAGGCCTTACGCGACGGATATTGCGCCCCGCTCTATTTCCCACACCACGATGGGGATTTTCAATGGGAACGAGACGGAGAGATTTTTCGCGCGGACCTCATGGCCCGACTCGGGGGACAACTCGATGCCGACAGACTTCGCACCGCCCTAGCCCCAGAAGGGGATTTCGTACAGCAATTGCTCTTGGAGGCACATCAACACTTGATGGCTCTCCGCACCGAGCATCCCCAGGCTGGTGGAATCGTCTTTGGCAGAGACGTGGCCAACGTCAAGCTCCTAGCCGACACCCTCGCGCGCCTGAGCGGAAAAAGGCCCATAACGGTGACCAACGATGACAAAGACGCAGGGGATCGGATTCGGCGATTTCGCGAGAGCGACTCCCCTTGGCTGGTGTCAGTCAAGATGGTCTCCGAAGGCGTCGACATACCGCGCCTGAGAGTGGGGGTCTACCTTTCTCCCGTTCAGACCGAAATGTTCTTCCGCCAGGCAGCCGGCCGCCTGGTGCGCTTGGTAGACGGCTTGGAAGATCAAAGCGGCTACCTTTATATCCCCTCGCTCCCTCGATTGGTGGAGTTTGCCGCCTGCATGACCTCAGAGAGACGACACGCCATCGCAAAACCTTATCAAACGGATCAGGATTTGGGGCTTGAGAATCTGAGAGTTGAACGAGACGAACCCGACGATCCGGAGCTTTCGTACCGTTTCTTGGCTGCGGTCGGAGAGCGGGCAGGAGTGGTGGAAACCCCGACCTTGATCGAGGATGGAGGGCAGACCCTCTTTGACTTCGCCACCGACCTAGTCGAGGTCCCTTCGACTCAACCCAAGCCGGAGACCAGTGAACCTTCGCGCCTGGGCCGGGACGTTTTGCTGTCAGAGCGCAAGCGTGACGTTCGAAAGCGCGGCGGAATCTTGGCTTCCTTAATCAACGATCTCTATCGCACTCACAAGGTTCCCTACGCCAAGATCCATGCTCGACTGAACAGCCTTCAAGGTGTGGACGGCCAGAGTCGCTGCACTCTTGAGCAACTCGAGGAGCGCGAATTGCTCTTGAAGAAATGGATCACTTCCGGCCAGCCTCCCACCGTGCGAATCCCAGCAAATTTCTAGGAGACTGGAGCCAGGAGCCTGCTTGGAGAAGAAGAATCGGCCGGAATGGAAACTTTGGCAACCCCCCAGCTCTCGGCCCACATGGCCAGCCGACAACCCTCTGCTATTCGAGTTGCGAGCATCAAGTTCGCCGAGCGAAACGACCAAACCGAGGCCATCAATGTGGCGATCGGCAATGTCTCCCTCCCGATGCACCCAGCCATGCACAGACGTCTAGCCAGCCTGGGACAACCCGGTGGAGAATTCTCCGACGGAGTCGTTCGCTACACTCCCACCGTCGGCACCGATCAAGCCAGAGCTGCGGTGCGCAAGATCATCGAAGCTTCTCTAGGCGGTTCCCTCCCAGACCGAGCGCCGCCCCTTCATATTCAGATCACCGACGGCGGGTCTCAAGCTATGGAGCTCATGATCTTGGCTTGCTGTGGCGCAGCCGGAACCGAAGATCGTCCCCTGCTTCTGATCGATGCCTGCTACACCAACTATTTGGCTTTCGCCGAACGATTGGGTAGAAAAGTGGTCTCGGTGCGTCGAGAATTGACGCCCGAAGGCGCCTTCCCCATGCCCTCTTACGAGACCCTCGAGCAAGCTTTTGCCACCCACCGTCCGGGAGCCGTGGTGGTGATCCCCTTCGACAATCCCACCGGGGCCCTGTACCGAAAAGCCGATCTCTTACCTATCGCCCGGCTCTGCGTGGAGTACAACTGCTGGCTGGTGTCTGATGAAGCTTACCGAGAGCTCCACTACACCGAAGAGGCGACCCCTTCGGTCTGGGCACTCACCGACGCTGAGGTGCCGGGCATCGTGGGCCGGAGAATCGGCATCGAAACCGCCTCAAAGGTTTGGAACGCTTGCGGAATAAGGATCGGGGCCCTGGTCACCGACAACCGGCAACTCCATGTCCAATGCGTGGCCGAGAACACCGCTTCTCTGTGTCCCAGCAGCCTTGGCCAGGCTCTCCTTGCCAGCCTGGCTCAGGAATCTCTCCCTGAGCTGCAGCAGTGGTTTCAGAGTCAACGCTCCTACTACCGAGACATGATGCTGGCCTTTTATCAGCAGATGAGAGGCGAACTTCCCGAAGCTGTGGTCTCGAAACCAGAGGCCTCTCTCTATTGCGTGATCGACGTCGGCCCAATGGTCGCGCCCTCTTTCACCGCCATGGAGTTCGTCCTATGGTGCGCCACCGAGGGAAAAGCCGAAGTCGACGGGCAAAGCCTGACTTTGCTGGTGGCCCCTATGGAAGGTTTTTACGGAGAAACCGTCTTGGCTCAAAACCCAGGGCGCACTCAGTTCCGGGTGGCCTTTGTGGAGCAGCCCGAGGTCATGGAGAGGATCCCGCGACTCTTCACCGCCCTCCTGCGTACCTTCCTCAAGGAGCACCCAGAACACCAAGGCTCATCGACCCATGGCTAAGCTCT
Source organism: Vulcanimicrobiota bacterium (assembly GCA_050486105.1). Classification (GTDB taxonomy): domain Bacteria; phylum Vulcanimicrobiota; class Xenobia; order Xenobiales; family JADMJV01; genus JAEXNA01. The sequence goes on from JBJHCR010000021.1 coordinate 12,978, forward strand.
ACTTTCGATATGGCGCTATGGGTAGCGCCAAGACCTTGAATCTGCTGGCTGTCCGCCACAATTACGAACTCCAGGGAAAAAAGGTCTTGCTGATCAAACCGAGGACTGATGATCGATTCGGGGCCCAGACCGTGAAGTCCAGGGCCGGTCTCTCCTACGAAGCCGACCTCTTGGTGGACGACCACACTGTCTTCCCTGCAGAGATCTTCCAGGGCCTGCACTGTGTCTTAGTCGACGAAGGACAGTTTCTCAGTGAGACCGTTGTGGAGCGCCTTCGAGAGTTGACCCACCGCTTCGATGTGCCGGTTATCGCCTACGGCCTGAGAACTGATTTTCGCACCAGGCTTTTTCCTGGGGCTCGCAGGCTCTTGGAATTAGCCGACGCCATCGAAGAGGTCAAGACAACGTGTATGTTCTGCAATAGAAAAGCGGTCTTCAACCTCCGGCACGACTCTCAGGGCAAAGCACTTATAGACGGACCGCAGGTTCTGCTGGGTGACGATGCCTGCTATTCACCCGTCTGCCATGGATGCTATGTTGAACGAACCGGATCTCCCGTAGGGCACTCTTTCGCCAAGGCCTGAAAATCGGTGATCAAGGGGAGATGATCGGAAGCGACTCTGGTCAGACTGTCCACCGGAGCAAAGGTCTTTTCCACCTCAAGAGGGCCGCGAAAGAAGATATAGTCGAGTACTCTCAGCGGAGTGCTGCCAAACCAGGTTCGCAAGGGCCGAGCTTGAGTCGGCTCGAGGTGCTCTAGAAATCTCTGGTAAACCCGGCTGTCGGGAGCGCAATTGAGATCCCCCATCAGCAGCAAGGGTCCCGAGCATTCTTCGAGCACCGCTTCGATGGCCAGAGCTTGCACTCTTCGCTCTTGGGGCGTAAGGCCCAAATGGGTGTTCATCACCGTCAAGTCACCCAACTCCGGTACCTCCACTTTGACCACCAACAGTGCTCGCTCTTCTTGACCAACCAGGCGGGGAGCTCGAGGGAGGATGCGACCGGTCCAGCCCTTGATTGGCCAACGACTCAAAACCGCTATCCCATATTTTCCACCATTGCGGTCGAGGGTGGGAAAGAATACCGCTTCCGAAGGCCATAGGTCAGCGAGTTCTGCAACCTGATCGCGAAAACCCGAACGTCGACACCCGTTCTCGACTTCTTGAAGCGCCACCAGGTGGGGGGAGTAGCTATGCAAAACCTCGGCTATCCGCCTAATGGAATGTCGAGCGTCGAGACCAATGCAGGAGTGAACATTGTAACTCATGACCCGCAAGGCACCCGCGGGAGGCAAGCGCTGGCGAAGCCCACTCACCTGTTTATGAGGGTGGCACCTGAGTTCAGCGAGCCTGCGCAGTTCGCCGGCCGTGAGCGGCTCTTCAGGCAAGGCCAACTCGGTCGGCAGATAGGCCTCCTGGCGAGATCGAAAGACAAGCCAAATTTCGTAGCGACGCACCGGGAGGTGGCGAACCAGCCTCTGCAAATGAAGAACATCTCGCAAACGGTGACTGCGCAATACTCCGAGATGCACCACCGGTTCTCCCTGCATCAGCTGCTGCTGAGCTCTCGCCATGGATTGGCATTCGCAAAGGTGCCGAGCCCAAGTCAGTTCACCTCGAGAAAGCGAGGGGGCAAAGGCCAGCGTACGCCACAGAAAGACCATGAGATGAAGACAAAACTCGAACTTGCCTTCAACTTGAAAGAAGGTCTCGGGAAGCACTTCAGGCCTCACATCATCTTTGAGGGCCTGTCTCCGGTGCCGCAGATACCGGCTGAGAAGTCGTCGCCTGGCCTTTCCATCGATTTCGTAGAACGAAACTAGCACCACTCCCGGTGCGTCTTGAATTTCCGGTTTGCGACGCGGCCACCAGGTGCTTCTTCGGAATGGATCCGTGAGACTTCTGAACAATCGAACCGTTTCAGCAATCAAGATAGTCCTTACCCTTCCTCACAGTATGGGAGAGAAGAGTCGAGCGATCTTCACTCCCAATTTGAAGGTCACGCCCCGTCCGTGATAGTCTTCAGGGCCGACCTCCACACTCCGCTTCAGGTCCAACTTGAGCATCTCTTCCACTTCGGCGCAAAATCCCTTATCTCGGCAGACCAAGTTGCCCTCGAAGTTCAGACGCATGGAGCGATTATCGACGTTCGAAGAGCCGACCCAGGCCATCCGTTCATCGATGAGCATCACCTTCTGATGGGGATGGCCTGTACGGTAGCGGAAAATTCGAATCTCGCTCTCTTCGATCTCCGGAAAATAGGAAAAAGCCGCCAGATACATGACCAAGAGGTCGTAGCGTTCCGGTAGGATGATCCGGACATCCACACCTCGCAGCGATGCCAACAGCAAAGCCTCCACCACCGATGGGTCAGGCACAAAATAGGGGCTCGCCAACCAAAGGCGTCTCTGGGCCTGATTGATGCAATGCACGAAGAACAAGACTCCGCTGGGCATGCCGGAGGCCGGGCCCGTCGGAACGTACAGGGCTTCCCGGTTAGCACCGACTGCCGGCTTCGGTTTCCACTGCAGTTTGGGAAGGCTGGCGGTGGCCCAATAGTAGTCCTCGGCCCAAACGAGTTGCACATTTTGCACCACCGGACCCTCGAGGTAGAGATGAGTGTCCCGCCAATTTCCGTAATACGAATTCCGACCCAGAGAATCATCTTGCACATTAAACCCTCCAACCAGAGCGCAGTGACCGTCCACGACGGTGATCTTGCGATGGTTTCGAAAATTCACCTGAAAGGTATTGAATGGGCCTCGGGTGGTGGAAAAGGGGTGAATCTCGACGCCGTGGCTCTTGAGCTCGTCGACGTAGGTCTGACTCAAAGTTCCGATGGAGCCTAGCTCATCGTAGAGAAAATAGATCTCCACCCCTCTGTCGGCAGCCGCTTCGAGATGGTCCTTCAGCCGACGTCCTATGTGGTCGTCGGCCACAATGTAGAACAGCAACAAAATGTATTGTTGCGCTTCATCGATAGCCTTGAAGAGCGCCTCGAAGGTCGCTTCCCCGTCTATCAAGAGCTCTACTCTATTCCCCACGGTGAACGGAAGGTGAGCTAAGCGCTCCAAGACCAGACGGTCGGAGGTGGCAAGCCCCGGCTCTTCGTCTGCACTTCGATAAGAGTTGATGCCCTCGAGGAAAGTCTCGACTTCTCGGTATCGGTGATGCGACAAAGTGTTGGCCCTGAGGAGCTTCACATATCCATTGAATTTCTCCCGACTGAGAACCCAATAGAACGGGAGGGTGAGATAGGGAAAAGTTACCAGCGAGACCGACCAAGCGATGGCTCCCGAGGTGGTGCGACAATTGAGAATTGCGTGGGTGGCAGAAAGAAGCCCTACGGCATGAATCAAGGAAAAAACTAGCGCTATCACCCAACCTATGGACTCCATAAGTTTTAGTTGGAGAAGCGTGCTTTATTACCCTCCACGGCAGCAGAGCTTGTCGGGGACCGAACAAGGAGGGTTGGTCCTTGACTTGGCGGGTAAATATAACGTATGACCCTCGCAAACAGTCGCAGCACTCACCTCCAGGCTCAACTTGAACCCATTGCCAATCTGATTTCAGATCACTTTGAACAGGTCGACAAAGCTCGAGACGTCGGTTTGGCCTTGCACCGAAAGGTGATCAAGTTCTCCAGTTTGGGTATTCGCGCTATCCATCGAAGGCAATTCGAGGATGCAGAGACCTTGTTGCGCAAGGCTCGCGAACTGCTGACTCAGGCTCAGGCTGAGCTTCAAGACTACCCATCGGTGTACTATGCGGGTTTTCTCCAAGATGCTCAGAAGGAATACGCTGAGGCTCGAATCACTCAGGCCCTCATCGAGAAGAAGCCTCTCCCCGAGCCCAGAGACCTAGGCTTGGAATTCGCCCCCTACCTGAATGGCTTGGCTGAAGCCGTGGGCGAAATGAGGCGCTACATTCTGGACCGAATTAGGGCCGGAGACCTTTCGGAGTCGGAACACTTGTTGGATGTTATGGATGAGATCTATTATGTTCTCATATCCATGGATTTCCCCGATGCTATCACTCGTGGCCTGCGCCGTTCCACTGATGTCGCCCGGGGATGTCTAGAGAGAACCCGAGGGGATCTCACAAACCACTTCGACCGCCAAAAGATCGATCAGGCCTTGCGTTTCGTGGAGGCGAAAATCACTTAATGCCGAGCCGTAGAGGCGTTGCCGGCCGGCCTGGCCCAACCTTATTCAAAATCTTCTGAAGGACCCGAACTATCGAGATCGATTTCCACCGGTCGGGGCAAAGGCGGCTCCTCATACTCCAAACTGGGAGCATCGGAACCGCCTTGATCTTCCATCGGCTCGGACCACACGCTCTGAGACTCCGAAAAATCCGGCTCTTCGAAGGAGGGCATGTCGAAATCCGTGCCCGATTGCTCCTCGTTTTCTTCGATATTCGACATAGACCGAGGATAGGATTCTAGAGTGACGTCCTCTTCGGGGACGTCTTGAGTCTCGACCGGATCAGAGTGATACGCGGGAGGTGAGTAAGCCGGTTGAGTATGCCAGCCGCTCCCGGAGTTTCTTCGCGATCTTCGACCTTCATCGCGACTTCGACTCCGGCTCGAGTGATCCACAAGCTCCTGGGGGAGAGGATTCCAACCCCCTACTTCGCCATCACCGAGCAAGATCACCAGGTCGTTGTCTTGTCCGTCAACCGGCTTGCCGCTTCGGGTTTCCGCCACCGGGATGACACTTGAGACCACGCTCTTGAGCCTAGGAATCTCTTGATACCAAACGATTCTTGTCTGCTCTGAGAAGCGGGGGTCATCGTAATCAGCGGCCTCGACCACGGCTCCGCGAAAGCCGGCATCATAGAAGCGATCCGAGAGTTCATAGGCCACCCCAGATCCGGCTCTTCGGTAGAGGATCTTGATTCGCAAATCATCCTTTGACAGCCAATCAAGACTCTTGAGCAATCGACGAACCGTGCGTTCGTTCTCGGGTGCGTAAGGTTCGATAAATGAGATCCCATTCGGATCCATGGCGTCATCGCCAACAATGGTGCCGCTTCGCATCTTGGAAAAGTCAAACGAGCTGTAAAGGTTTGCCAAATCGATCATCTCCAGCACCTTGAGATCGGTGTCGAGATTCTCTTTGGCAATGCGGGCAAGTTCCGGGAGCCTAGACAGCAGCGCGGGCTCCTTAAGCTTCCGGCCTAGGGCGCGAACAACTTGCTGTTGTCTCCGGATTCTGCCCCTGTCTCCCTCTTCATCCATCCGAAAACGGGCATAACCCACCGCGTCTTCACCGTTGAGAACTTGAGGACCCTTCTTCAAGTGAATGTGCAGATTGCCCCAGTTATCGTCGTAGTCCATGTCCTTTTCAACATCTATAGGTAGCCCCCCGAGAGCATCCACGATGGCCACCGCACTGTAAGCTCGAACGGTGATGAATCGATGGATCGGTATGTCCAAGAAATCCGAGACGGTGGCTATCGCCTGCTCAGCTCCACCATAGGTGTAGGCCGTGTTGATCTTGTCATAGCCGTATCCATCTCCGATATAGACCACCGTATCTCTCGGTATACTGACGACATTGAGGAACTCCGCCTGCCGGGACAAAGACAAGACCATCATGGTGTCGGAGCGAGCCCCGGTGGTATATAGGATGCCTTTTTCGTCGTAGTTGTAATCGAGACCAAGCACCAGAATATTCATTCGCTCAGCGGTCCCGAAAACACGCTTCCCGGCCTCTTGGGACTCAAAGACCACCAACGGATTGTAGGAAGTTCCACCAGCTTCGGCCACCGGTTTGACCACATGTTCCGTGTACAGCACACCTGCCACCAGCGCAGCCCCACCTACCGACCACCAAAAAAGATTCCAAAATAGAAAGCGGCCGGGGCTCGGAACCTTTCGAATCCAAGGCGACGACTCTTTCGTCGGTGTTGGCAAACCTACTTGTGACATGGTACCTCTCTCAGGCCCCCCGGGGACACTTCGATCTTGCGGTGACTCTCTGGGACTGTATCCCAAATGATGTTGAAGCAAACCCGTTCGATCCCCCTTTAACCAACTGTGGTATTGATCGGTTCTGTCCTGCCCATAAAGGGTAGGGTGAAAGCCTGCAGGAATGGGCGAAGCAACAATGAGTCAAAAATGGGGACAACACTTCCTGCGTTCCGCCTCGGTTCTCTCTCGAATCATCGATGAGGTGAAGCCTCAAGCTGAGGACACAATCTTGGAAATCGGCCCGGGGGAAGGGGTGCTGACATTTCCTCTAGCTGAGAAGGCACGGACGGTCCACGCTTTTGAGATCGACCCCCATCTGGCGGATCGCCTCGAGGCCGAAAACGTTGCCAACCTCAAGGTTCATCGCGGTGACTTTCTCAAAGTCGAGGCTTTCCCCAAGGACCTTAGTGCCAAGGAATTTCCTTTGACGGTAGTGGCCAACTTGCCTTACTACATCACGGCCCCCATCTTAGAGCGGCTTTGTTGGCAAGACCTTCTCCATTTCGACAAGGCCGTATTGATGATGCAAGAAGAGGTCGCCAAGAGGGTCTGTTCCCCGGGGCATCGATGCTCTGGAGCGCTCACCTACTTTGTGGGGCTCAATTACCGGGCCGAGCTTCTTTTCACCGTGCCTCCCAGCGCCTTCGCTCCACCCCCTAAGGTCCAATCTGCAGTCATTCGGATCACTCCCACTCCTAGAGGGCCCCAGGGCTCCGACACCGCGGCACTCTATGAGAAATTAGTGCACACCGCTTTTCGAGCCAGGCGCAAGCAGTTGGGAACCTCCTTGAAGACCCTCCATCCCGAATGTGCACGATCTCTCAGAAGAGCCGACATCGAACCTACCCGCCGACCGGAGACTCTGAGTGTCGAGGAGTTTTGGAAACTCGCGAGAACCTGGAATCAAGATGTCTAGACAGTCCGGAATTTTTCTACGACAATTGCGCTCCGACCTTGAACACCTTTGTCAGGACTCTGGCAAGGCCGGCAAGGCCTTGCTGCGTCTGAGTGGACAAATCGACCTAGTGGAGAGCAACGGAGCCCACCCTGTAGCCTTAGACGCAGAGCAAGAACGCCTACAGTTGTTTCTGAACCATCCCCTAGTCAAAAAACTCGTGGAGAATCCCCTGCGTCGACGCTCGGACACGGTATTCTTTATCTCATCCATGATGAGTCTACTCAACCGTGAGCGCGAGGAGATCACCGACGACGACGAAAGAGAGTTTCACGCCCGTCTGCTCCAGTTCGCATTAACTGAGTGCCGCGGTAGTTGGGGCGCTGTCGACTAGGGCGTGCGGAACGCTTTGCCGCTCTGGGGCGGCTGCTTTTTGCTCGCCTGTGCCACCGGGCTAGCCTTCGGCTCAGCCGAGATCGGCTGGGCTCACCTGTTCTCCCCAGCCTCGTCCGATGCCGACACTCTCCTTTCCAAGGCGGTCTTCTGGCAAATCCGGTTTCCTCGGGTTCTCACCGCTGCCGCAGTCGGCGCAGGGCTGGCCATAGTTGGGGCCACCCTACAAACCATGCTCAGAAACCCGTTGGCCGATCCCTTTCTGCTCGGCGTAAGCTCCTCGGCAGCCACCGGGGCAGCTCTGGCACTAGCTCTAGGTTGGAACGACCTTCGATTTGCCTTCTCGGTTGTCTTTGCTCTCCTGGGACTGCTTTTTCTCGACCGCATCGCCTACCGCAACGGCACATTCTCGGATCATCACCTGCTCATATCGGGCTTTGCCCTCACCTACTTGCTCTCTGCGGTCACTGGGCTGGTCATTGCGCTGGCCGACAGTCAGAAAACTCGCGGCCTTCTGTTCTGGCTCATGGGAGGATTTGCCGATCTCGATCCCACCGCCACTGTGCTTTCGGTGTTGGCCCTAGCGGTGATCTCCGGACTGCTGTGGAGCCGTTCCAACGATCTCGACTTGCTGGCCTCAGGAGACGAGTCGGCCCACATTCTGGGCCTTCGGCCACATCGCTTTCGACGATACCTCTTTTTTCTCTGCTCGGTGATGGTCGGCGTGGCCGTGGCCACCGCAGGAGGGATCGGGTTCGTGGGAGTGGTGATCCCACATCTGGCGCGTCTCTTCTGCGGGGTCAGTCACCGGCACCTCTTGACCCTGAGCCTGCTCGGTGGCGCCACTCTCACCCTCCTTGCAGACACCTTGGCGCGGACCATTATCTCCCCGCGAGAGATCCCGGTAGGACTGATCACCGCGGTTCTGGGAGCACCATACTTCTTGTATCATCTCAACCGAGGGAGGTAGAAAAGTGCAATTCTGTCTCACCGAATTAGTCTTCGAGCGCAAGAGTAACCGGATTCTTGGACCTCTCAATCTCTCTTTGGAACCCGGAGCAGTGACCGGAATCATCGGCCCTAATGGGAGTGGAAAGAGCACTCTGTTGCGGCTCCTCTACGGCTATTTGGTGCCGTCGGAAGGGTGCGTTTACTTGGACCGCCTTGGACTTCAAGAGCACCCCTCCCGAAGCTTGGCGAGCCTGTTGGGGGTCTGCCCCCAAGAAGCAGAGGCCACCTTGGACTTCCGTGTCGAGCAAGCTTTGGCCCTGGGCAGAGATAGCCGAAGTTGGGACCAACGGATCGATGAGTTGTCATTCCTAAGGCTGAGGACTCTTTTTGGTCGCCATCTGTCAGAGCTATCCGGAGGAGAGAAACAGCGCGTCCGCTTAGCTCGGGCCCTCCTGGGAAAGGCCTCTTGGCTGCTCCTGGACGAACCCGCAAACCATCTGGACCTCCGAACCAGTTGGGCCCTCTTCGAATATCTCAGCAGCGCAAAGGATCTAGGTATTCTGGTAGCCATCCACGACCTTCACCTGGCAGCTCATTTCTGCGAGCAGCTCATCGTTTTGGAGAACGGCAACGCATCCGCCTCCGGGCCAACTCCCAAAGTTTTGACCCCTGCTCTGCTGGCCGAGGTGTTTGGGCTCTTTGGGCAACTCGAGATCAAGGACGGCAGACAAAGGCTCATGATCAATGGGATCATCCCCTCGGAACTGGGAGCACAGGACAAGCAATGAGCTCCACCGGACTCGACGAACTCCTGGCCGAACTGGCGGCCTCAGGCACTCGAAGCCAGGCCGATGGAACCTTCACCCTCGAAGCCGGCAGGGCCAGGAGCAAGCTACAGAAGTTTGCCTTGAACCAACCGGAGCATTACCTCCTACTTCTGGTCGCCGCCTTGGAAGCCGCAGGCACGGAATCCTTGAATCTCACCGTGGATTCCGACGACCTAATACTTCAGAGCAGCCAAGAGTGGGATCGCGAACCGTTCCGTGACCTGTGGAGCCAACTGCTCGGTTCCACTCACAGCAAGATCCACGGTGCCTTGAAACTGCTGGCGGTAGCGGTGCTCACCAGTTTTCGACTCCAAGACATCGATTGGACCATCGAGAGTTCCGACCAGTTTGGTCCTTGGCGATTCGAGCTCGTGGTGCGAAAGGGGGAGGTGCTCAAAGAAAACCTCTCCACACTCCAGCAGATTGTCGATCCAGGTCTCAAGATCTGGGTTAAGCGGAGAAGTTTAACTCAAGTAGGGCGTCGATTTCTGGGGGGAATGGCCAATTGGATTCTGGGTCGAACAAGCTCCGACGAGCGCCTACTCCGAGAACGCCTTCTCTTACCCCGTCCTGATGCCCTCAGCTTAAATGGCAAAAGTCTTGGTCAAACCTTAGTGGGCGCTCATCATCGAGTCCTCGGGGTCCTGCGCCGCAGCCTGGAGAACTCGGTGGTCACTGCAGCCATTGAAGTGAACTCCCAGGCCAAGCCCTCCCTCTTGGCTCTCCTCACCGATCCCACCCAGCCGGCTGATCCCACCCTTCCCGGAGAGCCGGGCCAGGTGACTTGGATCTGGCATGGCCTGACCATGAATTCCACCTCCCACGGCCTGCGATATCCCAGCGTGCGAGTCCTAGTCTGGTCCGACGAGATTCAACCGGATCTGTCGTTTTCTCAGATTGTCGACAATCGTGTTCGACAGCAACTCGAACGTCAAGCCAAAGACGCCATCAGGGACCTGATCGGTGCCGTTGCCGAGTGGTGCCTTGAAACGTTCCAGCAACTCAATTCGCCTATCGACGAGTCCTATGAGCCCTATCTTTGCGTTCTCAGAAGAGCGATCTCCAATCGGATCCAGGTGGTTCGAGCCCGCAATCGCTTAGCCAGCTTGAACCGTGTTCTCATCGCCGTTCCCATGTTCTGGGGTAGGGATGCCGACAATAACGGCCGACTCTACAGTTTCGAGGAACTCTGGATCGAACTCGAGGAAGGACGCGGCTTAGCACCCTTTAACAGCAGGTCTGCTTGGACGGAAGTCCCTGCCTGGCCTCAACGTCCCCTGGTACTCTACACCAGCGCGGAAGAATACAAGCTCTTAGAACAAAAGTTTGGTCGACAAAACTTGAATGGCCCAAGTTTGCTCAAGCGAGAACTCAGCAAACTCTTGGAGCAGACTCAAACTCAAGGCGTGCCTACCCCTGCTGCACCCGCCAAAACCGACATCCTGCTCCAGGGCCAGTTTCAGCACCAGGACCTCTCGGTGACTTGGTGGGTTGTCAAGGAAGAATTCTCCAAGGAGAATGGAGCACCGGGAGCCACCTTCCTGGTTAGACCGGAGGGCACGCTCACCGATCCGTTTCCTATCACCAACCTCCCGGGCATCACCATTCTGGTCCGTGGAGCACTCTCTATCGACTATCGCGGCCGAATTTCCGATCGAGAACTCCAGAAAGACCTGGCGGTGAGCTTCTGGAGCGATTTTTTGGAACGATTCTCCCTGTCGCGCATAGCCGACCGAAGCCTGAGTCAGAGGCTCACCGATGCCCTGCTCCCGATTTTTGCCGAATCCTTGACCCGTCAAGTTGAGGATTTCCAGCCCTGGATTTTGCCCTGGTTGACGGTCTCGACCCTCAATGGCCAGTGGTCAAAAATGTCACCCCAGTCCCTCAAGCAACGACTCGACGAACTGAGAGCCCCTCTTTACTACCTAGAAGAACCGCCGGACCCGTTGCCCAAACCGATTCCCGAGGACTGGCTGGACCTTCCTCTTCTCATCCTAGACAAGCAGGTCGCCCTCAAGTTCACCCGGGCCCTGGGAGGGGACTTTCGCCCCTTCAAGGGATTGCACCGATTCCTCCAGCGCAGAGAGGGACAAGACTCCATCCCGTCGGCGCAGACCAGTTTCATGGCTGAGGCGATCGAACTCAGTAGTTGGAATCCGGAACTTCAGAAGCTGGAAGTTCTCTGTCCAACTTGGGATCATCTTTCTCCCGACGGAGAATCACAAATCACCCACGTCTTCGATGGGATCCCCACCTCCGCGTTGCCCTTAGCTATACCGATTTCCGGGCTCGTTATCTTGGCCCATTGGCGCCGTGGTTGGCCCGATGGCCACGGTCGAAAGTTGGTCAACATCGAGATCGATCAGGATTTTGTCGGTAAGCTTTCGGTCTTCATTTTGCAAAATGTCAGGGCCCTGTTCCTCGACCTAGAGTTGTCGAGACTCAATGAATTCCACCCTAAGTTTGTCGAGTCCAGCCTGTTCGAATTGATAACCAACGACGAATTTCAGGACGACCCCTTCTTGTGGACGGCAAACGGAGCGAGGGTCAGCATCTCCGAGCTTCGCCACAAGCAAACAGTGAAAGTCTTCACCACTTTGGCAGCCAGGGAGAAATTCGAGTCCGGTGCCCTCTACCTTCCGCCGGTGCTGACCGAACTCTTGGAACACCTTCTCCCTGAGATTTCCATTCGGGAAGCCGACCCCAAACCGGAAGTCAAGAGTTCCAACTCCTCGGTGGTGGTCCCCGGCCATGCTTCAAGAACTGAAGTCGCCGAATCCTTAAATATCGCTGCTCAGTCCAAAGCGCCCATTGAGGGCCCAGTTAAGCCCCTCCGAAAGAAGACGACTCCGAATCTCAAGCAGGTCTCGCTTGAGTCCCCGGAGCCGCCTCCCTCGGACTCTGGAGAGTCCGAGGACTCGACGGTTAGGTCGGCCCAGGGAAGCCCTCCATGGGTCGAACAACTCAAGGTAGGGGACCTCTATCAGCAAGCCCTATTCGAGTTGTGGGACCAGGACGTCGAAGCTTATCCCAGAGAGTTTGCCGAGTTCGTGATGGGCTTGCAGCGCGACCCAGAAGCCCAAGAGGTGGTCTTCTTGAAAGACGATATTCCCGTTTTGGGTTTTCGATTATCGAGTGAGACGGAGCCGAAAATGGACACCCGAATCATGGTGCTGAGAACTCTTTTCTCTCTATACCAATCGGTTCAAGAACAGCCCTCGTCCGAGTGGGAACATGCCTTCCATGCTGCTATCGTGCAAAGGAGCCTAAAGAGAAGATCAGGAACTGCCCTCCAATGACCTACGAGCAATGGACCGAGTTCCTTGAGAAACTTGATTTTGCCCTCTTGACCAAGCGGTGGAATATGCTGCCTCTACATTGGCTTGAGGGAGACCTTCCCGAAGATCTGAATGACCTGGACGCCCAACTCTTCTCGAGTTTGATGGAACTCAGAAGTGATTCGCCCGACGATGAATCCCTCAGTCAGATTTGCAAGTCGTATCGAAAGAGTCTCGCTCAAGAAGCCATCAACATGGACCCGGATCTTTGTCCCCCTGGCTGTCGAGTGGAGTTGAGATATCTCGATCCTTGCGATCTGGGTGAAGGAGATTGCCTCGTCACCGTGGGCAGTTGGGACCGTCTTGGTCACGCTATTGCGGAGGCCTCGGGATCCGAGCAGAGCTTCAACAATCCTAGTGAAAGTCCATTGAGACTTGAACCGGGGAATCTGAATTTTCGCCATATCTTGCTTTTCCCTGAAAGGGGTACCCCATCGCCAAGAGCCTTCCGGCATTTATGTGAGAAAACCCTTCGTCAGGCTCGAGTTCTGGGAGCACGGCGAATGACAATAACCCATCTCCACCTCCCTCAGCCTGGTCTCCCAGATCGTTTTGCAGCCGCTGAATTGGTGAGCGCCGTAAGGCAGATGATGAGAGACAACCAGAGTGGAGTGGGCCTGACGGTCAGTCTCCAACCCTATTCACGAAGGAATTTTGATGACTACGTGCATTGGTTCAGTTCCCTCAAGCAATTGTATTCTCCAAGCTTGGACGAGGCCACCTACATCCAAGCAGAGAAGCCTGCTGCCGAGGCTCACGAGCCTTGGAATCCCGGCGAGGCCTTCCGCGCTCTCGCAGAAAGAACGAGCGGCCTAGCCCAAGAAGCGGGCAGCCAGTTGGGCAAATGGCTCACTACCGCCGCCCCTCAACCACGAAGTAGGACACCGAGGGCCAGCTTCCAGCAACTTCGGGCCCTAAATTTCGTGTACCTCAGGAGGTGGCAAGATGCCCAAGACTGCCTTCGCTTCGACTCTCCGAGCACTTCAGCCGAGATCACCTCCTACATCAAAGCCATGATCGCGGTTCTCCAGCACGAAGAGGAAGACTTTCCGGAGCCTGAAGCTGCGGCCAGTCTGAGAAACGGCATCTTAGATCAGAGCGAAAGCTTGGCCCCCGAAGATCATCTAGCCGCCTACCTTCGTCTGGCCGCCTTTCGTCTCAATCTTCACCTTGAAGGCCCAGAAAGTCTGGTGACCCAGAGAAACGTACTGCTCCAGGAAGCTCAAGCGAGGGCAGATTTCCCTCTGCTCAATTTTCTCGAAAGCCTTGGGGAGGATGACGCCGGAGAGTGGAAAAACTCCGAAAAGCTCCAATACATCCCGGTGTATCCCAGCCGAACCAAAGCTGCACCGGATCAATCTAAGCAGCAGCAGGAAGACAGTCATGAGTGATTCACCGAGCCTCGAAGAACGTATAGCCCTGTTGGAAGCCGAGAACGTCGGCCTAAAACGAGTGGGACTCCTGCTCTTAGTATTTATGATCGTGGTTGGGGGGCTTTCGGTCTTTCAGTTTCGCAATTTGAGTTCCACGATGCACACAGAGACCTTGCTTCTAGAAAGAGGCAAAGCTCCTCGTGCTGCACTCACGGTCATGCCGACGGACCATCTGGGCCTGGTATTCTACGACCATTTGGGCCTGCTGCCCACGGAACTCAAGTTTGGTGCGATCCCTTATCTCGATGGATTTGCCATCTATGACCGAAACGGAAACCCTAGGATCCTCATTGGTCTTGATGATAAGGACGAGCCTATTCTGGCAGTGGTCAGCGCCGACGGGCAAACTCTGTTCCAGGCTGTTGAGCCCGCCTCAAACTCCCAGCCCGAACAGCCTTCCTCCTCAGAGGAGACCGAGGCCCCTGCTCAACCTTAAATCCGAACCTCTCTCCGTCTCTCAGGTCTTGCAGTTGCTGCAGACTTCTCTCGAACGAGCCTTCCCGACACTCATGGTAGAGGGGGAGGTGATCGACCCTTTTCTCAGTAGGAATGGGCACTTCTACTTTCGGCTCCGCGACCGGGATGGGGAGCTCAAGGCTGTGATGTGGGGCTCCGACGTTCGGCGCTCCGCCCAACTTCCGGAGACCGGAGAGCGAATCACTGTCAGAGGGAGTCTCACTCTTTATCCCAAACGTGGAGACCTCCAACTGAAGGTTTCTGCTTTCTTTCGAACAGGGCTAGGGGAGAAACTTGAGCAGCTCAATCGCTTGAAAGAGAAGCTCCGAAGAGAGGGCGTCTTCGATCGGCCCAAGCGCACCTTCCCCCGCCTACCCAAGATGGTTGGGCTGGTAACGTCGGTAGAATCTGCGGTCCTGCACGACATCCACCAAAGCCTACGGCAAAGAAACCCCTCCGTCCGATTGATTCTCAGCCCGAGTGCCGTCAGCGGGGTCTATGCTGCTCAGGACTTGGTGATAGCCTTGGAGCGCCTGAAGAACCGAGCCGAGGTGGTGATCATCGCTCGGGGAGGAGGGTCTTTCGAGGAACTCCTCCCATTTTCGGACGAAGCCTTGATTAGAGCGGTCGCCGAGTTTCCGGTGCCGGTGATCTCGGCCATCGGGCACGGCACCGATGAAACCCTTCTAGATCTAGCTGCCGACCTGTCGGTTCCCACCCCGACGGCTGCGGCCGTAGCCGTCACGGCCGACCGCGGGGAGATGCTCAACGAAGTCCATCAGCTCAGGAGCCGACTTCGAGACCACTTGCGGCGGCTTCACCACACCGAAGCCGTTCGTCTCGCCTCCCTGCAAAGACTGCTGCAAAACTTCGCCCCCACAAGCCTTCTGAGGTTGCATCAGCAGACCAACCTCAGACTTAAGAGGAACTTGGTCGCCGGCGCGAAGTCCTTCACCTCGCTGTCCAGAGACGAACTCCGAAATTGGCAGCATCGTTTGTTGAACCTTCCTTGGCCGGTGCGGCTAGCAGCGCGACGGCAAGAACAAGATTCGCTGCTCAGCGCTCTTCAAAGAGCCTACACTCGAGAGCTCAAGCAGCACCGACAGACCTTGAGCAGCCTGAAGACGCGCTGTCTGGACCTCGGTCCCAATGCCGTCTTGGAGCGAGGCTTTGCCTTGCTTATCAAGGACGGGCAGCCCGTGGACACAGTGCACGGGAGGAGGCCTGGAGAAGAGCTTGAAGTGCGGCTGAGCGACGGGGTGATCGCCGTGGAGATCCGAGCCGTACACCCCAACCCCAGGAAAAATCCATGACTGAACCCAACCTTTCAGCCGAATCGACCTATGAGGAGAACCTCGATCGCCTTAAGAGTGTGGTCGAGCGCCTCGAAAGAGGCTCCTTGAGCCTGGGTGAATCCCTAAAGCTCTTCGAAGAAGGTCTGCGATTGTCCGAAACCTGTGATTCACAGCTCGAGGAAGTCGAGGCCAGAGTTAGAGTCTTGCTCGAGGAACCCCGAGCTTTGAACCCTCGCAAGGACATCGAGTTGGAAGCCATCGAAGTCCCCAAGTCTGGGGGCATAGACAAAATCGAAGAAGATGCAGAAGGAATGACAGCATGCTAGACCTGAAAGCCGAGAATGTGCAAAGCTTCTCACTTAAGGATTGGTGGAAAGAGCGAACCCGATGGGTGGAAGAAGAGCTCGACCGCTGTTTCCCCGAAACCGAATCCTATCTTGGAGACATCGGGGAAGCGATGCGCTATTGTCTTTTTTCCGGTGGCAAGCGCTTTCGCCCCATCCTAGCTTTCGGAGCTGCTGAGGCTCTTGGGAAACCTGGGAAGTTGGCGCTCCCGGTGGCCTGTGCCTATGAAATGATCCACTGCTTTAGCTTGGCTCATGACGACCTCCCTTGCATGGACGACGATGACGAGCGACGGGGGAAGCCCACCGCTCATAAGGTGTATGGTGAAGCCGGAGCTCTCCTAGCGGGGGACGCTCTGTCCATCTGGGCCTTCCATCGCCTGGTCGATCTGCCCGCAGGCGTGCCGGCGGAGGTAGGCCTGCATCTGGTCCGGGATTTAGCCGAAGCCAGTGGACATCGTGGCATGGTGGGCGGGCAGGTTCTCGACATGGCGGCCCGAGACTGCCACACCGATCAAGCCGCTCTTGAACGGGTCCATCGAGCCAAAACCGGAGCCTTGATCTGTGGAGCCGTTCGAGGAGGAGCCATGCTGGCTGGAGCCAATGCCGAGCAACTCAAGAGCTTGACCACCTACGGTGAGCTGGTTGGGCTGGTCTTCCAAATGACCGACGACATCCTAGACGCCGGAGAAGACCCGGACGAAGTCTCCTTTCCTGCCTTGCTGGGCTTAGAAGAGACCAAGCGACTGGTGAACGAAGCCACCGAACAAGCCCTAAACGAATTGGAAAGCTTTGGCAGCGACGCCGAACCCTTGAGAGCCCTTGCCAGATTCCTAGAGGACCGAGAGGGTTAGAGTTCTGGCCCTAGACCCTCGAGAGCAGCTGGCTCAAACCCTGTATGAGGAGCTCGAGGGTCCTTTGTTTTGGTGCGGAGCAGGTTTTCTCCGAGGGGTCCCCCCGGACCTCATGGAGGCTATGGGAACGGACCTCAGTAGTACCTCTGTCAAGCTTCTTGCCGACTATGAAAGCGTGGCCCAGCAGGGTCGCCTAGACCCGGTGGTGGTCGTGGTGGCTTCACCGTGCTGGCCAGAGCAGCTGGAGGCCTTGAGGGTTCTGGAGGCTCAGAATCGTTTGCGCCTTCTGGTTCTCTTGGACCGCAGGAAAGCCCCCATTTGGAATCTCTTCGGCAAGAAAACCTCGGCGACGGCAGAGTATCTCAACGACCTAGGGTTTCATCTTCTAGGAAGCCTTGTCTGGGATGGGGATCCCAAGTCCGCCTCCAGATTGAGCAGTTTGCTCAAGCATGACAGTCCTCGAATGGGCCTACGGACGGTCGAGGCAGGTCCCGAATTCATTGAGATCATCTGTCCTGAAGAAGAATCCGAAAGCACCCCTCCTGAGATCGACCACTTCAAGACCTTGGACTCAAATTCTGGCAGGTCCAAAAAGACTCCGGTCGAGACCACCTCAGGCCAGACCGTATTTCAGTCGTTTTTTGCCAAGTTTAGCTCTCAGGTTTCCCGTCAATCTAGCCTAACTTTCAGCTTAGAAGACGGCCGCAACAGCGAAGACCACCTTCGCCGCCTAGCCTGCTTTAGGAACCTGGATCTGCCCCAGGAACATCCCGAGCGCTACCTCTTCATCGAGTCACGAGCTCTCCCGTATTTGTACTCCAGCCTGAGAGAGTGGTGCTTGGACTGGCAGTCGGGCCAATCTGCCACCCGGCCCCTGCTCATCGTTCACGGCTCCGGCTTACCAGCAGGCCCACGCCGAGATTTTGGTGGTATCACCGATGCCAACCTCCTCCTAAGTATCCCCGGATTGTCTCTAGCTGGGCCCTCGGACGAGGAGGAGGCAGACCTGCTGCTGCAGGAACTCAAGGACCGTGAGAACTCTGGGGCTTTGCTCTTCACCAACGCCCCGGCCGTGGGCCTGAGAACGAAATCGGACATAGCCCCAGGCCGAGGCCGGAGGCTCCGAGAGGGCACCGATGTCAGCCTGCTGGCCTGGGGATCCACGGTGTACCCCTGCCTTCTGGCTGCCGAATCCCTGAGGACCTTAGGTTTGTCGGTGGCCGTCTACGATCTCAGATACCGAAGGCCGGTGGACCGTGAACTGGTGACCGAAGCCATGCGCTTCCCCTTGTGCGTCTCCGTCGAAGAACAGGCAGCCACCTCCAGCTTCTCCGGCTCCCTCTGGCCCCAGCAAAGAGACGGCCCCAAATGCCGCACCCTGGCCCTGACTTGTCCTGATGAAATCGACTTCGAGGAAGTTGGAAACAGGGAAGGCATAGGCTTTGAACTCTTCAATCTTCACGCCGAAGGCATCTCAAGAACAATCACCAGCAGCCTAGGACTCTTTCCAGGTCTGTCTTTCACTGCCGAAGAAAGCCCAAAGTAGATGAGAGCACCGAGGTCTGCGCCTAAGACAACTAGACATGGGCCATAGGAAAAGACCTTCGGGGTCACAGGCTCGGGGGAAACTTGGGGGTCGGTGGCTGGGAGACCCAGGGGCTCTTGAACCCTGAACTCCCCGTAGAGGGGCGAAGCCGCAAAGAAACCAACTTCGATCTGGTGGAGTTGCGCTTAATCAAGAGCGTGGTGGTAGGCCAAGGCGTCACCATTCCCTCCCTTCAGGAAAAGCTGGAGGGCCTGCAGACCCCCTACTACTATGATCCCGACGACGCCTTTTGGGATTCCCGAGACAAGGCTTGGAAATCTCGTTCGGAGCTGGTTCTCGAGCAGTTTTCGGCGGTCCGGGACGAGCTTCAAGCCAACACCGCAAAGGCCCTGGAAAGTCTTTTGCCGGGGGAGCCCGAAAAGATCTCCAAGGCCTTGCTGGACCTGGTGAGAGAACCCCTAGGCGGCAAGGCTCTTCTCAAGAAACGAGGCCGGGGACGGCCTCGGACGTCGGGTTAGGGATGGCGAACCTCTAGGATGACCCCTTGGGTTTCTTCCTTTAGCCCACCAGCGGGTTTCGAGAATCCAAATTAGGAAAACGGCCAAAATCTCGGTCCGCAGTCCAAAGTTGAGTGACCCCGTTCTGCAGACACACCGCGACCACTCTCGCGTCGTGCACTTTGGGTCCCGCGATCATGCCCGAAGCTAAGTTCTCTTTGAGAGTGTTCCAGTGGTCTGCCGTTTCGGTCAGCACCATCAGATTCGGTGCCTCTAGCCAAGCTTCAATCTGCTCCATAGCTTGTTCCAAGGTGGAAGGTGGGTCGTAAATTCTGGGATGGGTCACGATGGCCAGAAACTCGTGAAGACAAGCCCAAGGTATACCCCAACGCGAGGGCTTCTGGCACAGTTCTGATAGGCAATCGAAAGCCCGCAGATGAAACGGCGAGTCCTCACGATGGGCGTATACCAAGAGATTGGTATCGACGGCGATCACGAACCACGATCCTGATAGGAAGCGTCGCGGATGGCCTTCCAGCCTCCCTGGGCAAACGGCTCTCGAAGGCCTTGGCCCGAGACGCTCGCCTTTCTCAGGCGAAACTTTTTTTTCGCCTGAGCCCGCAGCTCCAGGACGCGCTGAAGCCCCTCCTGAATGAGCGCCTTGACCGAGGTTTTCTCCTCCGCAGCGACCCGCTTGGCTTCGGCCAACAGGGCCTCAGGAATCTCAACGGTTGTCTTCATACATCTATATGTATCACGATAGACGGGAAGCTGTAAATGTTGCTTGGGGTAAGCTTTCAGAGCGCTGGGAGCAGTTTGGGAGGAGTACCCCTCATTCCAAGACCTGCCGTTCTATATCCAGAGCCGCCAAGATGCCCTCTTCCACCTCGGAGAGAGTCTCGGCTCTGAGACTTCCAATATGGTTTGTGAGTTTCGACCGGTCGAGAGTGGTGATCTGGTGACAGAGCGCAAAGCTCTCTTCAGGAAGTCCGCAGCTGTCTTTGTCTAAAGACACCACATTTTGATTTTGTCGAGGGCTACGGTGGTCCCGAAGTTGAGGCCTATCTGCTCGGCGAACTTGGTCCAGCCGGTGTCGATCCCGGCATCCAAGACGCTCGATGCGGCCTCGCCGCCGACGAACCCCAGTACTTCTTTGACCAGGGAACTTTCGACCCCTAAGACCAGAGTACGACTCCTCTGCAAAGGAAAGAGAAACGCTCCCAGGGAGGGATGGTAGCCGGAGAAGGAATGGGACAGGTCGGCTTTGCCGAGGCGAAACCGGCCCTCAGTCTGAGTCGCGACTCCTTGGCGGCTCGCTCCCATCTCAGCTATCAACTGCCCGATGAAGGAGTCTAGCCCTCCAGCTTCTTCGGCTTGTCGGAAAAAATTGAGGTGAGAAAACGGATTGCGCGCCGACTCCTCGATGCCGTACCCTAAGTTGAGGTCGGAGGGTAGGTTGGCCACGACGCGAAACCGGGCGTTGGCCGATTCTACAGACTCATCGGGGCTGGTCTGAAGGTAACCACTGACGATGGTGGTGGGAATGTTGACCACCACGTAGCGATCGCCTACGGGCAGGCCTTCGACCTCTGCGGACAACTCGAGTTCTGCGAGCGGGCTATCGGCCAGGACACGAAAGCGGGAATATGGGGAAACACAAAGGCTCCCTAGGCCGAAGTGGTGGTCCGAGCGATCTCGGTGCCTTCAAGAGTCTGGGCTACCACCGTGGCTCCTTCGATGGGCCGTCCCAGGCTCACAGCTCCTGAGTAACTCTCGTCACCCACTGTCTCTCCTGAGGGAGTGCTTAAGTTGAGGTTGGGGTCGTTGCTTCCGCAGCCACTGCCGGAAAACAACGCCAAAACCAGAAAGAGATAGAAGCTTGTTCTGCTTGGAATATTCATACGGTCTCTACTTTTCTCGGATGGTTTGTTCTCAAACTATATTAGCCAACGTCTTCATGTGCAGACAGTTACGGGATCGCACAGACATGTTCTGCTGGCAAGATGTTCATTTGTCCTAGTTAAGATGGAAGGACCAGTCCAGCAGCTAGACGTGGATTACCCTAAAAGAGCCAGAACCACATGTGAAGAAGACGTCACAATTATAAACAAAGAGAAAGGTCCGCCCAAGAATTTCGTAACGAAATTTAGTCAATCTGTGGGGACGAATTTCGTCTGTAGAAGGAGACTGAAAAAGCCCATAGCCAGGGCACTTGAGCACAGCCCGCGCTCTAGTCTAAGGCACCCGACCCGAACATCACGAACAAAGAGATCGGTGTCTTCGGGGAGGAGGGTGGCGAGAGAACAGCATAAAGACGGGGCTTTTCAAGTAGAAGGCCCACTGATGTCGTTCCTCTTAATTCACTTGCGGCGGGCTCCAGCGCCTCGACACGCTGAACTGTCTATCTCATGACTTGACGGCCTCTAAGCCGACACCACGCTCTCTCGCATCAGGTTCAGGAGCTCTTCGGCGGACAGCTTGCCGGCTTGGTCGGTGCCGCTCAATAAAGTGTCGGCTAGTTCTCGCTTGTCTTTGTGGAGTTCCAGGATCTTCTCCTCGATCGTCCCTTTCGTGATCAAGCGATAGACGGTGACCGGCTGTGATTGCCCAATGCGATGAGCTCGGTCGGAGGCCTGGTCTTCTACTGCTGGATTCCACCAGGGATCCAGATGCACCACATAGTTGGCGGCAGTGAGGTTCAGCCCGGTTCCCCCGGCCATGAGACTGATGAGGAAGAAATCTTGCTCTCCCTTTTGGAATTTGTTCACTAATGTCCCTCGAATCTTGGCTGGAGTACTTCCGTCAAGGTAGAGGTAAGACAACCCTCGTCGGTCCAGTTCTTCTCTCACGATGGCAAGATGGCCCACAAATTGGCTGAAAACGAGAGCCCTGTGGCCAGAATCCTTTAGGTCTTGCAGCAGTCGGATAAGAACCTTGAGCTTGGCTCCCTTAAGTTCTGTTCCGGGGTCCACCAGGCGCGGATGACAACAGGCCAGACGTAGGCGCGTCAACTCGGCGAGGATGCTGACGGCATCGCTCTTTTCCGCCTTCTCCAAGCGTTCCAAAGCGTGCACCCGAAGGCTTTCGTATTGAAG
>JBJHCR010000022.1:0-34877 GCA_050486105.1 Vulcanimicrobiota bacterium
TGTTCCCCGTCACCGCCAGAAACGTTGACGAGTCGATCGACCTGCTAAGTGCGGCGGTTCGAGCTTTCAGTCGAGATTGCGTGGACGGCCTGGAGGCCACCTCGGCAGGTCCTGATGGCGTGGAACGTGGGCTCATGCTTGGAACGGCTTTGGCACCGGTGATCGGCTATGACCGAGCGGCAGAGATCGCCAAGGCCGCTGCTAAAGAGGGGCTCTCCATCAGAGAAGTTGCTCTGCGCGACACCGAATTGACGGAAGCAGAACTCCACCAGCTCCTCGAGCCCTTGTCCATGACTCGCCCAGAGGGTTGAGTGGGCTTGCACATGAGCGGTTTTTTCAAGACCGCTTGCAAAGCTGCTTAGACCTTGTTATACTGAGTCCACAACAGAGCGCTACTCGTCCGAGTGGCGCTCTCTCGGTTCTAGAGGGCCAACCGGAAACCCTCTCAAACTGAAACCGCCCCTACTCACAGTCATGCACAGCGCTCCTCATTCGAAATACAACTAGGTAACACCCATAAATGGGTACCCGGCTTCGGAGCACTGCACCTTACAGCAAGTAGGAACAATTTCATTGTCAAGGGGGTTTCCGGTTGGCCCTCTAGGGACTGTTGATCATGCTCGACCTCCGGCATTTCGCCGAACTAAGCAGGCGTCTGGTTCGTCATCGAACATTGACAAAACTTCTCATCGCGGCTCACGTATTCCTTTTCAGATGGACCTCAGGGCAACTAGGCGGGCGGTTCGGTGGACTTCCGATCTTGCTTCTGACGACTCGTGGCCGACGAACTTTCTTACGACGCACCGTGCCCCTATGCTACCTGCCCCTCTCCGGAGACGAGGGGGCTTCCACCTCCTACGCGGTGGTCGCCTCCAACGCAGGCTCGGATCGCCTCCCTGGATGGTGGCTGAACTTGCAGGAATGCCGCACCGCCGAGATCCAAATTAAAGGACGGCGCTTCACCGTCTTGGCCGAAGAGCTCGGAGTCGAAGAGTCCAAACTGCTCTGGGACGAATTTTGTCAGTGTTATCCTGGTTATGAGGTTTATCGAGCGGCCACCGAGCGCAAGATTCCATTAGTCAAACTAACCTTGTATTGATGTCGAGTCACTTACTCCAGGCTCCATTCCCTGCGTTTTTTTACACTCCTACTCGGGATAGCTAGGAGCCCTCCTGTTCTTCGCGAAGGGTCCGGCATGAGCGAGACCCCTCCGAGGACTACAGTCGAGCCCTTGTCAACTCGGGACATCGAGTCTGAGCTGGGCTGGGGTGCTTTTCTATGGGGGCTTTTCTTGGAGGCCGTGGTTCAAGGACTAGCTCCCATGATGCAGATGGGTGACATCCTTCAGCCTCAGCATCCGGCCAAGGCTTCGGACGGCCCTTTGGCCGAGTTGGCTGGACTTTTCGGCTCAAGTGGAGTCGGCGAAGGGTTCACTCGCTGGTGGCTGCGGGCCAATCGAAGAGATTCTCACGACAACGCAAGTGGCCCGGAAGACGCTTCGGGCCCCCAACCCCTCGAGCCTATGGTGGAGCGAGCTGCCCGTCAGGCCCTGGGACAGTTTCTAGACACTTGGGAAGTTCGACGGGATAGGTTGCTCAGCCGAGGGGGCGACCCACCGCGCGAGATTCGCTTCTTAGCTCCCATCGCCAGCGAGATCTGGTATGCTTTGCCGATGTCGGTGCCGTCTCCGGAGGCTCCGCTCAGGTCTCCAGGTGAAGGTCCTCTGGGGGAAGTGATCGACCGGGTTCGTTCCTACTTTGCTCCCCTAGAGTCTCCATTTTTTGGAATGACGAGGGATATGCTCGCCCAGCACGTGGACGAGACCATCCCACAGGAAATGTCGGGAGATGATGTGACACAGATCGTACCGCTTTTCGGTCCTCAGCAAGAGTTCAAAGGGCTGCCTTCGGCAGTTCATTTGCCGGCCCATCTTAGAATCTTGCTTCAGAGGCTGGAGCGAGCTCAGGAAAATCGAGATTTGGTAGCCAGTCTACTGTCGACTCTAGAGGCCATCGACTTCACCATACGATTCGCCACTGGACTGGGAGAAGGATGCCTGTCCCAACTCACCCAGAACGATGACCAGGGCTCATTCGCTCCGACCACCAAAGAGATCGTTATCCGTCTCAAGAAGTCGGTGAAGGCTATCCGGCTCTATTGGGATCAGCCAGTCGCAGCCCCCTGTCTTCAACTGCTCTTCCGTGGCCAGGATTTGCATCCTTTCCTCCGTTGGGCCGGCCTCGATTCCGAACCGAAATTGGTGTCATGGATGTTGACGGCCGAAGATGCCATCCGTGAAGACAATCCCGCCAGATGTTCGACCCTTCTTCAGGAAGCTATGGCCAGCTTCAACGAATGGGTCGACGAGTTGGTCTTGCTGTTTTCTAGTTGGGATACGGTCTGCAGAGCCAGGCAAGACGGATACCTTCAATTCGAGTTGTCCCGAGGCGAGGTTTGGGTCGGATGTCGACCCCTGGTAGACCCCACTCGATATTCGGTTTGGCTTGAACGAGGTGAGATGGCTCTGGCCCATGTAGAGAGGCTGATCAATCCCCAGGGCTCAAGAACTCCTCGTCGAGAATCGTTGGACGGACGAATCGTGCTCTGCTCGAACGATCCCCCTTTTCTTAGTGAACAGATTTCGACTTTATTGAGGGCCTATGAGCAGGGCCACACCTTGCCCCTGGGGCGAAGCCTCTTTTTTGGTATCGAGTACCTGGTCCGTTTTCACTCGAGTTTGGCCGGAGGGCTACTCCGGTACAGCTTCGATGAGATGTCCTTATTGGATCCGGTGACTCGTGTGGGTGGACCTCTTGACCAAACCCTTTTCTTTCTCGCTTTCAGTTTGAGGACCTTGGCCGACGTGCCGGGCCCTGAAGCTAAATTGCTGCGAGAGGTCTTTTTTGAAGCAGATCAGCCCAGACCGTTCACCAAATGGCTGGGGGTTGGTTCTGGAGTTCCCGGACCGCTTCAGGGGCTTCTTGGTTGGAGCCTCTCGCTGCAGAGGCCCGACGTCACTCACCGGCTTATCGAGCTCAGGGGACAGATCCAGAACCTATCGGGGATGTTCGCAGAATTTGTAGATGCCAGTCGCCATCTTTGGAGTACCGCCCGATTGCAGATAGAGCGGATGCCAGAGGAGAGCGAGGCCGTAGTGCTGACCTTTCCTTCGGGCCTCAAGGTGCGGGGCTTGCCCGATGTTCGCGTTGGTCCCCAGTTGGACCGCGGCCGACGCAAGGTGGTGGTCGGAGGAGACGACGCCGTTGATGGACTCGACGCTTGGATGTTGGAAGACGATTTCACTTCTGAGTTGGCCGAGGCCTCTGAGAGCGACGAGGCTGAACTCAAGATCGAGTCCAACTGGCCAAGTTTCTTTTCTGAACCCGAGATCCCTCAAGAGCAGATTTATTGGGATGACGGGATCTTCGAGAAAATCTCAATCAGATGCCAAGAGAAGAGTTATGCAAAGCCCGAGGGGAGACCCCCGGACCTGGCTCGAGCCATCGTCTCTAAAATACTCGAGGTGGGCAGCTCGTCTAGTTCCCTCACTCTGGTTCAAGGGGCTCCGGGGACGGGTCGCACTCTCCTCTGCCGGACCTTGACGAACCCAGCCAGTTCACCTCTACCCGAAGCGTTTCCCGTGCTCTATCTGAAGGTTGATCGCTTCCCCCTGACTCGGCTTTCCACGGTGATCGAGCGACTCAACGACCACATTGCCTCGGAAACCAGTCTGATCAAGTTCGGTTGGAAGCCTGTTCCCACCGAAACTCTGCGCTCTCTCGGTTCCGAGGTCGAGAGGCTTTCTCGGGAGTTAGCAGAGTTTGGCCAGGCGGCCGAACCCTTGGCGAATCGACTTTCCAGCTATTTGAGATACCTTCAAAAGATCAACGAGGGGCGCCAATTTCTTCTTGTCCTAGACGGCTTCGACGAGGTACCACACTCGCTCATTCCCAGAGTACTGAGTCCGGGGATCCACCTCTTGGTCACCGGAACCCGCTTTCCGGCACTGGATGAACTGTCACCGTATCTCCATCACTGGTCCTGGGATCTGAGTTCGGAAAGCCAGGCCTTCGAGGCCTTTTCCGCCAAGCTCGAGCCCCTTGGTTTGCCTGACGAGCGAATTCTAAGCCTCTTTCACACCTTTTCGGGTTCTCTCTTTCAGGCTGAACTCGTTCGCAGCCTAGATGGGCACCAGAACTTTGAAATCGAGCGCCTCTCCGTACTGCCCATCGTTTTTGAGCAAGTGGAAAAGACCCTCAAGACTGAGCAGCGCTATGTACAATTTCTAAAGCTTCTCAGCATGCTCGCCCTATATGAGCGGCCGGTACCTCTCAGAGTCCTCCAGGAGCGGATTGCAGACGCTGAAGTTGTCGACTTGGTGACCGAGTCTTTTCCCGCTCTCTTTGCTTTTTGGGGTGAGCCTGAGCCGGCTCTTGGCTTGGCCCATCCGAGCCTCCTTCCGTTCTTGCTCAAGGCCACCGATCAACTCGCCGAAGTGGCCACCGATCTCGCCGAAGACTTCTTGAAAGAGCCTCGCAGGAATGAACTTCTACCTGCTTTGCTCTGGATAGGATATTCAAAGAGAAAGCAGGATTTTGTGGAGCGGTTCTTCGCCGAGGACTCGGTGAAAGTTTGGCGGGATGAGCTGAGCTTTCTTCTGAAGAAGAGACTGTTCTTCCAGAGGGTGGCCCTCCTCGATGCCACCGAGCGCCTGCTCACCGAAGCGGTAGAGCAGGGGGCCGGTCATCTGCTGGAAGAGCTCGCCTGGCTGCACAACGCTCGGGGCCTGTCTCTGCTGGAGCTGGGTCTGCTAGAAGAGGCCCGCTCGGACTTCGAGACCGCTATCGAGCAGTTCCACTCGCAGTTTGCTGCCGGGGAACCCGAGATCATTGCAGCCATCGGTTCAGCCACCAATCGCTTGAGTGAAGCCATTCTCAGTGGGGGCGATCCCGCTGAAGCGGAAATGATCTCAGAGCAAGCCCTGGAGATGTTGTATGAGAGCCGACAGGTTTCCGACGCTCCTGCTTTGGGACAGCTTTCGGTTCGGGCTCATCTTCAACGCGCGTCGGTGCATTTGCGCACTGGTAGCTTTGCTGCGGCTCTCGTGGACGCAGAGACGGCCTTGACCTTGGTCGAAGAGGTAGAGGGACACCCCACGGCAGAGTTGGAGGCAGTTGGGAGATGGCGTAGGGCTGAGGCCCTGGCCGGAGTGGGCCGTACCGACGATGCTCTCAATGAACTCGAATTGACCGTCGATAAATTGTTCTCTTCGGGGACCTTCGACCTCGGTGTTCAGGCTCTCACTATGCGAGGACGAATTCGCCTGTCTCGAGGTGATGCCGAGGGAGCTTACAGCGACCTTGAAAGGGTGCTGTCCCAGCTTCGCTATCAGGTTGCCGGTGGGCGCCTAGACTTAGAGCCCATGCTGGCTTATGCTGCCGCTCAGCGTTCCCTGACCGGAATTGAGCCGCCAGAACTAGCAGCGACTTCTTTGGATGAGTTTGTGGAGTGGGCTCGCCATGGGATTCGCTATGAAGGTCGGTCCGAACTCCGGCCACTTCTGGCTTCCATGCTTTTATGCCGAGGGGAGCGTTGGAAGGATGCCGGCAAGTTCGGGACTGCGGTGGACGACCTCAGAGCTGCCACCGAGCAATACGATTTGCTTTGCAGTGAACTTGAACGAAGCGAATCAGAACCCGTGTGGAACGAGATCCGGACGGCGTTTGCCAACCTGGCAGCCCTATATTTGAGTCTCGATGAAGCACCCCTGGCCTTGATGTGCGCTCGCCGCGCTTTGAGTTTCAGTCGAGTGTCCAAGACCGACGGGGACCTTACTGAGATGGCCGGTGAGCGCTCCACGATGTCCTTGGTCTCTTTGAACGATGATGCTTCTCGCCGCCCGTTCATTGTCAAATTGACCCAGTCCTCACAGCTCTATCTGCACATGGGCGAAGCCACCCGAAGACTGGGGCTCAAGCAGTCCTCTTCAGCCTACTTTGAGCGAGCAGCTCGGGGTTTCGCTCAGCTCTTCGCTCGGTTGCCCGAGCCTTCTGAAAAGTTAGTTCAGGATTATGCTTTGGCTCTCAAGTACGCTGCCACCACGGCCAAAGAACGCGGGGACTTTGAAGCCTTGCGCCTCTGGTTGGACTACTTTGAAGCTCTCCCCAAGAGAGTGCTGTCTCCTTTCGACGCCTACATGCTGGATGTTTGGAGCGGTCATCGGTTGGTCGCCGAGATGCAACTCGAAAAGGCGGCGGCTCAATTCCTGAGGGCGCTGGAGCGGTTGGAGTTGATGCCGGAACATCCTCGACAGGGATCGCTCATGGCGGAAACCTTCCTGGCGCTCGGTCGCGTTCGTTCTTTGCAGGGACAGCATCAACTGGCCTTGGATCAGTTGGAGCGGGCTGCCCAAGTGGCTCGAAACGCTCTTTTTGACGAAGGCGAAGAAAACCGTGACCTCCTGGTTCAAACGTCCCTCCACGCTGCGGTGGCTCTCTTGCGGTCTGGGAAGCAGGATGAGGCCCTCGACCAGTTGAGAATCCTGGTCAGTTTTCGTCCGAGTTCCGTTTCCACGGAAGTTCTGGCCTTGGCCGAGGACTGGGGCCAAACTTGGTACCAGTGCGAGGCCTTGACCGGAAGAAACCTGGTTTTTCGTCTGAGTCAACTTTGCGGCTTGGGGGATTGGCTTCTGAGGACCCCGTTCGGAAGCTGGTTTCAGGAACGGGTCGCCGAGTTGGTAGAGGAGTCCGACTTCGAGCTTCTGGAGGTGCCGAGCGCCGTCGTTGATCAGATTCTCGAGACTTTTCTGGTGGTGACCTTCTCTCAATCCGAGGGAGAAACGATGCGAGCTTCGAGCTTTGCCGGTCCCTTGATCGATCGTCCTGAGCTTGAAGGTCTTCTGCTCTTCAAGCATCGGGCTCTAGTGAGAGAAGACCGGCTGTTGGAAGCAGAATTGGTGCTCAGTCATCTGCTCTCGGTCCGACGAACCGAGGAGGCCGGCAACGTGGTACTCAAGAGGTCTGAGATGGCGCTGTTGCGGGGTGAGAGGGCTTTGGCTTTGGTCGACCTGCTGCGGGCCACCGGTTGTCCCGGAGACCCTCGGGTCGAAGCTCACCTGAGGCTGGCAGAATTTCTCTTGCCGAGAAGTCTCACCGTGGCTTGCACTCATCACCTGAAGCGGGCTCTGTTGGCTCTCCTCGAAGAGTCCAGCGATAAAGCTCTGGTCTTGCGAAGAGGAGCTGTGGTCCTTTCAGGTTTAGCACGGGAAGGGTCTCACCTGTCGGCTGGCCTATTGGAGGAATTCCTCCGTCTTTGCGGGGAGCTCGAGGGAGAGTCGGCCAACCCCGAACTAGAAGCCCAATGGCTGAAGGCCCTGGGAGACTATCATCAGTGGACCGTGCTGGCGGAGTCCACGGTTGCGTTGCTCGGTCGTTGGCTTGAACGGGGACAGAGCCGAGTTCGAGATTGGGATTTTCTGGAGAATGTCTTGGAAAGGACTCTGCTGTGGGGGGGCATGCTCGAGTTGGAACTCCTGGAAAACTTGGGTAAGTTGCTAGTGCTTCTCTTCGCTGCCAACCGACCGGAACTCGAACCGTGCGCCGACCGCATCTGGGAGCGCTTCATCTCTATTTTGCCGAGTCTTGGCAGGCAAGAAGCCTTGGCGGTGCTTCGAAGGCTTTTCGACTTTGCGTCGGGAACAGCGGGTGACGCCTGCGAGGCCGACACCGATCGGATCCTGGTCTTCTTGGAAGAAGAGATCCGTCTGCTTAAGCAGCCGCACTGATCGGCAGGAACGAACTAGGAGTAGCAACGGAATGAGCCGACCTTACGAGCCTTCGGTCATCGAACCGAAATGGCAGTCCTACTGGGACCACCACCACAGTTTTCGAACCCCGGATCCCGGGGACCCGGATTTCGAACCGGAGAAGCCCAAGTACTATATTTTGGATATGTTTCCTTATCCGAGCGGGGCTGGGCTCCACGTGGGACACCCCGAAGGATACACCGCAACGGATATCTTGGCTCGCTGGAAGCGGATGACCGGCCATAACGTGCTGCACCCCATGGGCTGGGATGCCTTCGGTCTTCCAGCCGAGCAGTACGCGGTGGCTACCGGCACTCATCCTTCGGTGACCACCCGTCGAAACATCGAGACCTTCAAGAAACAGATTAAGGCCCTCGGCTTCTCCTACGACTGGGAGCGAGAGGTGAGCACCGCTGACCCCTCCTACTATCGCTGGACCCAGTGGATTTTCAGTCTGCTTTTCGACACTTGGTATGACGAAGAGCAAAAGCTCGGTCGGCCCATCTCCGAACTTCCGGTGCCGGAGGGCCTCGAGGAGTCCGCTCGGAGAGAGTATGTCGACGGACACCGTTTGGCTTATTTGGACGAGATCGCAGTCTGGTGGTGTCCCGAGCTGGGCACAGTTTTGGCCAATGAGGAAGTCATCGATGGTCGGTCTGAACGGGGAGGTCATCCCTGTGAGCGATCTCCTATGCGCCAGTGGATGCTGCGCATCACCGCCTACGCGGAACGCCTACTGACCGATTTGGACCTGGTGGATTGGCCCGAGGAGACCAAGAAGCAGCAGGCCGAGTGGATCGGGCGAAGTCGAGGAGCGACCATTTGGTTCAAGGTGGACCAAGCCAAACTCGATGACGAACTGCTCAAGCAGTCCCGATTTCGGATTTCTGAAAGCGGGGAGGTAGAGTTTTCGGTGTTCACCACCAGACCCGACACTCTCTTCGGGGCCACCTATATGGTGCTAGCTCCCGAGCATCCCCTGGTGGCTCAGGTCAGCACGCCCGAGGCTCAACAGGCGGTGATCGCTTATGCTCTCAAGGCCGCCGGCCGAAGTGAGCGAGATCGCGCCGCAACGAAGGAGAAGACCGGCGTCTTCACCGGAGGGTTCGCCATAAATCCGGTCAACGGGGAATCGCTTCCCATCTATGTGGCCGACTACGTTCTCGATAGCTATGGCACCGGTGCCATCATGGCGGTGCCAGGGCACGACGAACGAGATTTTGATTTTGCCCTGGCCCATGGGCTTCCCATCAGACAAGTTTATCGCTCAGAGGTGGAACCGGTCCGTCGAGCCACCACCGCTCAGGGCGAAGAGGTGGTTTGCGTGGTCGGTGATGGGGTCGCCATTCGAAGCGATTTCCTAGACGGTCTGAAGGTGGAAGAAGCCAAAGAGAAGATTGTTGCCCGCTTGGAATCCTTGGGAGTAGGGGAGGCCAAGGTCAACACGCGCTTGAGAGACTGGATATTCAGCAGACAGCGTTACTGGGGAGAGCCTTTCCCGATTCTCCTCGGCCCAGATGGAGAAGTCGAACTCTTGCCCGACGAGCAGTTGCCCTTGGTCTTGCCAGAATTGTCGGATTTTCAACCCAGTGGTAGGCCCGAGCCTCTTCTGGCAAAAGCCCAAGACTGGGTACAAGTCACCGACACCGAAGGCCGTCGTTGGAATCGAGAGACCAACACCATGCCTAACTGGGCGGGCTCCTGTTGGTACTATTTGCGCTACCTCGACCCGGCCAACGATGTGCAGGCCTGGAGTCAGGACAAAGAGCAGTACTGGATGCCGGTGGATCTCTACGTCGGCGGAAAAGAGCACGCGGTCCTCCACTTGCTGTACGCCCGCTTTTGGCATAAGGTGCTCTACGACCGGGGCTATGTGTCCACTCCGGAGCCCTTCAGGAAGCTGTTTCATCAGGGGTTGATCACGGCGTTTGCCTACGAGGACGCCGAGACTAAGCAGTTGATTCCGGTAGACCAGGCCGAAGAAGTGTCCGAGGGAATCTTTCGGCATAAGGAAACCGGGCGGCCCTTGAATCAGACGGTGGCCAAAATGAGCAAATCGCTGAAAAACGTCATCAACCCCGATGATGTGATCACCGAACATGGGGCGGATGCTTTGCGGCTCTATGAAATGTTTATGGGACCATTGGAAGCCTCCAAGCCTTGGAATCCGAGAGCAGTAGACGGGGTGACTCGATTTCTGAACCGGTGCTTTCGCCTGGTTTGCGATGATCGGGGGCTCAGGCAAAACCTCGCTAGTCCGGCTGAGCAGGGCGACGTAGGCGTCGAGCGTGCCCTTCATCGCTGCATTAGGAAGGTGACCCACGATTTGGACAAGATGTCCTTCAATACGGCCATTGCGGCCATGATGATCTTTGTCAATGAGGCCACTCCCAAAGTCGATATTTTGACCCGAGACCAACTCAGCCGTTTCACTCAGTGCCTATCTGTCTTTGCCCCCCATTTGGGAGAAGAGCTTTGGGAGCTTCTGGGCCACCAACCGTCCATCTCCCAGACCGTCTGGCCGACCTACGAAGAAGCTCTTTGTGCCGAGACGGAACTTGAGTATCCGATACAGGTCAATGGGAAGGTTCGAGTAAAGATCATGCTCGACTCTGAGGCCACTCGGGAAGCCATTGAACAGGCTGCTCAAAGGGCCGCATCACAATACCTCAAGGACAAGACCATCAAAAAGGTGATCGTGGTTCCCAAGCGCTTGGTCAATTTCGTGGTGAGCTGAGGATTTGGGATGACCTTAGAACTCTTCAACACCAGAACTCGTAGGCTTGAAGCCCTAGAGACCATAGAGCCCGGTCTGGTCAAGATGTACACCTGCGGACCGACGATCCATGACTACGCCCATATCGGGAACTTCCGCACCTTTGTTTTTTCGGACTTGCTGCGCCGGTACTTGAAGTTTTCAGGATACAAAGTGTACCAGGTCATGAATCTCACCGATGTGGAAGACAAGATCATCGCTAAGAGCCAGGCTCAAGGGAGGGATGCTCGAGAATTCACCGCTGATTTTGAGAAGGCTTTTTTTGAAGATCTCGACACCTTGAACATCGAGCGGGCCGAGCTTCACCCCAGGGCCACCGACCCCGAAGTCATGGACAAGATGGCGGAAATGATCAAGACTTTGCTCGATCAGGGGAATGCCTATCGGGCCGAGGACGGATCGATCTATTTCTCTATTGCGACCTATGCCGATTATGGGAAGTTCGCCAGAATACAAGTAGAGGATTTGCGTCGAGGAGAGCGGGTCAAGAGCGACGAGTACGAGAAGTCCAGTGCCGCAGACTTTGCCCTATGGAAGGCTTGGACTCCGG
Source organism: Vulcanimicrobiota bacterium (assembly GCA_050486105.1). Taxonomy (GTDB): domain Bacteria; phylum Vulcanimicrobiota; class Xenobia; order Xenobiales; family JADMJV01; genus JAEXNA01. Next base: position 11,131 of record JBJHCR010000022.1, read on the forward strand.
ATGATGGTTCCGTCTTCTGGGATGCTTATCCCCATCTTGGGAAGGGAAGGCCGGGCTGGCATTTGGAGTGTTCGGCTATGGGAATCCTCTATCTTGGCGAGCAATTCGACCTGCATCTGGGCGGCATCGATCTCCTCTTTCCCCACCATCAGAATGAGATCGCTCAATCGGAGTGCTGCACCGGCAAGCGTTTTGTCAACTTTTGGGTGCACTCCGAGCATCTCCATGTAGAGGGGGAGAAGATGAGCAAATCTCTGGGGAATTTCTATACCCTGAGAGACCTCCTTGACCCCGGCAGAAATGCCTCGGGCAAAGCTTGGGAACCCATGGCTATACGCCTGGCCTTGCTCAAGGTTCATCACCGCACTCGACTCAACTTCACCTTCGATGAGCTCCATAGCGCCCGAGCTAACCTGGAGCGTATCAAAGGATACATGGCACGGTGTGGCGAGATTCTCGGTCAAGATGAGCACCTTGGAGCCGAGCACCCTCTGGTGACCGAGGCAAGGGTGGCTTTCCGAGCGGCGCTCGATGCCGATTTGAACACTTCGTTGGCCATGGCTGCGGTCTTCGGTTTGGTCACCGAAGGACATAAAGCCTTCGATGCTCAGAAGGAAGATGTTCTGAGTCTGGCTGCGGCCAGCCTGGATTTCTTTCAGGACATAGATGAGGTTTTGGGCCTGCGCCTCTGGACCGATGGAGTGACGGATCAACTTGACGAGGAGGAAGAGCGGTGGCTACAGGGCCGAGAGGAAGCGCGCACCCAAAGAAATTGGGCCGAGGCAGATCGCCTAAGGGATCTTTTAGGAAGCCGGGGGATCGTCATCGAGGACACTCCCAAGGGCGTGAGGTGGACACGGAAGACCCCGTAGTCTTTGGGCGGCACCCCGTCTTAGAAGCTCTCAAGGCCCGGGCGACTGTTCAGCGCATCAGTGTGGCCACAGACGCCGTGGGGCTCCCGAGAGAGCTCTTCACTCTGGCTAAGGAGCTCGGAGTCCCGGTGGTGCGCACCGACAAGGACCGCTTGGATTATCTCAGCCGGGGCAAGCAGCACCAGGGGGTGGTGGCGCAACTGGGTGCCCGGTCCTCCATGCTTTATCAAGATTGGATGAGGAAGCTGAGAGACTGCGGTGCAACCCTCGTCCTGGCTCTAGACCAAGTGCAAGATCCCCAAAATCTTGGGGCTCTGCTTCGGACTGCAGAAGGTGCGGGTTGTGAGTTTGTCTTGCTGTCCGCTCAGAAGAGCTGTGGGTTAACCTCGGCAGTGAGCAAGAGTTCTGCTGGAGCGGACCAACATTTGTCCATCGCCCGCACCGAAAAGTTGGGGGTTGCCCTAGACGAACTTAAGGACCTGGGCTTTCAAGTGTTGGCCACCGCTCCGGGCTCCGAGACCGTTTATCACCAAGCCGATCTGAGGTCTCCAACAGTTATTTTGCTAGGAGGCGAGCAACGAGGTTTACCTCCTCACCTCAAGAGGGTATCCTCCACCGTGGTTGGGTTACCGATGAAGGGTCAAATAGCATCTCTCAATGTTGCGAGTACAGGAGCAATACTGCTGTACGAAACGGTCCGACAAAGGAACCAAGAGAAATAGGGAGGAACGTTTACTTTGCTGGGGACGCATGATATGCTCACAGGGATGGCCCCTGTCTATTACGATGAACAGCAACGACAATGCACGAGGGACATTTTTAACCCGCGCATCTCGGCCGCTCCCCCTTATTCTCTTGACGGGGCCAGAAACCCTTTCTATAATGGGGCCTCGATCCGGCCGAAATTGGATGCCGAACGGAGGACGCGGTTTTGCTAAAGCTACAACAGAGTTCCTACATGGCCAATCTTCAGAATGAGCCGGATGAGGAAATCGTAAAGCTGGCCAAGAACGGTGACGAGTTCGCCACCGAATACCTGATCAGCAAGTATAAGAATTTCGTGAGGGTCAAGGCCAAGTCGTACTTTTTGGTTGGTGCCGACCGAGAAGACATCATTCAGGAAGGGATGATAGGTCTTTACAAGAGCATCAGAGATTACCGGGCAGATAAGCTGTCTTCTTTCCGGGCCTTTGCCGAACTGTGTATCACTCGGCAGATCATCACGGCTATTAAGACCGCGACTCGGCAGAAACACATTCCGCTGAATTCCTACATTTCCCTGAATAAACCTATCTACGACGAGGATTCTGACCGAACCATGCTCGACATCTTGTCTGGCACCAAAGTCACCGATCCCGAAGAGGTTTTTATCTCTCACGAACTCAGCGACGACCTGAGGGAGAAGATCCAGCAGAATCTCAGTGAACTTGAATCTCAAGTGTTGCACTCTTATCTGGAAGGCAAGAGCTATCAGGAGATGGCTAAAGAGTTGAATAGGCACGTCAAGTCTATCGATAATGCCTTGCAGCGGGTCAAGCGCAAGATAGAGAAAACTTTGGGAGAAAAGCGGCATTAACTTCAGGGCCTGCTTCTCATCGGGCAGGCCTCTACGCCTCAGTAGCTCAATTGGTAGAGCACTCGCCTTGTAAGCGAAAGGTTGCCGGTTCGAGTCCGGCCCGAGGCTCCAAGACTTGAGACCGAAAGGTCTCTTTTTTTTTGGGGAACAGTCTCTTGACAACCAGGATCTGTCTGCACTATACTCCGTCTGCACCGGGGAGTCCGGTGCCCTTTCGTTTTGCGGGGGTAGCTCAGTTGGTAGAGCACTAGCCTTCCAAGCTGGATGTCGCGAGTTCGAGCCTCGTCCCCCGCTCCAGAACGAATTCGGAGTCTTCGACGAAGCCTGAGCGGCAGTCACTTCGGTGGATGTCTAATCAGGTGGGGCCGCTGGCCCCTTCGTCGGGGGCGAAGGGTTCGGCTCACAATGCTGAGGTAGCTCAGTTGGTAGAGCACGTCCTTGGTAAGGACGAGGTCGGCGGTTCAAGTCCGCTCCTCAGCTCCAATCTGTACGACCCGCTCTGCGGGTCGTACTTCATAGAGGGGACCTTTCCGACAGTTTGAACTGAAGGGCTGTCGGGTAGGTACTCCACTGAATACCCGTTTAAGAGTTTGAGAGGCAGGACGTCCTGTCTCGGCGCGGGTTCGAGTATTAACCTAGGGAGACCCGGAGATGACGGCCCAAGACCCAACTAGATCTCATAAAAACGCGAAGGCTCGCCGCGAGAAGGGCAAGCAAGAGGGAACTCCTGCGGAGGAATCCAAGCTTCGTAAAGAAGGTGGTTCGGCTTCTTACGCGGAGAAGAAGTCGCTTTTGGAGCGAACTAGGCGTTACCTCAAGGGTGTCTGGGCCGAGATGAAACGTGTTTCTTGGCCAAGTAAGCCTGAACTCATTGCAGGGACCATCACCACGCTTTTTGTCTTGCTTGTCTTTTCTGGCTACCTGGGTGGGCTAGACTTAATCCTGCGAAGATTCTTGTAGGATCATTCTCACAGAAGAACGGAGTGATCGATGTCTGTGCAAAATGAAGATTTGAATACGGCCGAAGAAGGCCAAGAGGCTGTTGAAGAGGCCGCCGAAGAGGTCAAGAATCCCAACCGGCACTGGTATGTGATCCACACTTACTCAGGGCACGAGAATAAGGTTCGTGACGATATCCTGAGACGAATCGACTCTATGGGGATGAGGGATAAGATCTTTCAGGTCTTAGTTCCTACCGAAGAAGAGTTGGAGTTCAAGGACGGAAAGAAAAAGACGGTACAGCGGCGGGTTTACCCGGGCTATGTGTTTGTAGAAATGGAGCTCACCGACGATTCTTGGTATGTGGTCAGAAACACCCAAAGCGTCACCGGATTCGTTTCGCCGGGCTCAAAGCCGGTTCCGCTTCCTGAAGACGAAGTCAAAAAGTTGAAACAGATCATGGGCATGGAAGCTCCCACTCGGGTCAAGCTTCACCTGGAGGTTGGTCAAACAATTCGGGTCACTCACGGACCATTCCAAGATTTTCATGGTTTGGTGGATGAGGTTACCCCTGATCGGGAGAAGGTGCGGGTCCTGATCAGTATTTTTGGACGAGAAACTCCCGTAGAGCTAGACTTCGGTCAAGTAGAAAAGTTAAGTTAAGGCCCCTAAGGGAAAGGAATTACGATGGCGAAAAAAGTTAAAGCGATGATCAAGCTTCAGGTCCCCGCTGGGAAGGCGAATCCCGCCCCTCCAGTCGGTCCTGCTTTGGGTCAGCACGGCGTGAACATCATGGAGTTCGTCAAGCAGTACAATGAGCGTACGGCGGATCAGATGGGAATGATCGTTCCGGTAGAGATCACTGTTTATGAGGATCGGTCCTTCACCTTCATCACCAAGACTCCGCCCGCAAAAACCTTGCTACTCAAGGAGGTTGGTCTTCAGAAGGGTTCCGGTGAGCCGAACACTCGGAAAGTCGGAAATGTCACCAAGGAGCAGATCCGCAGGGTGGCCGAGATCAAGATGCCAGACCTCAATGCTAACGATATGGATGCCGCTATGCGGATCATTGAAGGCACCGCTCGAAGCATGGGGCTGATAGTCGTAGAATAGCAGCTGAGTAGTTAGACCGTCGGCTTCGAGGTGATCTCGAAGGCTGAAGCGTTCAAGGCCTCGATTCTACCTTGAGAGATCGGGCCTTTGAGCTTCTCCCAGGGTTTGAGCGAAGACGGAAGCCAGGAATCATCTGATGAGGTTCCTGCCTGGGTATTAGGTGGAAGGCTCTATGAGCCGTTCGACCACTGGAGGTAAGAAATGGGAAAGAAAGACAAGAAGTATCGGGCCGCGCTTGAGCAGTACGACCCGAGCAGCTCTCTCGATGTAGCCGAAGCCGTGGACACCGTCTGCAAAGTGGCCTTCGCGAAATTCGATGAGACCGTAGAGATCCACGTGAAGTTAGGAATAGATCCTCGAAAGAGCGATCAGACCGTCCGAGGGACCACGGTTTTGCCCCACGGAACCGGTAAGACTCCTAAGGTGATCGTGTTCACCAAGGGCGACCGCATCAAGCTAGCTGAAGATGCCGGAGCTGATTTGGCCGGAGCCGAAGATTTGATTCAAAAGGTCAAGGATGGGTTTTCCGACTTTGATATCGCTGTAGCCTCTCCGGATATGATGGGCGAGATCGGTAAGAACTTGGGTCGGGTTTTGGGCCCTAAAATGCCGAACCCCAGGGCAGGAACGGTCGCTCCAGACCCGGCGAAGGCCGTGGCCGAACTCAAGTCCGGCAAGATTCAGTATCGTGCCGACAAGACGGGCATCGTTCATTGTCCCGTAGGCAAGGTCAGTTTCGGAAACGAGAAGCTGCTTGAGAACCTGAAAGTTTTGTTGGAGGCCGTGGTCAAAGCTAAGCCTTCGGCTGCCAAGGGAGCCTATCTTCGCTCCGTGACCCTGACCTCAACCATGGGACCACCCGTTAAGGTAGACACTCAAAAGGCAGGCGCACTGGGCGGTCTGAAATAGACCTCGGAACAGCGACCAGCTTTCGATGGAGAGTTCTAACTCAAGACGTCCGTTTTGGTTAGGACTCTTTCTTTTTTTCCTTGTTCTGGCCTTACCCACCCCTGACGGGATGACCCCCCAGGCCAAACAGGTGGCCGCTACGGCAGTTCTCATGGCGGCCTGGTGGATCGGAGAGGCTTTGCCGATTCCATGCACCGCTCTGCTACCGTTAGTGCTCTTTCCCCTGTTTGGAGTGTTGCCCGCCAACCTGGTTGCTCCGAACTATGGCAATCCCAACATCTATCTATTCATGGGGGGATTGTTTATGGCCATGTCCATGCAGCGTTGGAATCTCCATCGTCGGATGGCTCTGGCCATCTTGACTCGTGTTCCAAGGCGTCCGGCGGCCATCATAGGGGGATTCATGCTCACCACGGCGGCGATCTCCATGTGGATCTCCGACACCGCCACAGTCATGATGATGATGCCTATCGGTATCGCCGTTATCATGCAGGTCGAGTGTTTTTCTGCTGAGGATGAACCTAGGCCGACGCCTTTTGGAGCGGCCCTAATGCTCGGCATTGCCTACGCAGGTGTCATCGGGGGAATTGGGACGCTCGTTGGGACCCCTCCGAATTTGGTTTTCGCCGGTACCTACCAAGAACTTGTTCCCGACGGAATACAAATCGGCTTTGCCCGTTGGATGAAGGTGGGAACCACAGTGACCGTCATCCTCTTGCCTTTAACCTGGCTTTATCTCACGAGGATGGCTTTCGACCTGAGCACCACGAGAGGTGCCGAAGCCATCAACGTCTCGGTCTTGCAAGAGGAGAAAGCCGCTCTTGGGCCTATGAGGGGTGGCGAGAAGGTGACCCTGGCGGTGTTCGTCTCTGCGGCCTTTCTTTGGTTGACGCGTGGCGAGTATCATCGGGGAGAGATGGTTTCTCCGGGCTGGGCGGGCTGGTTGCAGGAGCCGGGTATGGTGGGAGACAGCACGGTAGCTATTGGGGCTGCACTGGTGCTTTTTATCTGGAGAACCAAGGCCCCCGATAGCGACCGTCTGGTTCCTGTCTTGGATTGGGAATGGGCCAAGCGAATTCCCTGGCGGGTGCTCTTGCTGTTCGGCGGAGGGTTCGCCCTGGCACACGCTTTCCAGGAGTCCGGATTGTCGGCCTGGATCGGAGGCCGAGCCAGCATCTTGGGCAGTATGCCTCCGGTCTTGATGATCTTTGCAGTCTGCTTCGTGATGACATTCTTAACCGAGGTCACCAGCAACACCGCCACCACGACGGTTCTCATGCCGGTGCTCGCCGCAGCCGCCAGCACCATGGACGTGGACCCCCTATTATTGATGATGCCGGCGGCTATGTCCGCTTCCTGCGCTTTCATGCTCCCGGTGGCCACCCCGGGGAACGCCATCGTCTTCGGAAGTGGGTATCTTACCTTAAAGCAGATGGCCAAGGCAGGCATCTGGCTAAATCTGCTGGGCTCGGTGGTCATCACCGCCGTTATGGTCCTGGTTGCAGTGCCCGTATTTGGCATTGCTCTTTGAAGAAATTCTCCTGGTTTTTTTTTCTGCGAACAGACCTTGACACCGTTGCCTTTGGTCCTTAAGATAGCGGCGTCGGGTAGGTGGCCGAGTGGTTAAAGGCGGCAGACTGTAAATCTGCTGGGTGTATCCCTACGGCGGTTCGAATCCGTCCCTGCCCACCAAAAAGAAACCTCGTGAAAACGGGGTTTTTTCGATCCGGAACAAAATAGAGAGTCAAGCCTGATTCTTGAGTTTGGCGGAGTAGCTGGGCTTGGAGGGGAACTTATGAGACGAGCAGAGCAAGGCAACTGCTTTAGAATGTTCAGAACCTGGATCGGGTTCAAGACTCAGAGGGAACTGGGAGAGTATTTCATTAAGAAGAAGATGATGAATACGGCCACTCCTACCATCAGCGTTAATCGCTGGGAGAAAGGCACCAGAAGACCTTCTGAGCTGATCCTGAGCACCTTGGCCCGGAGGGCCTCGGCTCAAGGCTTCAAGCTCAAAGGGGGGGCGAGCAAGTTGGACTTGCTGAGAAGCATTTATGAGAAGACCATGACTTTGGAGGAATGGGAAGCCCGGTTTGAATCGCTAAAGCCTGATTAGGGCTGAGCTTGGCCCGTTTCTCTATGAGTGGATTCCCCCGACAAGGCCTGACCACCCAGCGACTCTCGGTGGAGCAAGGACTTGACGGTGGTGACCAATCGCTCGGGATCATAGGGTTTCCTTAGGAGCAAGGTTGCTCCAAGGTTTTCGACCGTCTCCGCGAGAATTTCGTCTCGGCTGGAGGTTAGAGCCAGCAAGGGCAGATGGCGAAATGGCTGCGAGAATCTGAGAAGCCTGAGCAGCATGAATCCATCGAGCTTGGGAAGGTCCAACTCGAGAATCACTAGGTCAGGAGTCACTTCTTGGATGCTTTCATACAGGCTCAGTCCGTCTGAAAAAGTGGCTACTGAGATCTCGGAAGTGGCCTCTAGGGACGATTGGAGAATCCTTCTTTCTGCCGAGGAGTGCTCGGCAAGGTAGACCGTCTTCATGCCAAGGCAAGACCTGCGGCAAGCTTGAACTGTCCAGCGCGGAGCAGATGCCTTCCGTCTATTTTTTTCCAACTGTCTCGAAGTACCGGTCTATTGAGTTCCGCAGCCAGTCGATGCTCCATGGTTGGGGCTGCACCTCCACCGGAGAGATAGACCTCGTTTATTGGAAATTCAAAGGATTCCATGGTCCTCCGAACAGCATCGGCGATCCGACTCATGGGAGGCTCAACGGGATTGTCCGATTGGTTGAGATCCAAGTTTTCAAGCTCCGATTGAGCGCGTTTCCACCCGCAACCATAGGCGGATGCCAGGATAGAGATCAAGTCGCGGCAACCAGGACGAAAGTCCCTGGCCAAGTAGGGGTAGCCATCACGGACAATAACCACTTGGGTCAAGGTGAATCCAACGTGTATCAGGGCCACAAACCTATCAGGTTCGGGAGCGTGGTTGATTTGAAACTCCCGAGCTAATGCCAAGGCTGGAACTTCCACTTTGGCTAACTTTAGCCCCCTGTCAGCTAGGATGCTCTTTATTCTTAGAACCACCTCATTTCTCACTGCAATGTAGAAAGCACCCGTACCTGACTCATCCTTAAGAGGCGGAACAGAGATGAAGTTGAAGCTTGTTTGTTCTAGGTCGAAGGGAATCCAGCGTTGAGCTTCTGCTTGCACCGCCACCCCAAGTTCGTCTTCCTCGAGCTTGGGAAACTCAAGGAATCCGTAGCATGTATCCAGACCTTGTACGCAGGTGTTGACGGTCCTGACGTTCTTGGGCCACCAATTCAACGCTTGACGGAGGTCCTCTTCTCGCAAATCACGACTTTGAGGCTCCCCGTCAACGTGGCTATCGTAGGTGAGCGGTTGCGAATCTCCACGAAAGGCCAGGGTTCTCGAATCGTCCAGGATTGCCCATTTCAGCGAGTGACTACCGATATCGAGTCCCACCGAAGGGGTGCGATGGAAGAAGTTGAAGCGCATCATGAAGCGGCCTCTTTAGGAGCTGGATTCATGTGGTGGAGTAGGATTTCAGCACTGAGTTCCAGTTCCTTCTTGAGCCTGCGCACCAGCCAAGGACAATCGGCAGGAGACTCTCTGTTTTCAAGTTCACGGGCTAAGCGTTCTACCGACAGAGCCCCAACCATTCCCGCTGAGCCACGAAGCATGTGGGCCAGACTGCGCAATTTTTCATGATCTGTCGATTCCAGGGCTAATGAGAGATCTTCTGAGCGCTCACCGACCGAATCTCGATAGCTCGCTAGCATGTCGTCTACGAAGCCAGATTTGCTTCGTGCCTCGTAACCTCTCAGGCGATCAATGGTGTTGAAGTCAACCAAGGGGCGTCTTAGGTCTTGGTAGGTTTGCTCCAAGATCTCGATTTCCACCGGCTTAGTAAGCATGGCGTCAACCAGGCCTAATTCAACGAAACGTTGCTCAGGAGCTCCAGTCGCAGCAAGGATCAGTGCTCCCCCGGGAAGGAGACTGTTCTGGTGGATGGTGGCCGTGAGATCGGCTCCAGACATGTCCGGTAAATTCCAATCGGTGATCACTAGAGTGGCCGGTTCCTGTTCTAGGATTCTGAGAGCCTGTGCGCCATCTGCAGCCGAGTAACAACAGTAGCCGAGATCGGTGAAAACTGCGTCAAGGTATCTGCGACAGACTTCTTCGTCGTCGATGATTAGGGCAACTCTTTCCGGTTGGGGACTGCTCTCGCCTTCGGGCTTTTGTTCCGGGACCACAGTCTCCGGTTCCTGGAGGGCTGCAAGAAGGTCCTGCTGTCTTATCGGCCGGGGAAGGTAGATCTCGCCTTGGGGACCCTTGCCACGGTTAGTATAGGAGGTGATCAGGTGCTTAGAACCTAGGAGCGGACAGGTCCCAATCGCTTCGCTGACGATCGAGATATGATATTTGTCAGCGTTTACCCCAATCGAATCCTTTTTCGCTTCTGAAACCCGCTCCACCTCGGCTCCCAACTGCTCTAGAAGATAGGTGAGGGCCAAGGCGCTCGGTTTGTGAGGTTCTAAGATCAAGACCTTACGGTCTAGCAACGGCTGGTCCTTGGGGGAGTGCTGCAAGACTTCAAAGGGAAGATCAAACCAGAACGCAGTGCCCCGGCCGACTCGGCTTTCTACCCCCATCACGCCACCCATGGACTCCACCGTTTGATGAGAAATGGCCAATCCTAACCCGGCTCCCTGGGTGCGGTCTTCGGATTTGGCTTGCTTGAAGGGTTGAAAGATGAAAGCCCTCTTTTCCGGGGGGATACCCCTTCCACTGTCTTCAACCACAAACCGGATTACCGCCTGATTCTGATGCTGAGACTTCACTCGAGTTGAGAGCCCCAGGTATCCAAACTCGGTGAACTTCAGAGAGTTCAGCAGCAGATTGAGTACCACTTGACGCAACTTGATGGTGTCCCCCAAAACACTGATTGGAAGGGCCGGATCTAAGTTCAAAACCACCTCGAGTCTCCGTTCTCGTGCTTGAGGAAGCACCTGCGCCAATGCTTCTTCAAGGCAAGCTCTGAGATCGAGGGGCTTGCGTTCGATGGTCAGGCGTCCGCTTTCGGTGCTCGAAAGTTCCAGCAGATTGTTGAGGAGCTGGCTCAAGCTTCGTCCACTGTTGAGGATGGTGTTCACATACTCGTCCTGCAATGGAGACAGATCGGTTCGGCTGAGCAAGTGGGCATAGCCAACAATACCAGACAGGGGGTTTCGTAATTCGTGGGTGATGAATGCCAAGAACTCAGACTTTTTCCGGCTCATTTCTAGAGCTGCTTCCTTTAGGCGCAGATCCTCGAGTTGGACCTTCTTTCGCTCTATGGCATAGGTCAAGGCACGAACCAGGAGACGACCGTCGACTTCGTCCTTGAACAAATAGTCTTGAGCTCCCTCCCGCACCGCCTTCTTGGCCAAGCTCAGGTCTGCCAGCCCCGTAAGGATGACGATAGGGATCTCGGGCCTGCACTGCTGAACCACCTTGAGGGTCTCGAATCCCAAGCCGTCAGGCAAGGTTAGGTCGAGAAGGACGACATCAAAATGCTCTGAAGCGAGGCGCTTCAAGCCCTCAGAAAGGAGGGCCTCCTGCTGCAGTTGGAATTCGAGGCCTGGGATGTTGGCCATTTGTTCCACCCAGATCTCAGCGTCGAAGAGGCTGTCTTCTATGAGAAGTATGTTGAGTGTCCAAAGACTCATGGCTAGGCTAAGAGGGCTACCAAATTCATGAACGGAAGTCCCAACGCCAGGATGACAGCACCCACCAGAACTCCCACAGTTACGACCAGCAGCGGTTCTAAGGTCTTCGGAAGGCTTCTCAAGGCAAACTCCAATCGAGTTTCATAGTGTTCGGCCACGCTTTCGAGCATGACAGCCAGATTGCCCGCCGCTTCACCCGCTGCCACCATCCCGCCGGCAATAGCTGGGAAATGGGGCGAGGCTAACAGAGGCTCTGACAGGGACGAGCCGTTGGCCACCAACTCTTTGACTTTCAGGAAGAGGTCCCTCATGATTTCGTTCCCGGCGCTTCTTGCGGTGAGATCAAGGCAGCACAACACTGGGACTCCGCTCCCGTAAAGAGTGGCAAGCGTCCTGGTGCAGCGGGCCACCGAGGCTTCCATGAGGAACTCTTTGAGGGGTCCTAGGTTCATAGCTGAATACCAAGCTATCCTACGAACGAAGGGTCTGGCTTTCAAATGAGAGACTAGGAAGACGAACAGAGACAAGAGCAGAGCAAGGGTGATCCCGTTTCGGGCCAAGAAGTCTCCAAACTCCAGGAAGATGACACTCATTCTCGGCAAAGGAATGCCGGCTGAGGCGTACAGGTCCTTGACTACTGGAGCCCCATAGGCCAACATCCCGATGGAAACCACGATTCCAAAGCAAAAGACCAAGGCGGGGTAGAGCACGGCAGCCAATACGTCAAGTCGGAACCGTTGAGCTTTCTGCAATGAGTCGGCCAGTCTCTTGAGGACCACAGGCAAGGTGGCGGAGGCCTCTCCGGCTTCAACCAGGCAGACATAAAGCTCTCCGAAAACCGTTTGATGATTGCGCAAAGCTTCAGAGAAGGAGCGCCCGTCGGCCACAGTGGCGGCAACGTCCACCAGAATTCTTCTCATACCCGGCCGATGGACCCGTTCTCTCAAGAGAATATCTAGAGCTGCTCCAAAGGAGATCCCTGAACCGAGTAAGGATGAGATCTGCTGGGTGAAGGTGAGGATGTCGTCTTGGCTGATTCGGCGGACCTTTCCAGGTCCGACCTCATCCAAGCGAAGGACCAGAGGAAACCGCTCTCGGAGAAGGTTCAGAGCTTCCTGCCGGTTTGAAGCGTCTATGGTTCCCGTTTGTCGAGTTCCGCTACCATCTTTGACGCTGTAAAAGTATTTAAGCAAGACAGTGCTCCCAGGTCAAAAAGCCCCGGACTTCCTCCACCGAGGTGAGCCCCGCCTTGAGAGCGTTCAGGGCACATTGCGATAGGGATTCGAAGCCGTGTTCCATGGCGATCTCTTTCACCGCCTGAGCGGTGAGTCGGCTTTCCGGGAGAGCTCTCATGGCATCATTGATGACCACCATTTCGGAGATGGGTAAGCGACCCCTGTACCCGAGTTCAATGCAACTTTCACAGCCCTTGGCAGCCGAAACTGAAAGATCATCTTGGGAATCTGGGAATCCCAGGGCTAAGCTGGCTGCTCTCGGCAGAGATTCCGTGACCTTGCATTCCTCGCAGAGTCTTCGGACCAGTCTCTGGTTCACGACACACAACAGACTGGAAAGGATGAGGTAGGGGGGGAGTCCTATGTCCGTGAGCCGCGTGATGGCTCCGGCGGCGCTGTTGGTATGCAGGCTGGAAAGCAGCAGGTGTCCGGTTAGAGCTGCCCGGGCGGCGATCTCTGCCGTCTCACGATCTCTGATCTCTCCCACCATGAGGACATCAGGATCATGGCGAAGCACGGCCCGAAGCGCCCTGGCAAAGGTGAAGTTGATCTCAGATCTCACCGGAGTCTGGCAAACGCCGTCCAAGCGGTACTCCACCGGGTCTTCGAGAGTGATGATCTTGAGCTTGGGGCTATTGATGTGAGCTAGAGTAGCATAGAGGGTGGTGGTCTTTCCGGCCCCTGTGGGCCCAGTCACCAGGATCATGCCGTGGCTCTTGCTGGCACAGTGGCGAAACTCATCCAACATTTGGGACGGGAAGCCTAACTCGCTCATGCTTTGCACTTGGCGATCTGAGCGCAGGAACCTGATGACTACTCCCTCGCCATCGAGTTGAGGCATCACCGAGATACGTAAATCCACCTTTTCGCCATCAAGATTCACTGAGATTCTGCCATCTTGAGGACGACGTTTTTCCGCAATATCCAGATTGGCCATGATCTTGATTCGTGAGACCACTGCCGAGTAGATCTCAAGCGGGGGGGCCGGAAATTCGTGCAACACTCCATCGATTCGGTATCGCAAACGAGTGGAAGAGGGATTGGCTTCCAAGTGGAGGTCGCTGGCGCGCAAAGGGAGAGCTTGGCAAAGAAGATGGTTGACCAATCTCGCGACTGGGGCTGTTTCTGATTCCAATTCCGGAGAATTGTCTGAGATTGTCTCTTTGAGTCTTTCGTTGGCCAATAGGGCCTGGTGTCCGAGCTCTTTTCCGGCTTGTCCAGCTCTCAGATAGTATCTTTGATGGGCCTTTTCCAGAGCCGACTCTTCGACTAAAACCGGCTCAACGCTCAACCCGGTGAGGCGGCTGATATAGTCTTCAGTTCGCAGGTCGGAGGTCGTCACCCCGAGGGCCAAGCGTCGATCTACCCGGAAAAGGGGAAAGACCTTGAATCTTCGAGCGAGGGGAAAGGGCACCACCTCCAGGACACCGCGATCCGGTTGGTAGGTGTCCAGGTCCATAAAAACCATCTTCAGTTCCCGGGCTCGCTCTCTAAGCTCAGTCATCTGACCCATGTTGAGCGCACCTCAAACAAAGATGTCACCGTAACGCGCTCCAACAAGATTACCGTAGCCAGGAAAGGCTGGACTCCAACACCCCCGGTAAGGATGGGATCTAGTGGGTCCTCGACGGTAAATCTCTCGACCCCGTTGACGGTGACTTTTATGGTCTTGTCCTTCACGGTCAGGCGGTAGCTCTGAAAAAGTCCCAGGAGCAAACCCTCAGAGAACGGAGGGGTACTATGGAGAGTATCGGTGACGACTCCGTCGACCAACTTCTCCAGATGAAGTCGATCTTGCAGGAGTTCGTATCGAAGCCGGTAGCCTGATGGAGAGTCGGGAGGGCCATTGGCCCGCACGAGCAAGGCCACCCCGGTTCCTTGACTGAGGAGTGCTACGAACTCAGCTTCATAGTTCGACCAGGAGTCATCTCCCGCCATGATGGTCCCTAAGCCAATATCGACCAGCAAGAGACCTCCCACGGCGATAGGCAAGCCCAGACTTGAGCGCCAACCCTGGGCTCCGAGTTCGAAGGTACTATTGAGAAGTTCCACCGGAAGAGCGACCAGGGACTCCACGGTGGTTCGTCGTTCACCGGACCGACCCAGACAGATGAGATGGGCTGTCCCCGGCGGCACCAATCGACCACCTTCTCCCTGAATTGTGCTCTCTCCCAAAGCATTGTTCGTGGAGGTCGGAAGACCGCTGCCGTCGGCTTCGAAGGTCACGCGGGCCAACCCGGTGGCTTCGAACTCATGCTCGAGACCAACTGTCCAGGCAGGGTCCTCGAGCAGCATGTCCGTTGCCAAGGCGATACCAGACCGAGCGGCTTCACTTGAGCGAACGGCGTGTTCTGCGCTGCGGACCAAGCGCTGTTCGGTTGTGGCTGCACTGACCAAACCTAAGCCGAGCACAAAAAGCAGCGAGCCAAAGCCGATCACCGCAAGCAGGGCGTATCCACGGTTACGGCTCACGGGTGGTGCCCCAAGATGATGCTGCGCTCTCCTCCACCGACCAAAGCAAAGACCAACCGGTACTGTTCTCCCATGGGCTCCACCCTGAGAGCTGCGATATCGTGGGCGATCACCTGTCCCTTAGCGGTTAGAGTGGAACTCAGGGATTCGCCATCGATCGGTTCAGGATCCCGCCCGGTGAACGGGGTGCGATACAGGTGGAGTTTGTGATCTTCCACCGTGAGGATGAGGTAGGCCTGCCAATCTGGACAGCCCCTACTGTCGGTGCGGAACACTCCAACTTCGTCCCGGGCGCTGAGATAGGAAACCAAGTTGTCTTGATAGGCCACGGAGTCGTAGGGGGTTGAGGCAAATTCGCGAGGCCTCTCAAATTGAAAGTAGGCGGTGCGGGCAAGCTGTTGGCTTTCCAAGCCCCGGCGAAACACGGAACCACTCAACTTGACGAGACCCACGATTGAGGAGAGCAAGAGCATGGCAACTGTAGCCCCGAGCAGGACCTCTATCAGAGTCAATCCTTTCTCCCGTGTTTTCAAAGGGTGGACTCCTTTGTCAGGATCGTCGAACCGAGTGTGAGCCGTTTGTCGTCCCAGAAGACTGTGACCAAGACTCGTGTCAGATTATCTCCGGCGGCCTCGAAAACCACCTCGTAGGTGAAGAGGTTTCGTCCTTGTCCCCAACCCTCGATTTGTTCTCCGGTGAAATTCCCTTTGGGGACCACAATGTCAGCCCTGGCTTGGTAGAGCAGATCCTGGGCGATGGACAAGGCTTGAAGGCGCAGCTTGGCTTGTGTTGAGCTGCGTAGGGCCTGCTGCAGGGGATGGAAGACAAAATTTAGGATGAGGAGCAAGAGCCCGGCTGAAACCAGGACTTCCACCAAGGTGGAGCCACGCTGATTCACTTCTGTCCATCCTTGGTCCAAGCGGGCAAACTGAACCAGACCGTGATTCCCATGTGCTGGTTGCGAGTCAGGCCGATCTGCCCACGGTGGCGCTCTACGATTTGTTTGGCTACGGTCAAACCCATCCCGGTTCCTGGAAAGTCCTGGGACGGGTGAAGCCTGCGAAAGGGGAGGAAGACGTCTTGACAATGCTCGACTGGGATTCCGATGCCGTCGTCGGTCATCCAGAAGATGAAAACATCCTGGTCAAGTCTGCTGCCGACTTCGATGATTGGATGACTACCCCGTCGGAACTTGACAGCATTGGACAAGAGGTTTCGGAAGAGGGTTCTCAGGGCTGTAGGGTCACCGGCAACCCAGCCGAGGTCGCCTCGTCGGATTTGTGCTCGAGCGTGCTCTAGGCTCGAGGCAAGGTCGAGCCGCGCTTGATTCAGGACTTCTGCGGTGTTGACCGGCTGGAAGGATGGGCTCCCTGAAGTCACTTCGGCGTATTCCAAAAGATCCCGGGTTAGAGTATTCATGCGGGAAGAGGCTTCCACAATTCTGCCCAACAAGTGAGAGGCGTGCTGGTCTAGTTTTCCCTTGGTGTGCTGTTCCAGCAGAGCGGCATAGTTGGTGATCGCTCGCAGAGGTTCCCGAAGTTGATGAGAGGCTAGGTGGGCAAACTGACGTAGTTCATCATTGGCTTGCTGCAAGGCCTGGAGGCTCTCTTGAATCCCTTGATTCTCAAGGTTCTGAGGGTGAATCTCCGGCATCTACGAGTCCTCCTCACCGAAGTTCCACGATCAGCATAGTCACATCGTCCGGAAGAAAAAGGTCCTCGGCGATCTGAGAGCTCGAGGTTTGCATTACGGCGTCCGTTTGATGATGAATGTCGAGTTGCATGGTTTTTAGGAGAGTGCGATAGATGGACCGGAATAAGGCCGGTTGTTTTGTGGCCTCTACGGCGTCGGTGAGTCCGTCGGTGAATAGGAAGAGTCGGTCTCCGCCTCTGGCCTGGATTTGGTACTCATTATAGGAGACCTCAGGCATCACTCCTATGGGCAAACCTTGAGTGCTGAGTCGATGGTGGCGTCGTCCGTGATTCTCGCTACTGATGAGTATTGGAGGGTCGTGGCCGGCAGTGCAATAGGTCAAGCTTCTGCTCTTGACATTGTAGACTCCGCAGAACAGAGCCACGAAGATCCCCAGGCGATCCAAACTGCGGCCGACTTGAAGGTTGACCTCATTGAGCAGGCGTGACGGGGAGTAACTAGAGAAAGCGTGTTCGTGCAGGACTGAGAGGGTCCAAGACATGACCAGGGAGGCCCCGAGTCCTCTGCCCATGGTGTCTCCAATGACGATCAAGCAGTGCTCGTCATCGAGGTCCTCAATCAGGTAAAAGTCTCCACCGATGCGGCCTACAGGAAAGTAGTGCACCGAAGACCCCAGGTGTCGAGAGCGAGACGCTGCCAGGGGTTGCTGGATGCGCTGGGCCAAGCTGAGCCCGTCATTGATTCGATCCCATTGGGCCTTCAAGAGGTCTTGAACCTGGTTTTTCAAGCGCTCTTCGCGTCGCAACTGGGCTTTGACTCTGGCTACCAATTCCTCTGGAGCAAAGGGCTTTCCGATGTAATCGTCTGCGCCGCAATCGAGACCATTAGCCAGATCGTGGGTTTCTCGATGAGCGGTGAGCATAATTATAGGAAGACTCTTGCCATCTTTTCGCAGTTGTCGACATAGGGTGAGGCCGTCGATATCGGGGAGGTCAATGTCGAGAAGGAGTAGGTCAGGGCTCTGCCGGCTCAGGTGGTGCAAAGCCTGAGTGCCGTTACTTGCGGTACTCACAGTAAACTCTGCGGCCTCAAGGATACCCTTGACCAGAATCTGAACTTCGGGAGCGTCGTCGACAGCAAGAATGTGAGTCACAGAGACCTCCATTAAGCATGGTATAATATTCCTGGTCAAGAGTCTGTGAACCTGCTTACAGTTTCGGGCTGCCGTCGTATTGCTTAGAGGGTTGACCCTGGTGTTAAGTGATTTTTCAGTTCAACACTCTAAGCTAAAGCTACAACACATATGAGGATAACGACCATGCTTATTAATACTTCACTTATTCCCCAAAATACCACGTCCCTAACACGAGAAGCGCCGAAGGTGCAGGCTGAAGCTTGCGAGAGCGTACAGGATAGTTTCACCTTTCAGAAGGCATCGGAAGAGCGAGGAGACCTCAAGACCATGCTTAAGCGTGGCGCTTCCTGGGGGGCCTTTTTTGGAGTGCCGGCAGCTCTAGGAGCCGCAGGCGGTCATTTGGGAGACAAGTTCAGCGGAAAAGAACTCGGGGGTCTGATCGGCAAAGCTGCGGGAACATCAGCAGGCACCAGCTACGGCCTGGTTCACGGCGGATATGCCGGCTGGAAAGCAACACCAGGGAAGAAAGCCGGCGGAATTCTGATGGCTCTGTATATGGTTCCTGCGGGGGCCGTTGGTGGCACTGTGCTTGGCGCCGGGTTGAGTCTCGCCGGAGCAGCCGGAGGTTGGCCAGTGGCTGCAGGATTAGCTGGTGCCGGCTTTGGCTTGGGTATGCTGCACGGGTACCACAATCCCGACCTGGATAAGTTTTAAGCTTTATTTGACAATCCGGGACCACTCAACGATAGCGCGACCAATAGGTGACCCTGGCGTTGGCATCATTGGAAATGACCTTTATGCGTCCGTCGGACATGATGGTGCCGGTGAAGCTGTCGGGGTAGCCCCTCAGTTGATATCTGAAGGAAGTGCGGTCCAACCAGCGTCCATTGCCGTAATAAACGGAACCGTTTTGGGCGTAGGCAACCACGTCCACAGACCCTCCTTGTCCTTGCGCGGTGACGTCAATGGTCGAGCCAGAAGTGGAAAACCATCGTCCTGAAAGTTGCTGCCCGTAGGGTAAGGATGGGGGAGGAGGCTGGGATGGAGCCACATGAGGATTTACGATGGTGAACTCCCATTCTCCGTTCAGTCGCTCTCCCAGGTAGTTTCGCCCTTGCACCCGCACGCGATGAACTCCGAAGTCGAGGTTGTACCCCGGAGTCCAACTTATGCCGCGTTGGAAAAGTTGGGCTTGCCCCGTGAACTCTGTGCCGTCCACCCAGATCTGAGCTGATTCAATCTCGTCGGTGAAGGTGGCCGAAATGGTTGGGCGGGTGGTGGTGACCTGAGTTCCATGGCCTGGAGCTATCGAGCTCAATTGTTGGGCTTGAGTTGCCATTGTCGCGATCGCAAAGAGAGCCAAAACCTTGAGGGCGAGGTAAGGATGCTTGAACTGCATGGGAGAGGTCTCACTTAGTTTGGTTTGTAGTTTGAATCTACTATGGACGAGATTCGTTCTCGCCAGAATTTTCCTCTTTCTCCCGCGCTGAATTTTTGCACTAGCCTACTATCGAATGTGGACCTAAGTGATGATTTGAGGATTGGGTTCCGAGGGGGGATCCCGCCGGGTACTCCCTTTTGTCCGACTTCCCAGGCGTCATCTATCTCGAAAGACGTTGCAAGATCTCCTGATCCGAGGGGGCTGGAGCAAAATAATGACCCTGGAACTCGGTTCCAAAGCGGCCGACCTTGCCTTCTACGGTGGCTTCGTCTCCGACCCGAGTGATGTAGGCGTCGACCTTGGAATTGAGGAGATTGTCCGCACGGCCTTGATAGTGGTTCACCGTTGACGTCGCTTGATCATCAACCTGTTTCCAACCGTCTATGCGGGGAGGATGGACGAGATGGTCCAGTCGCCCCAGAATGGCCTCATCGTTGGGGGCCGGTGCAACATGGTGAGAAGTGAGGTGAGTGCCCAGTCCAAAGAGTCCGCTTTTGACTTTGGTTATGGCTGAGCCGTCGGGGCGCCGTTCGATGGACGCTTGAGCTCTTTTTTGGGTGCTTCGATATCGGGCTTGATTGGCGTTCTTGCTGTTGGTTGCGGTCCAATTGGAAGTCATGATGTGCTCTCCGTGGGTTAGATTTTTAAAAGGCGGTGATCGAGGGGTCGACGGGTCCAGTGTTTGGTTTCGTAAGGAGGTCCCGAGAAGTCCAGACCCCTCCACTACCGGAGTCTCCGAAGTTCTCCGGCCCCGACAGTCCACCCAAAAGCCTCCAAGCCTGATTTGAGATCATGGTTGGGGCAAGACGTATGGCCTCCGAGGTTAAGGGGGGAGCTTGGGGGAGGGCCGGCCCTGACGGCTGCTCCAGAGAGGGGGAGCCCGTTGTGCCTTCGGGACGAAAGAGAGCCAGGAGTTGTTGTCGGTTCACCGGACGGAAAGACTCTTCGCTCGGACTTCCTAGGCTGACCATATCCAGATCTGCATTGCTGGCAGACGGATGGGCTTGAGAGTTCTGAAAACCCTGAGGTAGGCTAGTGGACCGCGCGAATGGGCTGTTCCCTTGGAAAGCATTAAAGTTTCTGAAGGCGTCTGTGGTGTTCATGTGGGCTGACCTCTCGTTGATATCCTAACTTGATAGAGAGGAACGTGGGTGGGAACTTGGCGAGTGGGATTGCCAAAATGTAAACATCTCCCCCTCAGGAGATCTTGAAAAAAATTGAAAATCTCGAAAACATGCTTTACAACGCAAAGTTGATAAACTAAACTACGGGTGTGGACCTAACACGCGCCCTGGACCAACTGTCCGAAATTCACCATCACCTCAGTAGGGCTGAGGTTTACCGAGGGTATCGTTCCCAAACCGTGGCAGCTACCGGAGGCTTGGCCCTGATCGGGGCTTGGGCGTGGGAGACTTGGTTGGCCGAGGCACCACCCTCGACCGCGGTGCTCTACTGGGTGGCTTTGGCTGGAGTGTGCCTCATCATGGTGAGTTGCGATGTCTTGAAAGACTACCCGGGCCACAGTCCGGCTCAACAGCGCATCACTCGCAAGGCGGTGGGTCAGTTTCTGCCGACTCTAGCGGTCGGAGGGGTGCTGACTCTGGCCTTTGCTCTCGAGTCATCTACCGTCGGACTGCTGCCTGGGCTTTGGGCCTTGGTCTTCGCTCTGGGGGTCTTTTCCTCTCGACCCTATCTTCCGCAAGGAGTCGGTTGGGTCGCTCTGTTTTATCTGGTGGCCGGAAGCGGCCTCCTTTTGAGCTGGAAGGCCGGCTTTGGCACGGCCTGGACTATGGGCTGCGTTTTTGGCGTGGGGCAATTGGCCCTGTCCGCAGTCCTATATTGGAACCTGGAAAGGAGTTAGAGAATGTCGGACGACACCGCAAAGTTCGCCTACGACGGACTAGACAGGGTTCTTCATGAGAAGGCCAGGCTTGGAATTCTGACCTCTTTGTTGACTCATCCTGAAGGCTTGCTCTTTGGGGACATCAAGGCCTTCTGTGCTCTCACAGACGGAAATCTCAGTAGGCACCTTCAAGTCTTGTATCGCGAAGGCCTGATCGAAATGTATAAGGGATTTGAGAATCGCCGCCCTCAGACCCTATGCCGACTCAGTGAGGACGGGCGCCAGCGCTTCACCGAATATCTGAATGAGTTGAGCAGAATCCTAGAGGCTGCTGAAGTGCACGAGACTCGAGTGGCTAAACTGTCGTTGGGTGATGGCTGGATGCCCGCGTGAGTGTTTTTTTTGGAATCCGGCTTTGCTTTGTAAAGTCATCTGTTGTGCCAAGAAGGGATGGAAGGTATGCTAGTGGTCAAGGCCTCTCATATGGGAATGTGCTTTGGAGTGAAAGACGCTCTCGATTACGCTCGAGGTCTCACTCGGCCTGAAAACGTCACTATTTACGGAGAACTGGTGCACAATCCTCAGGTTAAGGGGGAGCTCCAAAGGCGAGGCTTTCGACAGACCTCCGAGACCTCTCGAGAGCAAATGCCACGTACGGAAGAGGTCATGATCACCGCTCACGGTGTGTCGGACCAGGTTCGTCAAGCTCTAGGGGCTGCCGGTCATCGCCTGCACGACACCACTTGTCCCCTGGTTCGTAGAGTTCATAAGGCAGCTCTGCACTATCACCGACAAGGATATTTTATGGTGGTGATAGGTAAGTCTGGGCACGTCGAGGTCGAGGGCCTAATTGGGGATCTGCAACGGTTTCTGGTGGTGGAGTCCGAGGAGCAGGTCCACGCTTGGGATGAACCCAAGATTGCGGTGGTCAACCAGACCACCTATCGGCCGGAACAGCTCGCACGTGTCCATCGCAGAATTCGTGCTCTGAATTCCGATAGTGAGGTGGTCTTCGTGGACACCGTGTGCCGACCAACCAGAGATCGGCAACAGGCCATTGAGGAGCTTATTGGTCGAGTGGAGGCTCTGGTGGTGGTCGGAGGAAGAAACTCCAACAACACTCGGCAATTGGGTCTCCAGGCTGAACAGCGAGGAAAGCCCTGGCTGCACGTAGAGTCCGCTGACGAGATTTCCGACGGCTGGTTCTCAGGCTTGCGGGTAGTGGGCTTGAGTGCCGGCACCTCGACTCCCGACGAAGTGATCGACGAAGTCTATCGTCGATTGGTTCGAATTGGGAACAGAGTGTCGGCTTGAAGCCGTCATCTTGGCCCGGAAATCCTGGTTCTGGCATCCTGTACCACGGGTGACTGGAAGGTTCTTGCGGGGTTGGGACGCCCCAGTGAGCCAATGGGCAGCTTGGGAGTTTGGCTATATCAGGGCTCGATCTCGAAAATAGGGAAGAGGTTTGGATTCGACTCGGCGGAGGGCTCGATTCCCAACAGCCGGGCCACCGTGCGGTGGAACCCCAGAGCGTTCAGAGGCCCTAAATCTTGACGAGGAAAGGGTTCGGGATAACGAGCAAGCAGCACGAAGCCAAGCATGGAGCTTGAGTCTTCAGGAAGATAACCGTGCATTCCCAAGGGATCGAAATCCTTGTCAGCTCGGACTAAAAGCTCTTCGGAATTTCGTGAGAAAGTGTAGCCAGGTCGCAAGAAGACCACGATCTCTCCCACCCGATCCCGATGACCATACCCCCAATGTCTAGGCAGCTCTTCCTTGCTGTAGGCTTTCAGGAAGGGGAAGGCTCTAAGCCTTTCCACTTCAACTTGGATCTCCTCAAAGCCGGCTTCAGGGAGAAATCTGTTAGCCACATTGCCACTGGTCACCAGGGAGTCTTCGCGCTCGGTCATCTGGAACAGCTGTTCGGGGTTCACGCCGGTGTGAACTCGCTCCATGCCGTGGTCGGTGCTGAGGATCACCACCAAGGTGTCGCCTTCCCGTTTCGATCTTTGCCAAAGCTCTTCAACTCGGGAAATCGTTTCTTCGAGTTGGCGATCAACTTCGGAGGCCTTGCTCAGCACCTCAGGGGAGTCAGGACCAAATTTGTGCCCTTCATTGTCGGTTCCCTCAATGTACCCCATAACGAGTTGCAAAGAGTCATCTTGGCCCCAGGTCGAAAGGAGCTTGTCGAGACGTTCTTGGTCGCTCAGGTCTTTATGGTAGCGGTCCCCAAAATACTTGGTGCGAGGCTCGATCTCTTGATCGTGGGAGAGCGGCCAATCGTAGACCAAAACGGGGACCCCCTGCCTGGCTGCCGTGGTCCAAATGGGCTCAGCCTGGAGCAACCGAGCTTGATGAGGAGAGTGGAAAACAGTCTCCGATTGCGGATCGTAGAAGGCATTTCCAGGTACTCCGTGTTGGTCTACGGTGACCCCTGTTGCTTGGGACACGTGTGTAGGGAAGGTCAAGGAAGGAACTACCGGTCCAACCTCCAGGCTGAAAGCTTGAGTTTGCGTCCAACCGCATAGAAATGGAGTCCTGGAAGGATGGATGTAGTCTGGGCGAAACCCGTCGACACTGAGCCAGAAGACGGTGGTTCTTGGAGGGTGAGGTTCGGTCATGGCCTCGAGGGACCGACTATCCAAAATTGCCAGGAACAAGAGAAAACCTAAGAGTGAGCCTAGGAGGCTGACGAGAGGTGCTCTTTTGCGACGAGTAAGAGGCGGTGCGCCGAATCGCCCCGAGTCCAAACGAAGCAATTTTTTCGTCAGGGGAATTGCAAATTTGAAGCTCATAGTGGACCTATTTGCAAGAATTTGCGG
>JBJHCR010000023.1:0-21271 GCA_050486105.1 Vulcanimicrobiota bacterium
GCGTCCTTCTTTGCAGGGCGCGATACGTTCTGTCCCAGTGTACAACAGATTTTCGGAGAAACGAAAGCGTCTACTCAAGGAAAAATGTTAACTTTACGTCAGAAGGGCAAAATTGACCAAAGAAGTGTCCGCCTTCTCAGCAGGCTCGAGACGGGGGTGGCACAAATGGGGCGGGCAGCTATGCCCCGCAAAGGTCACCCACCAATCATTATCGGTCATCGAGGTCACGCTGAGCACCTCGAGAACACCTTAGTTTCTTTTCAGGAAGCCATCCGGCAAGGCTCCCAGATGATCGAGCTCGACGTTCGATTGGCTAAGGATGAGGTCCCGGTCGTCATACACGACAGCACTCTGGCTCGAGTGACCGGAGGGCGCAAGGGTTCTGTGTCACATCGCACCTCGAAGCATCTCACCAGTTTGGAGCTGGACGGAGGGCTGCGCATTCTGACCCTCAGGGAGGCCCTGGAAGAGTTGATCCCTTTGGTGCCTGTCAACGTGGAATTGAAGTTCAACCGCCCGGACTATCGCCCCCTAGTCAATGCTGTTTGTCAGGTCATCGAGGACATGCAGGTTCCATCTCGATTGCTCATTAGTTCGTTTTATCACGGTTCCTTGGAAGTTGTGGAAAAGGTCCTCCCCGAGGTGCAGATCGCTCCGTTGTTCGGGTCTCCTACCGGACCCGTTCATCAGGACGACCTGGACAAGATTTTCTCCAGGAAAATCAAGAAGCCAAAACCCGGCGACCTTCCGCTGCAAGGTCGCACCGCCGTGGTGTACTCGAAGATGATCGATGCGGAGCTGGTTCAGCGCTTCGAAGACAATTCCGGGACCCTCCTGACCTACACCGTGGACGCCCCGAGTGAAATGGTGCGCCTTATAAAGCTGGGCTTGGACGGCATAATCACCAACCGGCCAACTCTGCTGGCAAAGATCATAGAAGAGATTTTCTGAGAGCTCGGGAATCCGCCAGTGCAACGTCTGTGAAGTTCGTCCCTACTGAATGGTGGTCAGGCGCCTCTGTCGCAAGGAGAAGCGAACGCTTAATACCAGGCGTATTTGAGTGAGCTTCGACGCTGCGAGAGAGGATGCATGGCCGCCAGGGCTAGGGACGAATTTTGCGGACGTTGTACTAGCTAAGGGTAAGCAGGGCTCGAATGGGCGGCAGGTTGGCGGCGACTCTCGTCCAGTGGCCCTCAAGATTGTTCAGAAGGAACAAATCCCCACGGTCGGTGCCCGCGTAGAAGCCTCCGGAGCCGAAGGTCAAGCTGGTGACGGTTCTGTCGTCCATGCGGGGCAAGCCGTCGTTGGAAACGTTCCAGCTTTGTCCCCC
The DNA here is from genome assembly GCA_050486105.1 of Vulcanimicrobiota bacterium. Taxonomy (GTDB): domain Bacteria; phylum Vulcanimicrobiota; class Xenobia; order Xenobiales; family JADMJV01; genus JAEXNA01. The sequence continues at coordinate 1,331 of JBJHCR010000023.1, forward strand.
ATCTAGGGTGAGGGCGAGAGCGGTTCCCCCGGTGGTGCGTCCTGGAGGAGCGCTGGAAAGGCCCAGCAAGACCACGTTCGGGTTTTCAGTGGCCACCGCCATGGCTTCGATACGCTTGTACGGTAGGCCGTGGCTGGCCTCCACCCAGGAGGTTCCCAAATCTTCCGAGCGGAAAAAACCGGCGGCGGTAGCGGCGTAGACCAGGGTTTGATAGGGTAGGGCCACCGCTCTCACCGAGACCGGCAGCCCCTCATAACGCGGAACCCAAGTCCGACCAGAATCGTTGGTGGCCACCAACCCACCGACTTCAATACCGCAGAAGAGAACGGATTCATGGTCCGGATGGAAGGCAAGTGTGCTGACCCGGGCCCGGTAAGGGGGGGCGGGATAGGACCAACGAGTGGCGTTCTCTAGGGACTCTAGAGGAGAAAGCTTCTGCCAAGTTTCTCCGTTGTTCTGAGTGATTGCCACTCCAGGAGGACAATGGCCCAGGGCTAGCAGTCCGGGATTCCTGGGATGACGCGCCAGAGCGGTGACGTAAGGGCGTTCCAGGCCAGTCATGCTGGGCTTCCAGGTCAGGCCATTGGGTGAGGTCTGAACGAAAAACTTCTCCGTTCCTACGGTTAGGTGCCCGTTGCCGGCTTGGGCCAAAGCTAAGCATCGATGCTCGATGAGACCATGGCCTGCGAGGTCATACTGGGTGGCTTCTTGGCCAGGTTTTAGGACGCTGACCCCTCGGTCGGTTGCTACTGCCAGGACTGCTCTAATCATTGGGCTGGACAGTTTGCGATTCAACGGTGGGAAGCCTTCTTGTGGAGACTTCCCCGACCCAGAGAATATTTCGAATCGGTGGCAGTTCGGCCCGAATGAGTTCCCAGAGTACCCCGTCTCGGCTTCCGAAAAGAAAGCCTTCCTTGGTTCCGGCGAAGAACACACCTCCGCCGGACTCCAGGCAGGTCACGGTCAATTTTTCTTCTGCCGGGAGTTCGCTGCAAGCCAGCTCCCAGGATTGCCCTCCGTCATCACTGCCGAAGATCACCGTGTGCTCCTCGGTGGGGTGGACAGCGGCCAAGAGAAGACGCTCGGGATTGATGCTGTGCACGCAGATGGAGTTGATCCGTTCATAAGGCAAGCCGTGATTGAGAACTCGAAAAGTTTGTCCTAGATCGTCACTGCGATAAAAACCGAGGAAGTTGCAGGCAAAAATGGTGGAGGGGCAATCGGGGTGATAACGGAGATCGTTGAGTTGGGCGGAAAGCCCGGCCTTGGAGTTGTTCCAAGTGCGACCATTGTCTCTACTGACGATCACTCCCCCGGCCTGCACTCCTCCGATCAGGGTGGAGGCATCTTTCGAGTGGCCGAAGAGGCAAAAAAGCTCGGGACGATGGGGAGGCAACGGGTGAGTCCAACCTTGTTTATAGCTAAGGGCCACCGTGCTCTTGAGGTCTTGCCAAGTCTCACCGAGGTCCTCGGAGAGAAAAACGGCCGCAGGGCAAGTTCCGGCAAACATGAGGCCCGATTCGGCTCGGTAGAGCACGGAGCGGACGTCGCAAGTGCTGAAGCCTCGATAGAGATTGGTCCAAGAAACCCAATCTTCGGTGGAAACGATCATGCCCTCTGCGAGGCAGGCCAAAATCTGGGATTCGGGTCCTTTCGCGAGATGGGTGACGCTTCGTCCATACAACCCGTAGCCCACCATCTCCCATTCCGTCAAGGGTCCGCGGGGTCGAAACATGAAGGCGCCTTTGTCGGTTGCGACGGCTACATGCCTCAAGTGCTCAAGCATTGGTCCTCATTTCTTCTTGAGTATAGCATCTCCCCGTTTCCTGGAACCAGGAGAATGAGAATGGGAACTTGCATCGAACCGCTTCCGCGAGAGATGTTATCTGCAAAAACTTGCATAAAGGTCCCTCCGTTGGAGTGCGGACCTTGGACTTCCCAACTTTGGGAGACGGAAAAGCTCATATTTCAGTCTCCTCTTCGAGACAATTTTGGCAGCGCCCCGACAGGGTTAAGTGATCTCGGTCGACACGGAATCCGTGCTCTCTTAGGATGCGTTCGGAGAACGCAACGACGGTCTGATAATCGAACTCTTCCACTGCGCCACATTGTTTGCAGGCTAGATGGCCGTGGCGATGCTCCGGATCGCGAAAGGAATAGTGGACCTGTTCGTGACCGGTATCTAAGCGATCGACCAAACCAGCTTCGTGGAGCCCTTCAAGGGTTCGATAGACGGTGGCCAGATTGAGGCCGGGGAGGGCAGGTTCTGCCTTGATGAACAATTCTTTGGCGGTGAGATGCTGGTGGCCTTGAACTTCACACAGCAACCTCAGCAGAGTCGAGCGCTGGGCAGTGACTCTGAGGCCATGGGAGCGAAGCAGCGTTGGACTATCCACCACGATTCCTTCTCTTCGTTCTGGAGGTGTGGTTTCCCGCTTGTGCTCTCAGGACCCCCTGGTTGGGGGCGGAGATGGTGATGGTCCTGGCCCTCCATATACCCGATGGATTCTTGACTTTGTCCTTGGCTGCCTGGGGTTGGATTTTGGCAGTTCCTGCCATAGTGTTGGCCCTTCGCGCCACGAAGGAACTCGATGACGAGGCCATCCCATTGGCCGGGGTCTTGGCGGCCTTTGTCTTTGCCGCTCAGACCTTGCAGTTTCCCGTGCCTGGCGGAACTACCGGACACCTTCTCGGGGCCACACTGGTGGTGGTCTTGCTCGGGAGGGCCAGAGGGATCCTAGTCTTGACGGCGGTTACCGCACTTCAGGCCTTGGTCTTCGGGGAAGGCGGTGTGCTAGCTTTCGGATGGAATCTCTGCACTATGGCCATAATCATGGGAGTTTCCGGTGGCTGGCTCTACGGTCTATTTCGAACTTGGGGAGCTTCGATCACGGTCGCCGGCTTCTGTGCGGCCTGGTTTTCAGTGCAGTTCGGCTCCTTGAGTGTTTGCCTGCTTTTGGCGGCCTCGGGAACCTCACCATTGTTGGTCAGTCTTGCGGTCATGCAACTGACCCAGGCCGGCGTGGGTTTGGCCGAAGGGGCGGTCACCGCAGCGACCTTGACCTTCCTGCTTAAGGTGCGGCCTCAAGCGATTCCATCCTCGAAGCCACGGAGCCACTGGGGCTGGTTGCCATTGGTCCTACTACTCGGAAGCAGTCTGCTTCCACCTGCCGTCTTCGGGCTTGATCAAAGTGGCGAACTCATCAGCCGCTACCCAGCCTTCTGTCTTCTGCTGATTCTCCTAGGGCTGCTCCTGGTGTCGCTGGCAGTGGTGCGCGCTCGCGCGCTTTGGTGGACGGCATGACTGCCTTGAGGGCTCGCAAGGGACAAGGCTTGGACCCGCGAGCGGTACTCGCGGCCATGCTCTTGCTGATCTTGGCCATCAAAGGCCTGCAGGACTGGCACAGACTTCTTCTGGCGGAAGCGGGACTGCTGCTAGGCGTTGGACTCCTGGGGGTCCCACTTTCGATCTTCTTGTGGCGCTCACTTTGGGTCTTGCCCTTTTGCTTAGCGGCTCTTCCCCTGCTCATGGCCTCTCCGGATGCCCAGCCGACCATTGCAGGAGTGATGGAGTGGACCATCACCGACCAGGGAGTCAAGGCCTTTGCCACGGTTGTTGGTCAAAGCGTTCTGTGTATTCAGATCCTGCTGCTGGGGAGCGCGTTGAAAACGCCCAGAGAGCTGCTTTGGGGGCTGCAGGCCGTGGGCTGTCCAGCACGCTTGGTGACCATTTTTGGCCTTTGTCTGCGCTATCTAGAACTCTTGGCGGATGACCTTCAGCGTCTTCAGTGGGCGACGTCGTGTCGGGGAGTTCACGGTTTGGGCTTGGTTGCTCGGGTCAGATTGACTGGAGGTCTGCTGGGTTCTCTTTTCATCCGTGCTCTCGAGCGGGCAGAGCGAGTGCAGGTCGCTATGCTGTGCCGGGGTTGCTCGGGAGCCCTAGCTCTAGGATTCCAGCAACAGCCGACCCGAGGTTGGTCAAGAGCGGACTCCATGGTCCTTGGTCTTTCCTTGGGTCTGCTCGGCTGGGTTTGGCTGCTTTGACGATGCTGACCTTGGCTCTATCGATAGAGGGCCTCTCTTTCAGCTACCCAGGTCGAGAGCCTGTCTTGAACGCCGTGAGCTTCGCTCTGGCACCGGGTGAGCGAGTGGCCTTGTTGGGTGCCAATGGAGCAGGGAAATCAACCCTGCTCCTCCACCTACCAGGGATCCATCTCAGCACCGGAACCGTCACCGTGAGCGGACAGCAGGTCTCCTCCAAGACTCTCAGTGAGGTGAGAGCCCAGGTAGGCCTAGTTTTTCAGAATCCCGACGATCAACTTTTTTGCGGCTCGGTAGAGGAGGACGTGGCCTTCGGGCTCAGATGTCGAGGCGTGCGAGGACTTGAACTCGAAAAAGCGGTGACTCGAGCCTTGCAGACGGTGGATTGCGAACCTTTGCGGAAACGCCCCCCTCAGCAGTTGAGCATGGGAGAAAAGAAGAAGGTGGCCCTGGCCAGCGTTCTTTCGATGGACCCATGTCTGTTGGCTCTGGACGAACCTACAGCAGGACTTGATGCCCGGGCCCGCCGCACCGTCATAAATGTGCTGAAGGGATTGCCTCAGGCACTTCTACTGGCCACCCACGACCTAGATTTGGCAGGAGAGCTCACAAAGCGCACCCTCATGCTCGATTCGGGGAACCTGGTCTTCGATGGACCCACGGCTCAGGCTCTGGCCGATCAGCAACTTCTTGAGCGGCACGGCCTGATCGCCTAGGTAGAGCCCTCTTCTTGGGGTTTTCGACTTCGCAGCAGGGCCAGCAGTCCAAACATCCCGAAGAGGAGGCCGACTCCGGTGATGAGTTTCGTGTGGGTGGCGATCAAGGGCTGGCTGAGGTCCTTCAAGAGGTCATCGTCACCCACCTCGACTTTTATGCGCGCTCCGTGCACTCCGTGTTGGGAGTCGGCCTTGACCCTAACGGTCCAAACGCCGGTTTCGTCGGGGAGGAAGCTCAAGCGACCATGGCTATCGGTTCGTCCCTGTTGGAACGGAGTCTCGCGACCTGGTGGAAATATTTCATACTCAGCGAACTGTGCATTCTAGCGACCAAGTTGAATGGTGACCACGATTCCCACTTCGCGGTGGATCTGGTGGTCTACAGCATGGCTCCAAGCAGGTTGAGTGCACAGCAGCGCCAGGACAAATAATGCGAATTTTTGCATCTGAGATCCTTAGTCTTTTTGTCCACAATGTCCGCTTTTTTGTGAATTGAACGAACTTTGAAGTTTTGGAGGACCCTAGCACTTTTGTCACAAAGCCGAACCCTCGACACCCTGATTGGAGAATTTATGAGACTCACCCCTCGAGAACTGGACAAACTCACCATCTACATGATGGCCATGGTGGCCGAGCGAAGGCAGGCCCGAGGTATCAAGCTCAATCATCCCGAGGCCGTGGCCATCATCACCGCGGCGGCCCTGGATGGTGCTCGAGCAGGAAAGACCGTGGAAGAAGTCATGGAGGATGCGCGCACCATCCTCACCGCCGAGGACGTTATGGACGGAGTCCCCGACCTCATCGACAATGTTCAGGTGGAGGCCGTGTTCACCGACGGAAGCCGCTTGGTGACCGTGCATAACCCTATTCAATAAGCGAGGAGTTGCAACCATGTCTACCCCTGTCGGAGGCTACGTCCTCAAAGACGAACCGATAACCATCAACGCCGGTCGGCCGCGAACCACAGTGACCGTCCGTAACACCGGAGATCGACCCATCCAGGTGGGTTCACACTTTCACTTTTTCGAAGTGAATAGAGCCTTGGAATTCGACCGCACCGCGTCCTTCGGGATGCGCTTGGACGTCTCGGCCTCGACCGCAATTCGCTTCGAACCGGGAGACGAAAAGGATGTCGATCTGGTTCCTTTCGCAGGCGACCGTAGGATCACCGGTTTCAACGGCCTAGTGAACGGTTGGATCGCCACCGGGGAGAGCACGTCCTACCAGCCGGCTCGAATCGACGCCCTGCGGCGAGTGAAGCGTTACGGGTTTAAGACCACGTCCCAGGAGGGTGCAGAATGACCACCGTTTCCCGCCACGAATACGCTGGCATATTTGGGCCCACCGTGGGCGATAAGATCCGTCTAGGAGACACCGACCTCTATATCGAGATCGAAAAGGACCTCAGGGTTTTCGGCGATGAGTTGATCTATGGAGGCGGAAAGACCCAGCGAGACGGCATGGGTTATGACAGCCAGATGACCAGAGCTGCCGGGGCGCTCGACTTGGTGATCACTAATGTCACCGTGGTGGACGCCATTCAAGGGGTGGTGAAAGCTGATGTGGGCATCAGAGACGGCTTGATCGTCGGTATCGGTAAGGCGGGTAACCCCAACACTATGGAGGATGTCACACCGGGTCTGGCTGTGGGTCCTGCCACCGACGCTATTTCCGGAGAACACCTGATTCTCACCGCCGGTGGGATCGACACCCACATTCACTACATTTGCCCCCAGCAAGTTTGGCACGGTTTGGCCAACGGAGTGACGACTTTTTGGGGAGGAGGGGTCGGTCCCACCGATGGATCCATTGGAACCACCGTGACCTCGGGTCCATGGAACATCGATAAGATGCTTTTGGCGATGGAGGAGATGCCGGTCAATATCGGCATTCTGGGCCGAGCCGGCTCCGGCCGTGCTCCCATCGTGGAGCAGATCGAAGCCGGGGTAGCCGGACTCAAGTGTCACGAAGATTGGGGAGCAACCCCTGCGGTCATACGCGAGACCTTGACCCTCTGTGATGAGTACGACGTGCAGATGAGCCTCCATTCCGACACCCTCAACGAAGGGGGTTTTGTGGAGGATACCATCGCCGCTTTTGAAGGGCGAACCGTCCACACCTTCCATTCTGAAGGAGCGGGGGGAGGGCACGCCCCGGACATCATTCGAGTGGCCGGAGAGATCAATGTTCTGCCGTCCTCAACCAACCCCACTCTGCCTTACGGCATCAATTCTCAGGCCGAATTGTTCGACATGATTATGGTCTGTCACAATCTGAGCCCTAAAATCCCTTCGGACGTGGCCTTCTCCGGCAGCCGTGTGCGAGCCGAGACCATCGCCGCTGAGAATGTGCTTCACGACCTCGGGGCCATTTCCATGTTTTCCAGCGACTCCCAAGCCATGGGTCGAGTGGGGGAGAACTGGCTTAGGGCCATCCAAACGGCGGATTTCATGAAAAAGAGCACCGGACCTTTGCCTGAGGATGCCCCGGGGAATGACAATTTTCGGGTATTGAGGTACGTGGCCAAGATCACCATCAATCCGGCGGTGGCTCAAGGGGCCAGTCACATGATTGGGTCCATCGAGCCCGGAAAGCTGGCGGACTTGGTGTTGTGGGAGCCGGCCTTCTTCGGAGCCAAGCCAAAGCTGATCATCAAGGGCGGCCTAATCAACTACGCGGTTATGGGAGATCCCAATGCCTCCTTGGCCCCACCAGAACCCACCATCTATCGTCCTATGTTCGGCACCATGGGGCGGGCCATGCGAGAGACTTGCGTCACCTTTGTCTCCGGTGCCGCTCACCGAGCGGGTGTGGCCCAGAAACTGGGATTGCAGCGGCAAGTTTTGCCAGTGAGGGGATGTCGCACCCCTACCAAGCACGACATGGTTCGCAACACCGCCACGCCGAAAATCGAGGTCGATCCGGAAACCTTCGCCGTGAAGGTGGACGGAGTCCACGCCACGGTGGAACCGGCGACCACGGTGTCTCTCAATCAACTGTATTTTTTCAGCTAGACTTGAAAGAGCGTACTATATGGAGATAATCGAAAAGATTCTTGGAAATGCTGTAGAGTCAATCTGGGATGAGCGGAGCAAGAGTGCTCAAGTAGACTATTTGAGACTCGACCAATGGGATGCCCAGAAAAACCGCTTTCGAAGGCGCACCGACAACGGCCAGGAACTTGCGGTGTCCCTTGAGCGAGGGACGGTGCTCAAGAATGGAGACGTCCTCAGTTGGGACGAGCAAACCAACACCCTGGTGGTAGCACAGATCGCTCTCAAGGAAGTGCTGGTGGTTCACCTGGAGAAGCTTCTCCAGGAAGAGCCGTCCTTACTTCTGAGGACGGCGGTGGAACTCGGGCATGCCCTCGGCAACCAGCACTGGCCAGCGGTGGTCAAGGAAGACCGGGTTTATGTGCCCTTGGCGGTGGACCGCAAGGTTATGGCCTCGGTCATGAAGACCCATGCCTTCGAGGGGATCGAGTATGAATTCGTTCCTGGGGCGGAAGTGATTCCCTATTTGGCCCCTCACGAAGCCCGTCGACTTTTCGGTGGGGCCGAGGGACCGATTCATTCTCACAGCCATAGCCACGAGCATGCCCATGGCCATGAGCCTGCCCATTCGCATTGAGATGACCATCACAGAGATCCTGCGCCTCTTGCAGTTTGGGGACTCGGTCTTGCCTGTGGGGGCCTTCTCCTTCAGCAATGGTTTGGAGACGGCGGTGCAGTTGGGGTTGGTGAAGGACAAGGAAACTCTCAAGGAGTTCACCCAAACGGCTCTGCAGCAAGCAGCAAACGTCGACGGGGTGGCTTTGTTGGTGACCCACAGGGCAGCTGGGGAGCAGAATCTCGATGAAGTCCTTCGCATCGATCGAGCCTTGCTTGCTCGGAAGGTTAATGAAGAGAGCGCCACCATGGCGGTCCGCATGGGGCGCAAATTGGGGGAACTCGGTCAACGGGTGTTGGGATCGCAAACACTCAATCAGTGGCTGGAGCATATCAAAAAGGGGAAGACGCCCGGAACCTATGCCGTGGGGCAGGGGATCCTCTTCGCCGAACTGGGTTTGCCAGAGAAAGAGGCTTTCGCGGTGCACCAATACGGGGTTGCCTCCACCATCCTGGGAGCCTCTATGCGCTTGATGCGGGTGGACCACCTTGACACCCAAGAATTGCTCTATCAGGTGAACGCCGAGGCTGAAGAAGAGTATCTTAGGGTTTCTATCCTAACTCTCGAAGAAATGGCTTCCCACACTCCGGCTTTGGACATTTTTGCCGGCATCCACGTGAAATCTCACGTTCGACTATTTATGAATTAGGAGCAAAGCATGAAGAAGATCTCGAGAATCGGCATTGGCGGGCCAGTCGGTTCGGGCAAGACCGCCATCATCGAAACCATCACCCCGCTGCTGTTGGAGATGGGCGCCAAAGTGCTGGTGATAACCAACGACATAGTGACCACCGAAGATGCCAAACACGTTCAACGCACTCTCAAAGGCGTCTTGCACGAGGACCGCATCCTCGGAGTGGAGACCGGAGCCTGCCCTCACACGGCAGTGCGCGAAGACCCCAGTATGAACCTGGCAGCCGTGGAAGACATGGAGGCTCGCTTTCCCGACAGCAATGTGGTGCTCATAGAAAGTGGGGGAGACAATCTCACCTTGACCTTCAGTCCGGCTCTGGTGGATTTTTTCATCTACGTGATCGACGTGGCCGCTGGAGACAAGATCCCTCGGAAGAACGGACCGGGGATCAGCCAGTCCGACATTCTGGTTATCAATAAGACAGACTTGGCTCCCTATGTTGGCGCCAGCCTTGAGGTCATGGATCGAGACTCTCGTCTTATGAGAGGCGAGCGACCTTTCGTCTTCACCAATTGCAAGACCGGCGAGGGGATCCCTGAGTTGGTGGGCTTGATCCGTGAGGGTATTCTCTTTGACCTTGAGGTGGCAGGCTCGGTTTGAGCAGAGCTTGTTGGGATCTGGCCTCGGAGCTCGATCCGTATCGCGATGAACCGGCCCAGATGGCCAGTGGCGCGGTGGGGAAGAACGGCTCTCTATTCCTGGAGTTCGAGAATCGGGGAAAGCGTTCGATCCTATCGAAGTTGAAGCGTCGGCTGCCGTATTTCGCCCATCGAGCCCTCTATTGGGACGAAGCACTCCCGGGACTGCCTTGCGTTTTCGTCATCACCACCACCGGTTGCCTGTTGCAAGGCGATCGCCTGCATCTAGGAGTGGAGTTGAAGGAGGGGGCTCAGGGCCACCTGGCTACTCAATCGGGAACTCAGATCCATTCCATGGACGCCAATTTCGCGGCCCAGACTCAAGAGTTCGTGCTTCAGGAAGGCAGCTACCTGGAGTATTTGCCTGACCCCATTTTCCCTCACGCGCGTTCGCGATTCTTCAGCAAGACGGTGATCCGAAGGGCCCCCACCGCAACCATGCTGATGTCCGAGATCCTCATGCCGGGGAGAAAATATTTGCAGGGTGGGGGAGAAATTTTCGAGTACGATTTGTACTCCTCTGAAGTTCGGGCCGAGGACTTGGATGGTGACGAGAAATTCACCGAAAAGATTGTGGTCAAGCCTAAGGAAGACTCCCAGAGGCAGATCGGCCGCATGGGGGACTTGGATGTTTTCGGCAATGTGTATCTGCTGACCTCGGCAGACAAGGCTGAAGAGGTATGGGCCCGCACTCCCACTGTTTATGACCGAGAGCGTGGGGTGGCTGCAGCCGTCAGCAAGCTGCCCAACGGGGCTGGGTTGGTCTATAAAGTGCTGGCTCGGGAATCTCAGCCCGCGGCCCACCAAGTGCGCGAGTTTTGGGCTACGGCTCGGAAAGTGGTAACCGGGGCCTCAGTCATGAAGCCTTTCTTGTGGCGATGAGCTGGTGGACTGAACAGGTCAAGGCTCACGCCGGGCTGCGCTTTGTCGATCGCTGCCTGAGAGGCTGCGCCCAAGTCATGTTTCAAAACCATCCCCTGACTGGCCTTTTCTTCCTCCTTGGCTTGAGTCTGGCAGCTGTTTTTTCGCACCATTCTGCCATAGCTTTTGGGGCCTGTTGGGGGGTGATAGTCTCCACTGCTTTGGCCTACTGGCTGAGGGTGGACAATGAGGGCCTCAATAGCGGACTCTTCGGATTCAACGGGGTTCTGGTGGGAGCCGCAGTGATGACCTTCTTGGGCGAAAGTCCCTACGTCTTTGTCCTGCTCACGGTGGGGGCGGCGGTGTCCGCCGTCGCCTTCATGGCTTTGGCCAATCTTTTCAAGACTTGGGAGGCTCCGGCCTTAACCTTTCCCTTTGTTCTAGTGACCTGGGTGCTGTTGCTCGCGGTCTACTCGTTTTCTCAGGTGCCGGTGGGAACTCTCTCCACCCCGAGTCTCCCAAGTCATTTGTCGCAAGCGGCTGCGGCCGGCACCTTCACCTTGCCCTTTCTCGTCGAGAGCGTGTTCCATGGCATTGCTCAAGTTTTCCTGATTCAGGACCCTTGGGTGGGGCTACTCATCGTCGTGGGCCTGGCAATCAGTTCTCGATGGGCTGCCGCCTTGGCGGTTTCGGGTTCTTTGGTCGCGGTGCTCACGGCCTACTTTTTCGGAGCGGAACCCGAGGTCGTTCACAGTGGCCTCTATGGATTCAGTCCGGTGTTGACGGCCATCGCCCTGGGTTGCACTTTTTATGCCCCAAGCGTTCGAGTCTTGTTGTTTTGTCTCTTGGGAACGGTTTCCACCGTTTTCGCTCAGGCAGCCTTGGATGTGGTGGTGCAGCCCTTTGGAATTCCGACTCTCACGGCTCCCTTCGTGTTCACCACCTGGGTCTTCTTGCTGGCTAAGGGCGATCTCGATCCCGTACCCCACGCTGAGGTCCAGTTGTCCCCATTTGCTCGGGAGTAGAGGGGTTTGTTGGCGAGATCTGGTAAAGTTCTCGAGTGATTCTGACACCGGCAACTCGCTTGGCCTTCATTCTTGTGATCTTTTCGAGCACCATGCTTTGTGCGTGCCGTTCTCCGTTTGGAGAGAAGGGAGAACAGGTGGTCGTCTACACCCCCTTCCCCAAGGTCACCGCCAGGGAACTCAAGTACGAGTTTGAGGCTCGAACAGGAATCAAGGTGGTTCAGGTTCTCGAGGGAACCAGCCGAGTGCGAGGGCGCTTGCGGGCGGAAAAAGACGACCCCAATGCTGATGTGTGGTATGGGGGTGGCGGAATTCTCCCGTTCGTCGCTGCTGCTGATGAGGACCTGTTGGAGCCCTACATCCCGGCAGGCTACGAAGATATGCCGGTGCAACGAGGGAACATGCTGCTGCGGGACCCGGATTTTCGCTGGACCGGGATGTGCATCATTGCCTTGGGTTATGCCTATAATCCTCAGATTCTCAGCCCCGATGAGGCTCCCAAGACTTGGGACGACCTGATCGACCCCAAGTTTCGCAAGCAGATCGAAATGTGGGACCCGGGGACCAGCGGAACAGCCATGCTTTTTCTGGACTCGGTCTTGCTTCGCCACATCGAGCGTGGTGAAGGAGAAGAGGCCGGCTGGGACTACCTGAAAGAGTATTGGCAGAATCTCAAACGCTACACGGTGGAAGGCAAGCCGGCCTTTAATGTGGCGCGGGGAGCTACCCCCATCGGGATCCACTTTGAACATCAAGTGTTAGAGTTCGTGGCCGAGCAGACCGGTGGAGACTTGTCGAGCATGAATGAGACCATCCGCTGGGAGCTCCCCCCGGACAGTCCGGTGATCGTGGACCCCATCGCTTTGATCAAAAACGGTCCCAATCAGGAAAACGGCAAGAAGTTTATCGACTTTGTCATGTCCGAAGACGGGCAGCGCATCGTCAACCGCTTCTTCTTTTCCGTCAACCCGGACTTGCCACCCCCGGAAGGCTTGGGAGACTGGACTTTGGACAAGCTCTCGGAGCGCGCCCAAGCTCTGGACCCCGTTTGGATGGCTGAACATTACGATAGGATTCGTAAGCGTTGGCAGAACGAGATAGAACAGATACCGCGTTTGTAAATTCTAGTCCTGGGAGGACACCCCATCAGATGCCCTGGGCGGTGGTCGGAATCGTTGTCCTAAGAACGAGCGGAGGGAAGATATGATGAGCACGGCTGAGCAACCGGTGGAGATCACGGTGATCAAGCTGATCAAGAAATTCGGGGCAACCAGGGCGGTGGACGCCATCGACTTTCGCATCGCTCCCGGAGAGTTTTTTTCCCTGTTGGGTTCAAGTGGCTGTGGTAAGACCACCACCTTGCGGTGCATCGCAGGGCTCGAACTTCCCAGTTCCGGTTCGATATTGTTTTCCGGCCAGGATGTAGCTATGGTGGCACCCCATCTTAGGGACTGCGGTATGGTCTTTCAGAACTATGCCCTCTTTCCTCATATGACGGTAGCCGACAACGTGGCCTATGGTCTGATGGCCCGTCGATATCGGGAAGCAAGTGCTTTCAGGAAACTTCGTTCTCTGTTCGCTTCGGTGTTTGCCCTGCTTACTCCTCAAGACCGAGTCCAGGTGAATGAAGCCTTGGACATGGTGGAGTTGGGGGGATATCAGGACCGCAAGCCTCAGCAACTCTCCGGGGGACAACAGCAGAGGGTGGCTCTGGCTCGAGCCTTGGTCACCAAGCCTAAGGTCTTGCTGTTCGACGAGCCGTTAGGAGCCCTAGACGCCAAGCTCCGAGTTAAAATGCGGGAAGAGATTCGAAACATCCAGCAGCGAGCCGGGATCACCACCGTCTATGTTACCCACGACCAGGAGGAGGCCTTGGCGGTCTCGGATCGGATCGCCGTCATGAATGGGGGCAAGATCGTTGGCCTGGGAACCCCAACTGAGCTCTACCGGAAACCCAGTTGTCGCTTTCTGGCCGACTTTCTAGGAATGACCAATCTCTTTCCGGTGACTGAGACGCTCGTAGGCAAGAAGTATGCCCTGGCAGAAGGAGTGGTCCTGAGCGCCGAGGAGGACACCGTCGGCGAAGGCAAAGGACGTTGGTTGGTACTCCGTCCGGATTCTGTGTTGTTCGTCCGAAATGGGGAGGAAGCTCCGGTGAACTCTCTTCCGTGTCGTCTCGAGCATCGTCTGTTCATGGGCACTTCGGTGGAGTATCTGCTGCAGGCTCCTTTTGGGCCACTCAGGGTTCTTCGACCGAGATCGGAGCCTGAACTAGAGGCTGAAGTGGGCGGCGAGGTAACGGTGTCCATCAGCCCCTCGGAGCTCTTGGTGGTATCCGAGTGAGGGCTATCAAGGCCTTTATAGCCTTACCGCTGGGCCTCTTCTTGCTCTTCTTTTTGGTCTTTCCCTTAGCCGGACTCTTATTGGCCGCCTTCGTGGGTCAACCCACACCACTGGTAGCCTGGTTTCTGAGCTTCGACTTCAAGTCTTTTTGGGATTTGCTCTCCGACCAGGGCACTTTCGACTACTTTCGCGAGTTCTGGCAGACTCCGCGCTACTATCGAGGTTTCTTCAACGCTGTGGGCTGCGCTCCACTAGCTTGCTCGGCTCTCTTCGTCTTCGGCTGGATGCTGACCCTCTTGCCCAAGAGTGATGCCTCCCGGAAGGCCATCAAGTTTTGCCAAGGACCGGGCCTGCTGGGCCTATTCCTCGCGGTAGGCTTGGCGGCTATGGCTCGACCCTGGTGGGCCGACCCCGAGGGTGTGTGGGCTCGTATCTTCGACGGTTCTAGTGCAGCCCTAAGGCTACTTCAAGCCTGCGGATACTGCCCCACCGTGACCTTTGCCGCCACGGTGGTGGGTGCCGGCGTGGCTTTCTGTTTGCACAGTTTTCATATGCCCGGCAAGAAGGTCTTCAGTCTGTTGGTCATCGTGCCCCTGTCCACTCCGCCTTTCTTGGGTGCTTTAGCCTTTAAGAATCTCCTGGGGGACTACGGTATGATCACCCGGGTCTTCGAGCAGTTGGGCCTATGGCACCCGTTTGCTGGGATGAGTCCCCTATCGGCGGGTATGGTTCAAACGTTTCTGTTCTTCCCGTTCGTGACGCTTACGACCCTGGCCGCTTTGGAGAGGTTTGATTCCAGTTTGCCCGAGGCCTCTCGAGTTCTGGGTGGCTCCAGGGTCTACGCTTTTCTGACAGCGACCCTTCCGGCCCTCATGCCAGGTATTCTGGCAGGAGCATTTCTGGTTTTCGTTCGATCGTTTGGAGATTTTGCTACTTTGAAACTCCTACTTCCGTTCGAGTACCCCATGATCGTGGTCGAGGCTTACCGAGACCTTTCGGGCAGCACCTATTGGGGTGGAGCCACCATGCTCAGCACCTTGATGATCGCCGTCATCTTGGTGGTCTTAACCTTGCAGAAGTATGTGGTGGAGGGCGGAGGCTATCAGACGGTCACCGGACGCTCGGGGGCCCGGGCCGGGGGGGAAGGCGCAGAGAGAAGCTGGCGCGACTATGGGGCCTTCTCCTTTTGCCTTGCAGTCTTCGCTGTGCCCCTGTCGTTTTTGGCCTCCATCTTCTTGATTTCCATCGCCCGGAATTGGGGCGGCGAAGTGTTTCCCACTCAGTTCACCGTGAATCGCTATCTCAACATCTTAAAGGCCGCCTTCACTCAGGCAGATTCTCCCCTGGTGAATTCCTTTTCTTTGACCATACCCGCGCTTCTGGGCTGTCTGTTGATGGCCTTCGGGGTGGCCTTCTTGATCTCCAGGGGACAGGGCAAATGGGCTCAGGGCCTAGATTTTATAACGGTACTCCCCTTCGTCGTTCCCGGGGTAGCCTTTGCCGTGGCTCTGATCGGGGTCTACAATAGTCCGCCCATCAAGTTGAATTTCACAGCCTTGCTGGTGGTCATCGCCTACATCGTGACCCGAGCGCCTTATGGCATTAGGACCATACTGGCCTCATTTCAGCAGATCGGCACCTCCATGGAGGAAGGTTCCCGGACTCTGGGAGCCGGTGAGTTTCTCACTCTGGTGCGAGTGACGGTGCCCCTGGTATTGCCGGGGGTGGTGGCCGGGGCCGTCATGGTTTTCATCTCGGCCATGCAGGACGTGGCCATCACCTTGATGATCGCGCCTCCGGATTGGTATCCCACCTCGGTGCACGTCTTCAAAGAGATCGAGGATGGGAGGATTTATGACGCCTCGGCCTACGGGATCTTGCTTTTTCTGCTGATCGTCATTCCCTACGGTCTTCTCTTCTTGAGCAAACGTTTCGGGGTCAAAGCCGGATTGTGATTCGAGACTGGGAACAGGCCATCGAGGCTTTCGAAGAGCGCAACTTGGAAGGCCAAACCGATCCGCTCAATTTGGACCTTCCGGGGTCTGGGTGTCTAAAGCTAGACCGTTTGCTTCCCTTTTTGGTCTTGGTTCGACAACTGTCCCCTGAGGCGGATCCCATATTTGCCACCCTAGTACATACCGGGGCCACCTATCTGGTGTGGGATGATCAGGCTGCCCGAGAAGAGTTCGGTGATGAGGCAGAAAGAAATCTGGAAGGTCTATTGCGCGTTCTGGTTCGTAGGCAGCAAACTCGCTATGGAGCATTTCTTCTTTTGGACTTGAGCACTTCGGATGATCCCGAGAGCGTGCAGGTCCGTTTTCGGCGCCGAGAGGATTTGCCGGAGACTCGAGAGTCCTTGGACCGGCGTCTGCCCTCCTTGGGATTCGATGAAAAATTGAGAGTCGAGTATTGTGACCGTCAAGACTTATTCGGCTGGCAAGAGAGCCTTTCGGTCGAGTGGTCGCGCCGCCATCGGGTGGTCGAGTTGAGTTTGCGGTTGCCGGTTCTCTATAGAAATGCCGAAGGGATACTGTTGCCGGGAAGGTTCCGGGCTTATCGACGAAAACTCGACACGGCTCTCAAAAACATCGCCTTTCGCTTTGTTCGCGAAGCCACCGACGAGCGACCCCAGCACTTTCAAGTTTTTGGTTCTCGCACTCCCGCTAAGAACGTTTGGAAAGTCGATCGAGAACTGGAAGTCATTTCCGAGGCCTTCACCTTTCTTCTCGATATTACCCCCATCAACACCGAGCGGGCCTATCAAGCCTTCCAGCGCAACGGGTACCGAGGAGAACCACGTTGGCTCTATAGGCCTTTGACCATCGACCCTCCGCTTCTCTTGCGCGAATTGTACAAGATCCCCATCGAACAGGTGGAAGACCCGGTGTTCTACCGAATTTTCGAGCAGAAAAGACGCCAGTTGGAACTCAAGATCAGTATGTTGGGTTATCGACGCAAGCCAGATTTCTTGTATGCCAGTCTGGCTCTCTATGGGGGTGTCGAGCCGGAACTGAAGCTCCTAGCCGATGAGATTCTGGCTGGAGTTCCGAAGATGGCGAGCGGAGGAAACGAACGCTACCTCAACGCCGAAGAGTTTGCCGATCGAGCCCGAAAAGAGATCGCTTGGTATCACGAGCAGGACGAGAGATTCACGGCTCAAGTTGTCATTCGCGAAGACTTGGGTCGAGGGGTCATGTGTCAGAAGGGCAACCTGCTCATAGGTCGGGAGACCAGAGTCGCCCCTGGCCGAGTGGAGGCGCTTCTCCAGCACGAAGTAGGAATTCACTTGGTGACAACTTACAACGGTCGTTGCCAACCCCTTAGGCAGCTGGGTTTGGGCCTGGCCGATTATTTGGCCTTTCAAGAGGGCATGGCCCTGGTGGCCGAGGTGGTGTCAGGAGGGTTGAATCGTCGTCGGCTTCGCTTGCTCGCGGGCCGAGTTTTAGCGGTGCACTGTCTATTGGCCGGGTTGAAATTCGAAGAGACCTTCGACAAGCTAAGGGAAGAATACGGATTTCCCCTACGCACCCTATTCGAGTTGGTCAGCCGTGTTTATCGAGGAGGGGGCTTCACCAAGGATGCCATCTATCTGCGAGGCTTGGTTAAGACCTTGGAGGTGCTTCCTCAGCAAACCGATCTTGGAGGGGTATTTCTCGGAAAGATCGGATTCGACCATATACCCTTGATTCGAGAGTTGCAGTGGCGCCTAGTTTTAGAACCAGCACCGTTCCTGCCCAGGTTTCTCAACTTTCCAAGGACTCGAAGCATCATGGAGAAGCTTCGCTCCGGAGTCTCAGTGTTGGACCTCCTGGAGATTTCTAACTCGGCCTAAGTGAAGATCTAGGCGTTGCTCTAGTGCTGAGATCACTTTCCCGGAAAAATTCACTCCATTGAGCTTTTCCATACCTTCGAGGCCCCCGGGGCAGAAAACGTTGATTTCCATGAGTTTGTCACCCACGATATCTAAGCCCACTAAGAACATTCCGTCGTGGGTCAGTTTGGCTTCCACCAATTCGGCTAACCTCAACATCTTCTCATCCACCTGAACGCCTTCGATCACCCCTCCTGCGTGCATGTTGGAGCGGATATCACCGCTCTTATTCCTCCTGCGGAAGGCGGCGTACTGCCCTTTGACCTTTAGAGGTTTCCCGTTCAAGAGAATCATCCTCACGTCTCCGTCTTCGGCGGCGGGCAAATACTCTTGAGCCACCACATAACCATCCGCCGAGAGAGACTCCACCAGCTGGTTCAGATTGTAGGACCCCCCTTGCTTGACAAGAAAGACCCGGTCACCGCCACTACCTTGAACCGGCTTAAGAATCAAGTCTTGCTGGAGAGTTCGGGCGAACTCTCGAACCTCGTCCAAGTTTCTGGTGATCAAGGTTCTGGGACGAACCTCGGGAGGAAATCCCTGCAGGTAGATCTTATTGCAAGCCAGTGACAGTCCGTTGGGCTCGTTGAGGACCAGGGCACCACACTCCTGGGCCAGCCTTCCAAAACTGATGCCGGCGGCCTGAGCCCAGGGCCTGTCCCGACGATGTTTAGCCGGGTTGTCTCTCAAGAGAAGAAGGTCGGACTCCTCCAGAGAGACCCGCTCAACCGTGGGCTCTTCCAAGAGTTCTTTCAGATACACCACACTACTCTTGTAGTGATTTCGTCCCACTCGGCGGGCCAAGACGGAAAGTCGATTGGTGGAGTCAAGGCTGAACCCCCCGGGCTCCGTGAACCAGACTTCGTGACCTCTCAAAGTGGCTTCCCGGGCCAGGCGGATCGTGGTGTGGCGGGCGACCTTCTTTTCGAATTCGGTGACTAAGATGATCAGTCTCATGTGCGTTTCCCTTTGAGGCCAAGGAGTTTGGAGAGTTTTCGGAGCCTACTCTTCGGTGGCAGCCATACGATTTCTTCACGTCTTTCTTCCGATGCGCTCCAGGATGTCTCCCAAAGCCTCACCGTTCGATCTTCCCCCGAAGTAACGATATATCTTCCCGAGGTGCTGGCAACCAGGCACTGAATCGCGCCTTTATGGGCCGAAAATCCTTCCAAGAATTGCCTAGTCTCGAGATCCCAAAAACTCAAATGCCCCTTGTCGGTAGCGGCGACTCCCACGGATAGGTCCGGGAGGATGGAAAAACCTGTGATAGCGCCTTCGGAGGTATCGACCTCGAAAACCGACTCCTGCTTCTCCAAGTCGAGGATCTGCACTCCTCCACTCTGAAATCCGAGAATGAGCAGGGAGTTGCCCCGGGGCCGAAAGGCAAAAGAGATTTGGGAAGAGGGCTCTTTGAAATCCAAGGTAAAGGGAGCGAGGGTGGCTTGAGGAAGTTGAAGCTCCAGGACTCCGAACCGATCTTCAATCAAGGCCAGTGGCGCCGCAGCCAGGCCCGGAAAGAGCTTGGTGATACCGGGATTGAAGGTGTGAGTCAAAGGAAGGCTTTCCCCTGTTGGCAAGTGATAGCAGCCGACCTTTCCGTCTTCGGAGAGATACACTACGTAGCCAAAACTTTCCAGGGCGCTACGCAACGGACTTTCACACACCCTCAAGCTGGCCTGATGCACTCCCGAAGCCATTTGCAGCCGAAAGATCTGTCCGGCTTTCGTAACGGCGAAAACGTTGTCTATGGAGCCGGCCGAAGCTTTCTCAAGGCCGACACAGATGACAGGGGAACGGAGATCCGTGGACCACAACAGTTCGTTTTCATTTCCCGTGTCCAGGTACAGTGAGAGCTTGCTGCCGAAGCATATCAAGAGAAGCTGACCATCACGAGAAATGGAAATCGCCCCGGGCTCGGAGTCTCGCTTTTCTCCTTTGAGCGCCAGTCGCTCCCATACGGCCTCGATGCGTTCTCTCTGCAGGACCGGAAGTATCTGCCAACTTAGGTCCAGAGCCTCAGGGGATTGAGCGTAGCCGGGGACTCCCCGAGCCCGCTGAATTTGTCGCCAGGCTGAAGGCCACT
>JBJHCR010000023.1:21281-33074 GCA_050486105.1 Vulcanimicrobiota bacterium
CAGCGTAACTTCGTCCGGGTGAAAGGAGAAACGCTTTCTCCCAGACTCGATTGTCTTCGTCGACTTCCCAAACAAGAAAGCAACCCTGTTGGTCTACGCTGACAGCGCGTCCACCGTCCTTGGCTAAAGACAAAGAGACTTGAGGCTCGACCTTCTCAGACCAGCGCCGAATTCGGCGGAACGGGCGCAGGCCGGTGAGGCACAGATATCCGTCCTCAAAATGGAGCAACCGACCATTCTTCTCGTCCACGACCACGGGATTTTCCCCGGTCATCAGAACTCGGCCGCCGGCGTCGAGCACCGTGAAGCCGTCAGGGTGATGCAGGGTCAAGGTTTCATTAACCACCGTGGTGCTCAACCCGACTAGAACTCTGGTGAGATCAAGGTCGTGAATCTGCTTTTGCTCGGCAAAATCGAAGGCCTTTAGCCTGCCGTCCTGGTACCCCACATAAAGTATCGTCCCGCTGTGATCGACCCTCAAGCAACTCACTCCAAAGGCATCGTCGAGAGTGCTGGGCCAGGCTTCTTGCACAATGAGCCCCTCTTCATTGGTTAAGGCCACTCTGCCGTTGGCGAGAATCAGGCAGAGTTGGTCCGAATTGGGCGCGAAGCATCCCACCACTCTGTCTCCCAAGAGGGGAACCTCTTTATGCTTCAGGGTCATCCGTTGGGCCGATTTCAGATCGAAAAGGACGTTGCCGTCGAGTTCTCTGGCGACTAGGTGAGTGAGATCCGGGGTGACATCCAAGACTTCACCCGGATCTCGCCCAATCAAGGTAAGTTCGGGGAGTTTCCAGAGTTCGAAACCCGAATCATCTTCAAGTAGCAGGAACTCGGTGGAAATCCAGACTCGATTGATTTCGAGGCTGTCTTCATCCCGGGGTACTCTGCTCTCGACGCACTCTTTCTCCAAGTCCCAGGCTGTGATCTCTCTGGGAGACAGTGTGTAAACTCGACGGCTGTTGTTGCCGATGATCGCCTTGCAGCCTGGTTCGTTGAGGGTTTGCTTGAAGGTTGAAGTCGTCGAAGGGAAGAGAAACTTACCCTTCAAATAGCGTTTTCCCACGCTTGCCAGACGCTTCCTCTCGTGGGAGGAGTGATCGCTAGGCATGAGTTTCAAGGCCGATTGATAGGCTTGTTCGGCCCCGTAGAACTGTCCGGTGTACATCAGGGCATCGCCAAGGACGCGTTGCAAGATTCCCGGAGAGGGGTGTTCTTCAATGGGGAGATTCGCAAGAATGCGCAAGGCCTCCTCGGGCTGATTTTCTTGGATGCAAAGCATGGCCAAGGGAAGGTCTGCTTTGGCTTGGCGCAACCGCCGAAGGGCTTCGTCGGAATCGATCACTCCTCGACGTAAGTCCAGTTGAGTGAGGTTGTAAAGGCATTCAGGGTGTCCAGATTCAATGCGTAGCCCCTTCAGCCAGACCTTCCGGGCGTCGTGGCGTTTCCCCAAGGACAGGAGCGAAACGGCTCGATTGTTCAAGATGTCGGGCCGTTGTATGCTGGGCACCCGACCGACCTCTTGATAGATCTTTCGAGTAACCTGGGTGTAGATCGCTCCGAGTTGTGCTTTGAGCTCCTCCATGCTCTGAGGCCTCTTGATGGGATCTTTCTCCAGGCAGCCGATAACCAGTTTCGCGAGGCTCTCTGGAACCTCAGGGCAGTACTCTCGAGGATCGAGGACCGCTGCTGCTAGATGTCTCTCAATGAGGATTTCAGGGGCCAGTTCTTCGTCGTCGTGGTCGAACGGGCGCCGCCCACAACACATTTCGTAAAGGGTGACTCCCACGGCGTAGATGTCCGCTCGGTGGTCGACTTCCGACGCAGAGCCCCACTGCTCGGGTGCACCATATTGCGGGGTTCCCAAGAAAGCGCCGGTGCGGGTGAGGCTCAGGTCCATGAGGCTTTCGGGGTTGAACTTTGGAATGCTTTCCACCGTTTCGGGGCTGGAGGCGGTTTTTACGATCCCAAAATCGGTGATGCAGACCCGTTCATCGCCACGAATCAAGAGATTGGCGGGCTTGACATCTCGATGCACCACTCCTCTGGAATGAGAGTAGGCCAATCCCTCAGCAATTTGGATTCCGATCTCCAGAATTCGCTCCCATTGACCGGGGCCAACGTGCCCTTCGTCTATCCACTGTTTGAGGGAACCCCCGGTCAGAAAATCCAGGAAGAGGGACGGCAGACCTGAGATATCTTTGACGAACCAGCACTGCACGATATGGGGATGAACCCCAAGGTCGATCCATGTTTCGGCTTCTCTGAGGAAGCGTTCCCTGGCGGTCGGCGACTCAACCAGGGCCGGCAGCGGCATTTTTACTGCCAGGTCCCTGTTCCATTCGCGGTGGTGGACCCTCCAGACGACGCCCATGCCGCCTTCCCCGATGAGGTCTCGGATTTCCAGGTTTCCGTCGATGACTTCACCTGGCTGCCAGGTCGGGAATCGACCCGACTCACTGGAGGGAACAATATCGAGGCCACCAGTGCTCTCGCTAGTTCTCAGCACGGAGCGATCGGCTCCTGAACTTCGATTTGATGCCCGTCTGGATCCTGGATCAAGAACATCCTGGTTCCCCACGGAGTTGCTCGTAAGGGAGTCAACATGCGATGGGGGTACTCACTTTGGAGCAAGTCGTACTGGGAATCCAAGCTGGGATGCTGAAAGGACAGCACCAGGGCCCGACTTCCAGGTTCCCAAGCAACTCCGTACTCCGCCCTTTCTTGGTCCGTGAGGCTCTCATGGAGGTGAAGTTCCAAGGGAGCTTCAGGGTGCAATCTAAACTTCCGGGAACGTCGCCCCGGCGACAACTCTTGGAAACCGAGCATCTGATAGAATCGAGCACTTTGGTGGAGGTCGGCACAGATCAAAAAAACGGTCTTGAGTTGCGGAGTTCTAGACCGGCTTTCGGCTTCCCCCGCAACGGCTTTTCCTACCAGGGCCATTTCATCCAGATTTGATGCTGAAGGGCATAGTCGAGCGAGGTGTTCAAGTAGTCTGCAAAGATCTGCAAGAAAGTGTCTGCTTCGAAGGCCTTTGCCGGAGATTCGCTTCCCAGTAGCCACCAGAGCAGGAGGTTGGCCGGAGCAAGCCGGTCGCGGCGGCCGTCAGGCCCGGTGTGAGAGAAGGTCTTGGTCACCAGGTCGACGCGCTCTAACTCTCTGGGAGTCAAAAGCATTAAGGTGGCCATTCTGCACAGTAATAAGCCGAGCTCCTGTTGTCCAGAGGTTTTAACGATGGCCTTGTAGAGATAGGCTATCCCGAAACACATGAAGGCTTTGGGCGCTTCGTGATGCCGTAGGCGCACCGGTCCGGCCCGTTCCACCCGGTCTCGAAAAGCGTCAACAGTGCGAGGGGATTGGGCCAAGAAGGACAAGAGCGCCAGGCATGTAGGGAGGGCGTGAAGATAATGTTGTCCTAAACCATCGGGGGCAGCCCCAAAACGCGCTAAGACTTGTCGAGCTTCAGGCATTCCCATCAAGCGGTCTTCGAGAGCTAAGCGTTTCTGTTCGAAATCGTCCAGGAAGGTGTTTGCCGTCATAGGCCGCGCTTCGACGATCTCGGGCATCCCTCCCGCCGGTTTGTCGGTTCCCTTCGTTCCGTCTCAATTTTGAACGTTCATAGTTTTTTCAGGGCGATGCTTTAGGTTAGGCATGTGAAGATCGTAAGCAGCATAGTCAACTACACCAGGCCGCGGGTAGATCTGAAGGCTGGAGTCGATACGACGGGGGATAGCCCCGAAGTTCGGCCCGGGCCGGGAGTCCTCGCAGGCGGTATCCAAGGCTATCTGCTGGATGGAATTCAAGGTGCCGCAGGTGGGGTGGTCGGGAGTTATCTCGGAGTGGCCACCAAACAGAAGACTCAGAGCATGCTGCTCGGAAGTGCCGTTGGAACCGCTACTGGAGCGGTCACTTCCACGGTCTTGGCCGCTGGTCTCGGGGCCGCCTTTGGAGCGGTGTCTTCACCTCAAGCCTTAGCTATGTCGGCCTTCGCCGGCGGACTTTCAGGTTTGGCGGGAACACTCGCCTCGGCGACCGGAGGCAACGGGGTTCTCACCGGTGGTATTCAAGGATTTATCGGAAATCGCGCCTCTGGAATGACGGCGGGTAGCGTGGGGGCCTTCATAGGTGCCGAGGTAGGCAAGAAGACGGGTTCCACCGCCGCATCGCTCTTGGCCGGAGGAACCTCCGGAGCGTTGATAGGAGCGGGTACGACTGCAGGATTGATTTCGGTTTTGGGCGGCTCCACCAACAGCACTATGCTGGTGGGCTCGGCTGTGCTCGGTGGCCTGGCCGGTGCTGTAGGCACTCTCTCGGCGAGCCGACGAGCGGCTCCTCAAGACGGGGCCTACGGTGGAATGGCCGCAGGAATGGCCGCGGGCTCCATCATCGGTAACCCGGCGTTGGGAGTCGCCACGGCCGCTGCCGGAAGTTTCGCCTCCCGAGCCAAGACCGATGCTGGGAAAGTGATGCTGGGCGCAGTCAGTGGTGCAGCAACCGGAGCTTTGGTTGGTAGCCTGCAAGGTCCGACAGGAATACTCTCCGGCGCTTTGGCCGGAGCCATAGCTGCTCCGGTCGGTGCTGTGGTAGGCACCACCACTCGACAAGTCATGCGCAACGCCCAAGTCGACCTGGTAGAGGGTATCAACAGCAAGTATGTCGATCCGTACCTTGACAAGAACGAGTTGAGTAAGACCCAAAAGCTTGCGGTTGGAGCTGCTGCGGGTGGCCTAATGCTAGGGACCACCGGCCTGGTCGCAGGCTGGAAAGGGGTTGCGGTCATGGGCACGGTGGGCGCTGCAGTGGGTGTCTTCCAGACCGACCGGATGATCGGAAAGGCTGCCAAGCACCGAGCCGCCGTGAGCAACGCCTCAACCCATTCTCGCCCGGCAGACGTGTATGCTAACGTCCTGGCTGCTCAGTCTCGAATCAGTGCAAATTCCTAGAAGGGACTTAGTCCCGATGGCGGCGATAGCGTTTCCCACGGCGATTTCCGCCTCCGCCGCCTCCGCCGCTAGGGGAGTGACCACTCCCACCGCTGTTGCTTTGGCGCTCCGGCCGGTCTCGGCCTGAGTACACAGATTCTGGGAATTCCTCCATCTCTTGAAGCTCGCTTCGCTTGGCATTGAGGTAGATTCCCCGATGAAGGACTTGCCCGACCCGATCAGTGGGGATCATGATGTCGTGTTCCAGGGAACCTCCTTTCTCTAGAACCAAATGCGAATATGCGGCGGTGTCGGGATCGACGACGAGAAAACGTAGTCGACCAACTTTTTCGCCTTCCAGAGTATAGACGTTGGAACCGACATGCAGTTCAGCGCGTTGTGCGTGTGACAATGGTAACTCCTACTTAGAGCCCAGTTTAGCTCTATTTCCTCAGCGTCAACACGGCTGAGCGGTGATCGCTCGCCATGCCGCGCAAGGGGCCTGTTCTCTAGGTGTTGGTGGTCTCCTTTTCTAGAGTGCTCTGTCAGGCAATGAATTTGGGATTGAGTCGCCGAAAACCGAAGGCGTTCCCCAAGCCGAAGGCGTTGCGTCCCCGTTTAAATCAGCAGCCTCTTAGTGGTCCGTCCATCTTAACTAGGCACAGAAAAACACTTCCGGAAGGAATAAATCCGCTTGATGCGCGAGAAAACCTCGCCTCGCGTCCTCATCACCCACCTTCGGTGGGTACCCGCCGATTGCTGCGTCGTGATCACCGGGTACCCTCTGGGTGCGGTGCTCAAATAGGCCCAACTATCACCCAGCTTCGCCAGAGGGTAGACCGGAGGTAGGAGTTCCGCTCCTACCTCCGACCCCCCGTTGTCGCCTGAAGGGTCATGAGTCCTTCATTTGTTCAGCGTGTAGTGTTATTACACTGGGCGACCCCGTGCGGTTTCCTCATTGCAAGGAGTCTTGCTGCCCTCTACAGCTACGCACGCACATAGGAAATTCGAGCTGCTGGTCTGCATTCGTGCAGAGAGAGCAAGCCCCATTTCTTCAACTTTCGGTTAGGCAGCCGTTTGTTATCGTTCCTATTTCGACGTTTCAGGCGGAATGAGCGAATTCGCATTCGTATCCATCCATCTAGTTGAAAGAAGAGCTTCGAAACCTCTGCTGTTCCGAAATAGTTGGCCCACCCACAAATGACCGGATTCAGGTCTCGGATGACAGCCTCGACGTTCCTCCCTTGTTGGCGCCGGGTCAGCTTTCGGACTTTGTCCTTGAACCTTTCAACTGATTGGGGGCGGGCTCCAAGGTTGCATTGTTTAAGGCGAAACCCGAGGAACTCAAAGCCTGTGTTGAAATTTGTGAGACGAGTTTTCGTCTCGTTCAACTGGAGCTTGAGTTCCTCTAAGACCTCCTTAACTTGATTCAGGGCTATCTCTGCTTCGTGACAGGAGCGAGCGAGGATGATGAAATCGTCAGCATATCTCACGTACCTCCATCGCGGGTCGTTTTCCATTCGCTTATCCAGCGTATCAAGAACGATATTTGCGATGAGGGGTGAGACGACACCACCCTGAGGGCTTCCCTCAGTGGGGATGCTGATGATTCCTTTCTCGGATACTCCTGTTTTGAGAAACGCTTCGATTAGCGCGAGGACTCGTCCATCTGCGATTCTAGCGCAGACGTGGGACATCACGACCTCATGGTCGAGCAAGTCAAAAAAGGACGCGATATCGGCATCAACCACATATCGGAACCCATCCTTTCCATCATTGATCGCGGTCGCGATGGCGTCATGTGCCTTGCGGCCAGGTCGGAACCCAAAGCTTCGTTCGGAGAACTCCTTTTCGAAGATAGGGGAGAGGACCTGGTAAACCGCTTGTTGGCATACGCGGTCGGTTACAGTAGGAATACCGAGAGGGCGGACCTGTTTTGGGTTGGAAGTTTTGGGGATGTAGACACGTCGCACCGGTTGTGGCTGATAGCGTTTTTGCATCAGTTTCCGTTGCAACTCCCGAAGGTGTTTCTCCACGTCTTTTTCGTAGGCGTGAATAGTCACTCGGTCCAGTCCGTGTGTCCCTTTATTTTTCCTGACCTTTCGCCAGGCCGTCCACAAGTTTTTCCAGTTGTAGACCTTGTCGATAAGAGAATGAGCTTTGAGCACTCGTTTCCTTTGACTCGCTGCGCGTGCGGGACCAGGTTGAAGCTCACCTGTTTGAGGCTGTGTTTCTCGGGTCTCGTTTCTAGCGGGTTCTTCGCTGTTAGACATGGCGACGGCTGACCTCCCGGTGTCCGGAAAATCTGTCGTAACCATCAAGCAGTGATGCCCTTGAGGTTCCCTCTGTCCTGCTAGCGAGCCCATCTCCAGAGACGGACCTCCACACAGTCTTTTTCACGTGTTCTTCATCCTTCCGCTACGGTTAGCCCCTACGGATTCCAACTTGTTTCCGTCAACTGCTCCTAGTTGATGGCTATGGGTTGGGCCTTACAGGGCATGCTGATAATCCTCTAGAGGTGCGTAAGAGTCCCCGCACCGCCGACGCTTCCAGGCTAAGATTTCGCACCGCTTATACCGCCTGTTACCGACTCAAAAAAAAGGTCGGACGCCGTGAGGCTTTCCCGTGGTCATCATCCAGCTACCATCTTGTCCCCCGACTTCGCTAAACACGTCACCCGCACGCGGGTACCCGGCCGCCGACCATACCTGTTTATATGCCGGCGACGACGTCTCCGCGGACGCCACGCTACCCCCGGTACCCGGAAGGGTGCGCCTTAACTGCTCCGCCACCACTCGACGCCTAAGGGACTATCCTCGGTTGACCACTTCGTTGCCGTCCCTCACGGTCCGACACTGGTTACTCTTTATCCACCGAGGATTTCCGGACGGGTTACAGGCCCGCCCGGGTGGGCTTTTCACCTCTTACTATAGATTTGGTTGTGGAGCACCTCCATCTATTTACTTGGTAGCCGTGACTTCACGGCACGCGGGTACCCGGCCTTGCACTCGGCGGGTACCCTCTGGGTGCTGAGAACACGATACTTCGGCCCCCCCACGCATCAATCGGGATAAATCCGCTTCGCGCAGCTTGAAATGCTGAATGTTGACAGAGCAATAGCTTTAGGCTGTTAAAAAAAAGGGATCAAGTTTTTGCCAGGGAATCTAAATCGACGCGGTTTAGGAACTCTCATCGCCACTCAAGCTGTCTCGCTTACGGCGTTAAGGATTACCCCGCCGCACAGGTGAACAGGCCACGTTCAAGTCTTGCGTTTCAAGCGCATATTGCAGGAGGCTCTCGTTGGAGCAGACCATTCATCAGCATCTCGCCGAGATGATTCAGGACGAAGGTTCGGACCTTCTTATCGCTGCGGGTTACCATCCGGCCTACCGCCGGTTCGGGCGCCTCAAGACATTCAAGGATCGCCCCAAGTTTTCGGTGCAGGACGTTCAGGTGATGATCAAGGCGATTCTCACCGAGACCGAGATCGCTACGCTCAAAAAGAATAAGGATATCGATTTTGCCTTCCAGGCTGATATCCCGAATTACGGACTGCGCCGCTTCCGGTGCAATGCTTTCTTTCAGAAGGCTGGGCCGAGCATCGTACTTCGAGCGATCCCGGTTGAGGTCCCGACGCTCGAGGGACTGAACCTGCCGGTGGATATCGGCCAAGGACTGATGGATGCCCATCAGGGCATGGTGCTGGTGACCGGACCTACCGGGGCAGGAAAGACCAGCACGCTGGCTGCTCTGGTGAATTACGCGAATAAGACTAGGTCTTTGAACATTATTACTCTCGAAGACCCCATTGAGTTCGTTCATCAACCTTCCAAGAGTTTGGTCGTTCAGCGACAGGTGGGGATGCACACGGACTCCTATGCCTCAGCTCTCAAAGCGGCTCTCCGTGAAGACCCGGACTTGATCCTAGTCGGTGAGTTGCGCGATGAGGAGACCATCTCGCTGTCCATGACGGCTGCAGAAACCGGGCACTTGGTGGTGGCCACCATGAACACCATCAGCGCTGCTCAGACCATCAACCGGATCGTCAACTCATTTCCTCCAAGACAGCAGAGCCAGATTCGTACCATGTTGGCCGACTCTTTGCGAGGGGTGATTTCGCAGCAATTGCTGCCGGATGCGAACAACCAGGGGCGCTCGCCGGCAGTAGAAATCATGCTTTGTACTCAGGCCATGGCGAACTTGATCCGCGAGAATAAGATGCATCAGGTGAACTCGGTTATTCAGACCAACTCTCGCAAGGGTATGAGAATGATGGATGAGTCCTTGTACGAGTTGGTTCAGGCTGGAAAAGTGGACGCCCGAGAAGCCCTCGATCGGGCCCACGACAAGACCTCGTTCTCCGACCGCGTCAGGCTTGTGGAAGGAGCCAGTCTATGATCAAGCAGTCTGCTGAACTCGATCGCTACCTAACTTTGACGGTAGACAAGGGAGCCTCCGACCTTCATTTGCAGACCGGTGCAAAACCGGCCTTGCGCATCCGTGGGGACATCCATTTCCTCGACGAGGATGTCCTCACTCACCAAAAGACCGAAGCGCTGGTCAAGGAGGTTCTCGACGAAGCCCATTTCAACACCCTCTTCAAGTATGGCAGTGTGGATTTTGCCTACGAAGTTCAAGACTTGGCTCGTTTTCGTGCCAACTTTCTTCTGCAGCACTATGGCTATGGGGCGGTCTTGCGTGTGATCCCTTCCCGGATTCCCACCTTGGAAGAGTTGAATCTCCCGAAGGTCTTGCTGGAGATTTGCGACTACAATAAAGGATTGGTGATCGTGACCGGTCCAACAGGGTCTGGTAAGTCCACAACCTTGGCGGCCATGGTTAACCACATCAACCACAATCGGGCCTGTCACATCATAACTATCGAAGATCCCATCGAGTTTTCGCATCCCAGTCACGCTTCCATGATCCAGCAGCGTCAGGTCGGAGTCCACGCTAAGACCTTTGCCCAGGCACTTCGAGCCGCCCTGCGTGAATCTCCCGACATAGTGCTGGTGGGTGAGATGCGAGATCTGGAAACCATTTCTCAAGCCATTTCCGCAGCGGAAACGGGACACTTGGTTTTCGGAACGCTCCACACGAACTCGGCAGCTAAGACCATCGACCGCATTATCGACGTCTTCCCTGCTGATGCCCAGGATAGTATCCGCTCCATGCTGAGCGGTACGCTGCGGGCGGTGGTAGCGCAGCAACTCATGAAGACCAAGGATGGCCAGGGTCGAGTTGCAGTCCAGGAGATCATGACGGTAAACATGGGGATTTCCGGGTTGATCCGCGAGGCTAAAACCTCTCAGATTCCCTCCTTTATTACCATGGGTAGCCGAGAGGGAATGCAGAGTATGGATCAACATCTCATCGCTCTTGTGGGAGACGGTCGAATCAGTGTCGATTCGGCTTTCGAGCGTTGCCACTCTCCTGCTACTTTGCAGCGAGCCGGCTTGCAACAACCGGCCGACGCTCTGATTTAGCGAGAGCTTCAAAGAAGAAAAAAAATCCCTCGAAGGCTTCGTAAAGCTCGAGGGATTTTTTTTCGGTCGGGAGGCTGTACGCCGAATCGCCCCGAGTCCAAACGACGCATTTTTTTCGTCAGGAGAATTGCAAGTTTGAAGCTCATTGGGGACCTATTTGCAAGAATTTGCGGTTCCCATGGTAGAAAAAGGGCGAGTTTGTCGATGGGGGTTGTTTTGGCGCACAGCCTCCTTGATCTCTAGGAAACGGTGACCTTCACCATTTGGTCACCACCTGAGATCTTGTCGACCACCTCGAGACCTTCGGTCACTCTGCCAAAGACAGTGTGCACTCCGTCCAGGTGGGGTTGAGGTGAGTGGCAGACGAAAAACTGGCTTCCACCGGTGTCCTTGCCGCGGTGCGCCATGGATAAGGAACCTCGTTGGTGCTTATTGGGATTGATTTCACAAGGGATGGTCCAGCCGGGACCTCCGGAGCCCGTGCCATTGGGGCATCCCCCTTGGATCATAAAATCCGGGATCACCCGATGAAAGGTGAGGCCGTCATAGAATCCGTCCTTGGCTAGTTTTTCGAAGTTCGCCACGGTGCCTGGGGCATCGGATTCGAAGAGTTCAATGGTCATGGACCCGTGTTCGGTTTCAATTTTTGCAGTTTTCATAACGTCCTTTCTGGGAGAGCGATGGTGGGACGTTCTCGTCGAGTTGGACCGAACCTCTTCTTCAGCGCAAGGAAGACTCAAGCTTCATGACCCATCCCTCTTTGGGGTCTTTCTGCCAGTAAAGGATGACCTCGGGCTTTCTGATTTCTTTAGTGTTGAGCACCTTGATGACGGTGTGGGTCTTCACCTTGGCTCTATCGCCGCTGCGGTCGATTTCAATCTTTTTGATCTCATACCTCATGATGTCCAGCAACTCAGGCTTCACTTGAAAGATGCGTTCGATCAGTTTGGCGATGTCTACCCGATCCCGATCTTGCTGATTGTGGTACGAGGCGGCTTTGTCAAAGTCTTTGAATTGGAGGTCCTCCAAGAAGTCGATGGTGCGCTGTCGGAGAAACTTGGCGTCACCGGAGGTCACCGGACCTAGGGTCCCCCCAATCTGGCCGGAGGTAGGTCCGAAATAGAGCAAGCCGAGGGCCACCAAAATCAAGACGAGGAAGAGAAAGAGCAGTTTCTTCATGGGGTAGCCTTCGTTGGAGTATTTTCAGGGCCAGGCAGGCGCATACGCATCACGGTATAGGCCAGCATCATAAAGGCAAAGGCCATCATCAAGGGGACCACCAAGGCCCAAAAGATGGTGCTCCAGGACCGTTCTATTTGTTCGATGGAATGAAGGCCCTCGTATGCCCAAGTCGTGATGGTTAGAGAATCCAAAGTTTTCAC
>JBJHCR010000023.1:33084-34782 GCA_050486105.1 Vulcanimicrobiota bacterium
AGACAGGTTCATGAGTGACCAGCAATTCTGAGAACAAGATCTGTGGCAACAAGAAAAGGGGCACCATCGTCAGGGAGCGGTCGACCGTGGTCACCGCGGCGGAAATCAGCAGTCCAAGTCCGGTGCCGGCAATCGAGGCCGAGACCAGGACCAGCAAATGCAGTAAGGGGGGATCTCCCAGGTCGATTCTCGAGTTCACGATGAAGACCAAGCAGAGGCATTGAGTGAATCCTACCAGGGACAAGACAGCGATCTTGCTCCAAAGATAGGCGGGCAGGTCTAAGCCCTTCATCCACTCTCGTTCGAAGATAGAGCGCTCCTTAACGATCTCTCGACACGAATTCAGAGTTCCAAACCAAATGGCTGAGAGTGCCAGCATGAAGAGCAGGGAATCGGTCACCTCGTCGAGGTCTTTCCAAACCAAGACGATGAGGCCGGCGATGATCGGTGCTTGGAGGAGCAGGAGGAAGGTGTTCCAGCGGTCAGCTAGGATCAGTTCCAGGTACCTTTCGCACAATATGCTAAATTGTCCCGAGTCAGGTTTCACTTTATTCATCTTCTTTCCCGAGAGGTGGGATCCTGGTTCCCTGGTCTCGAAGGTCTGCACCCATGTCAAAGGTGCTCTTTCTCAGTCGTTCCGATGTGGTCAAATGCCTCGATCCACGGCTATTGGTGGAGAGTTTGGCTGGGGCGTTCAAGGAGCATTCCCAAAGTGAAAAGACCTCCCTTGGTTTGAATTTTCGTCTGGGTCCGGGGACCCTCACCAGTTCCTCCCTGGGTGAGACTTCGGGAATACCGGCCTTGAGTCATAAGGTGGAATCCAGGTTTCCGGGTCGAACTATTCCTACATCCGGATTGATCGAGCTTTTTGACCAGGAGTCGGGGGAGCTTTTCTGCCTTTTGGAGAGTTCTCACATTTCGGCGGTTTCTTCCGCCCTTGCGGCAGCTCTGGCTACCGATCTCTTGGCCAACCCCCAAGCCCGAAGATTGGCTGTGGTCGGCACCGGAACTCAGGGATGGTTGGGAGTGCGCTTCTTGCTCGAGATGAGAAATCTCGAAGAGGTCACCCTGTTCGACTTGCAGCGAAAGCGGAGCCGAGCCTTCGCCGAGCGACTCAAGAAATACCCCGAACTTAGGGTCACGGTGTGCGATGCTCTCACCGACACGGTGGCTCAATCCGACATGCTTTTGTGTGCGACCTGGAGTCGTGCGCCTTTTCTCTATCAAGAGATGATCATGCCGGGGGTCCACATCACTTCTCTGGGTTCAGATCAAGTTGGAAAACGTGAACTGGAGTTAGACCTCCTTAAGTCGTCTTCTGTTTTTTGTGATGATCGGGAATTGGCAGTCACCTCCGGGGCCCTATGGGAGGTGAGTGGTGGCGAGGCGTTGGTCGCAGGCGAACTTGGGGAAGTGTTGGCCGGGACGGCCCAAGGACGAGCATCTGAAGAAGAGATCACCATCTATGTTCCGGTTGGTCTTCCCTTTCAAGACCTCATTGCCGGTTGGGCCGCCTACGAACGAGCCATGGAAAAGGGACTCGGCCAAGTTCTAGAGCTTTGACGCTTTAGGAGGCTGGCCGGAAACCCTCTCAAACTGAAATCGCCCCTGCTCACAGTCATGCACAGCGCTCCTCATTCGAAATACAACTAGGTAACACCCATAAATGGGTACCCGGCTTCGGAGCACTGCACCTTA
>JBJHCR010000024.1:0-16711 GCA_050486105.1 Vulcanimicrobiota bacterium
ATGCAAGGAGAAGCGAACGCTTAATACCAGGCGTATTTGAGTGAGCTTCGACGCTGCGAGAGAGGATGCATGGCCGCCAGGGCTAGGGACGAATTTTGCGGACGTTGTACTAGGGGGTCCAAAAGGGAAGATTTCGGGCTACTGTTCAACGTCTGCTATTTGGGGGAACTTTCCACAGAGTTAAAGATCTGCTTCATCTCGGAAAGCCTTTGGTTGTAAGAAGAATGTTGCAGCCCCTGCCGAGCGTGGTGCCGCTGGGTAGGAGTGGAGTCGGGATTTGTCAGGACTTCGGTTAGGACCTTCTCCAAGACTTTCGCCTTCACGCTGTTCCCTACGGACAATGCGCTCACTGACAGCGCAGCCTTGGCGATGGCAGTGGGGGCGCTGTCTTCACTGTCGACCATGATTTCTTCTAGGAAGGCCTTGCGAACGCGATAGGCGTCTTGGGCGTTGAATCCCTCTCCGAGGACAATGCCCGTTTCGGCCAACGCTCGGTCCCTCGACTTGCAGTCAGAAAGGCTTTGTATCTCTTGAAGCCCTCTAAGGGTGAGGTGATTTCGGGGCTCCCAGGACTGGGATTCCATAACGGAGGTGGCGTCGGAAGTGGTTCTCGCGAACACTTGAGGTAGAGGTTCCGAACCTAAGCCGTTGGCCAGTGTGTTCAGCACGGAACGTCGTATCGCTAAGGATTCCGGAGCCTGAGTCCTCTCCAGGCCGAGCTCGATGCCTAAGGCCGCAAAGCTCTTCTCTCGACTTTCGCTTTGAGAGCTTGTCACGATTGTTGACAGCGCCTCCTTGGCGGCTATGCGGCTGAAAGGTTGATCGGAGACTCCGTAGTTCAGCACTTGCAAACCAGCTTGAGCCAAGACTTGGCCTGTGGGTCCCGGAACAGCGGCCGCGATCGAGCCCAGCACCGACCTCATCATTCTGGCTCGAGTTTTTGGGCTGAAGCTCTTGTAGGTGTTGAGCCGCAGTCCAAGACCTGCGAGATCCTTCTCGGTGCTGGTGGTAGACCGGTTGGATGCGATGCTGGCGAAGGAATGAGAGGCGTTCTCCGTGGACTTAGTCCATTGTCCGCGATAGCTGTCGTAGACTTCTATCCCTTCTGCGGCAGTAGCTTTCCCTTGAGGCGAGTAGGTGGCTTCAGTGGGGGAAGAGCGAGTCTGAAATCGGTCGAAAGTTTGGATTTGAGATGTTATTTGCATGATGAAGGTTTCCTTAATGTGTCTTTGAGGGTCCGAAGGCCCTGTATGCTCGGATGGTATTGGCGCCAAGAGGCAAACCAGATGAGTCTTTCTGGCTGTTGCCAAGCTCGAGGAGCGAGGACGGGTTGAACGCAGACCCCAAGGCTCTACACCAGAACGAGATCGTTGAGGAAGGAGCTTCTCTCTCGGCTGTCTTCGTTGCTCCAGGCGGCTTCGCCGTAGGACTCGGAGTTGAGGAACCCATCGCCGCAACCGCAGTCTTGGTTGGTCTCGTGACCGTAGTTAAGACCCTGCTCAAAGTTGAACCCGTAGTTGTACTCGGGCATGGAATACGAGTCGTCGTTGACGAATGGCCCGTAGTCGAAGTCCGACTCGTAGCTTTGGTCGTCGCTGAAATCGCTTTCGCAGGGGCAGGCCGACTCTTCTTGCACCTCCTTGCTGGGCAGGGAGAGTTCCTGGCCGGGGTAGATCAGATTGGGATTGCGAAGCTTGTTTTCCGCGGCAACTCGGTCGATCAAGGTTTTGCCCTGTTCGTCCTTTTCGAGCATCTCCTTAAGGCTGTAGCCACGGTCGAGAAGGAGTTGGCTCAGGCTATCCCCCGACTGCACTTTTACGGTGTTCCCATCGGAGGAAGAGGGGTTGGCAGCGGCCTTGGTAAGTTGAACGACATCGTTGGTTTCACTCCCGGTTTGAGCCACTTTGGTCAAAGGTGGCTGCAAGAGGAAGGGGCTCTCGGTGGGTCCGACCCATCGGCCTCGGTTGAAAGGGTAGCCTGCGGTGAGATTGACGTTCGACATGGTGCTTATATCCTTCCTCATCCTCGGGGGAGAGCTTGTTTTAAGTTCTAACCACACTTTGCCAGAAGGCTGTTGAACAGCTGTTATTTTGATCCTCAGTCCCAAATCAAAGGGCTTGAGGTTTTCTTCCAGGGTGGGAAGTTCCACGGCTTTTCGCCCCACATCCAAGCCTTCCGGACCTCGAATCTTACGAGGAGCGGGCTTGCCGTTTTGCATGATCATCTGAGTGCCGTACAGCTGGGGAAGTCCAAGTAGGCCTTGACTGATCGCGGGCAGGGCTCCGTTAGACGGTCGTTCGCGGGTTGGGGTGGAGAAGCGCAAAAGTGTCTGCGAGAAGGAAACGAGGAGTCACAAAGCGGCCATTCAAGCTTGGGTCAGGAGATCTCGCAAGCGGGAAGCTATGGGGGCCTTGAGAAGTTCCATCACTAAATCGGATTGGTCCTGTTTGCTGTAGATCACCTTGAAGGTGTCCAGCAGCCCGATCGTCCCACGCTCTATCCAGCGAACCGGGGAGTTGACGGTCAAGATTCCTTCAGTCTGAACGCGGGCATAGAATCCGGGTCGTTCCGCGCGCACAAATCTCTTTACGAAAGTTGGGTCGTCCATGCGAGCGGCTAAGGTGCCGCACGGAATACGAGGAGCCGTCACTTGTACCACCAGCTCTCCCAGTTCCAGCGTGTCGCCGATAAAGACCGGGCCTTCGCCGTAAGAACTCAAGGTGATGTTCTCTCCGAAGGTCCCTGGAGGGAGTTTTCGGCCAAGGTCGCGTTCCCACCAGTCATAGTCTTCTTGAGAGTAGAAGTACAATGCCTGATCTGCGCCACCGTGATGCTTCTGGTCGACCTGAACATCACTTTCTAGCCCCAGCTTCCCAACCACTACTGGGCCCTCAAGCGGGCGCTTAAATATGCCGCTCTTTCGAACCTTTTTCCCTATGGAGAGAGGTTCGGCTCGGCCGGCGTTAAGGGACACGATCTTCATCTTGAGGGTGTCCATTCTCCAGTCGTGCGGCAGACCCTAGGAGGCTATCCGATTGGCCTACTAGCCTTTCCCACGAAGAACGGCGAACAAGGCTACAAGAACTTTCATTATGCTGCGTCTTTTCAGCTCAACGAGCACGAGAAGATGTTGCTTTTCTAAGTTTTTCGAAGACCGAGAGGCGATCACCGACGAACTCAAGGGTCTCTTGGAGCCAGAAGCCATCGAAGCCATGTATGACCGAGTCGACCGCATGCTCGAGATCGGATGGGTCTCGCACCAGTGGCGGCAGAGTTGATCATCACAGAAAAAAAACTTCTTGGCCACACTTGAGACCCTAGCTCGCTTGGTCTGACTCCAAATTCTGCCGACTAGCGTCGAGCAGCACTCCGCAGTAAGCAAGGGCTAGTTCGTCGTGCATTCCAAGCTTGTAATAAAAGGTCTCTTCCACTATTTCGAAGGCCCGATAAAGGTCTTTTCCCTCTGCATGGGCACCGCGTGCGGCAGCTTCAAAATCGGTGAAGATGGCCAAGGCTTGAGAAATCAAAATGAGAAGAAAAAGACGGCCCTGGAGCTGGCTGTTCCCTCGGGTCAAGAATTTTCTGAATACCAAGTGCTCAAGGTATCGACGATGATCCGTAAGGAATTCCTGGACCGGTGCTGTCAAGTTGACTTCAGTGGCGAGTAAGGCTTCGAAGGTAGCGACCCTAAGCTCGGAGTCGTTCGGTGAACTGACGGTGGCAAGAAGTGAAGCGCAGCACTGTCGCAGGACCGGTTCCACCTCGGAGAAGGCCAGCCTTCCAGTGTCGGTGACTTCTTGAAATAGTCCAAAAAGCCCCGACGCGAGGGGTTGAGCTCTGATCACCTCGATCACTCGGGCTTCGAATTGTCGATAGGTTTGCCAATCCCAAACCAACTCAGAATCAACTCTCACCGACCAGCTTTTTGGGTCGGCCGCCACCTGTTTTTCTTGAAGTTTAGGGAGAATCTGCTCTATCAGGGAACGATGCTCACTGAGAGGCCTTCCGGTGTTCTGTTGGACCGCACTGCAGTAGAAGCTGACCCCGATATCGAATCCGTCCGGGGTTTCCACGGGGACGAACGGAAACATCTGACAGGGGACCGGCTTGTGTTCGAAGCCCAATTCTGAGTGCAGATCGCAGAGCTGCTCCTGGTTGAAGAATGAGCAGCTCCCATTTTCTAGGCTGATGGTTCTGGTCTGTCCTTCGAGGACCTTGATGGGCTGGTACCCCTCTCGACTCAGCACGGGATTCTGTTTAAGCTTGGTGACGGTGGCAGGTTTCAGATCAAACTCTAGACCCCAAGTGCAACTGGCTCCACATTGGATACAATCGTAACGGAGGTCTGCGAACCTCAGGTCCTGAGATGTCATCGGTTCATCATAGCATAGTTGGTCGCTCTCAACGTCCGAGCGTTCAGCTCACCAGACGCAGTTTGCTCTCCGATGACAGTCGAGTGAGGACCAGCGGCTCCATTTCGACTCGCCCCCCTTGGCGTTCATACAGCTTTTGGAACTCCTCTAAGGCATTCAAGCAAGCGTAATCGAGATAGAGGAGGGGCTCGAGGTCGATCCAGATTTCTCTACCACGTTCTAGTTTCCCAAGGGATGTCATCAGCTTTGGGAGAGAGACGAAAGTGGCCGTACCGCTTAGGACAACGCTCACCTTAGAATTCGGGTATTCGTCGACCTGAATCTCCAAATGAGCCAGAGAGAGCACTACTCGCATCAGGGCCAGAGCCAGTCCCGTGAGAACTCCGGTTAAGAGATCTGTGGAGACGATGGCAAGGACCGTTGCCAGATAGACACCGACCTCCCAAGGTGAATATCGGTGTAGGTTTCGGATGGCTTGCAAATCGACGAGTTTGAATCCGATATAGACGAGAACCGCCGCGAGAGCCGCGGTAGGGATCAAAGCCAATAGGCCAGGTGCGAGGAAGACTAGCAGTCCCAACCATAGACCGTGGAGAATCGCCGACTGTCGGCTGATGGCGCCGGCTTTGATGTTGGCCGAGGACCGCACGATCACTCCGGTCATGGGCAGTGCGCCCAAGAAGCCGCAGAGGATGTTTCCGACGCCCTGAGCTTTCAGTTCTTGGTTGTAGTCGGTGCGTTGGCCTTCGTGCAGACCGTCGGTGGCGGAAGCGCACAGGAGCGTTTCTGCTGAAGCAATGAAGGCCAAGGCAAACACCGAAAAAAGCAGAGCCGGGGTAAAGCTTTCCAGAACTGCCACACTAGGAAGAACAATGAAGTCGCTGAATTGAGTCGGCACTTCGACTCGACGAACTTGCCACTGGGTGAGCCCTACGAAAGCCGAGGAGCAAGCCACCGCCACTAAAGGTGCGGGAATGAGTTCCAGGGCTTTCGGCTTGAACCGGTCCCAACCTATGAGTGACACTAGCGCCATGATCCCCACTATGGCCGCCAGATGATGGACGCTGCCATCTTCCACCGTCAGGGCTTTCAGAATAGCTTCAGGAATACTCAAGAGGTTGGCCAATCCCCCCTGACGGGGTTGGTCGTCGAGCATGACGTGGAACTGGGAAGCGAAGATTAAGATTCCGATTCCGGCCAACATCCCCTTGATCACTGCTGGTGAAACGGCTTGGAATACTCTTCCCCAACCCCAATGTCCAGCCAGGTATTGCAAAACTCCGGCTGCGAGCACAATGAATCCCAACCACGCTAAACCGTAGGTTTGAACGATTTCATAGACCAGCACTGCAAGGCCGGCAGCAGGTCCACTCACCTGTAGGGGCGAGCCGGCCAAATACCCGGTGACGAGGCCACCGATAATGCCGGTCACCAGACCTTGTGCCGGGGAAACTCCAGAAGCCAAAGCAATACCCATGCACAGGGGGAGGGCTACCAGGAAAACGACGAAGGATGCTAAGAAGTCGCGCCTATTGATATACTGCATGCGACTGAACTCCTTAAGGTCAAGGTCTACGCACCCTGCACCGTATAGCCTAGTGTAATCAAGAGTTCTAAAGCAACGGTGATTTTTCAATTAAAACTTGGTGAATTTTCAATTTTAGAACAAGCTGTGTTGTCACTTTTTGCGACAAGCCCTGTTGCTCGTTCCTGAGATTTCAGCTCGCTTTCAGACGATTGCGGTAAGGTCAGAGACAGAAATTAAACCCATAAATTAAGGATACTGAAATGCTCATTAATTCATCCACACAGCTTCCTAACACTGGCGTCCGGGCTTCGTTGAAGCTTCAAGTCGGAGGCGATCAGAATCCGAAAACCTCTGACACCTCTTCTTCATCGGCCAACTCTGATCAGGTCACTCTCAGTCAAGCCTCTGAGTCTGACAGTAAAGCGGGCGTCCTGGCTTCGAACGCAGGATTTCTCGGCGCCCTGGCAGGCACGGGAATCGGAATTGCCTTGGCTGCGACGAGTGGTGCGAGCGGCGGGGCCTATTTTGTCAACAGCGTACTCGGAGCTTTCGGTGGTGGCATTGTAGGGAGACTCACCCTCGGTGATCCCCAAGGACAGGCGCCGCTTCCCGGACCCCTAGCGGGCATCAAGGACAACGCAAGAAACATTGGAGCGGTCTCCGGGCTAGGGATTGGCCTAGGCCTGGCGCTCACCTCCGGCAATATTTCTGGTGGAGCCATCTTTACAAATTCGGTGTTGGGCGCCATCGGTGGCAGCATCGCCGGCACGGTGGCTTCCAACCAATAGCGAAGAGTTTCTCTCGGAATCTTGAGGGTCTGACACCTTGACGGAAAGGGGTCAGACCCTTTTCCGTTTGCCTCGTAGCTCCCCTCGCCGATCCTCGAACGAAAGTCGAAGTCGAACGCGAAGGGAATGAGGAGAAACTGAGCCTTCTGCGAAAGTACGGTGATGAAGCACCACGACGAAAGAGTAACAGGGAAAGTCAGCCTTCATCCTAGAGGGTTTGGATTTCTGAACTACATCAGCGATGGAGTTCCATCTTCGGCTTTTATCGCTCCCCCGGATCTGAATCCGTTTCTCCTCGACGACCAGGTCAGTGGGGCACTGAAGATTGATAAGGATGGGCGCATTTCGGCAACGGACTTGAAGCTGGAGTTGAGGAAGCGGGAGCAACTGTTCGGAGAGGTGGTCGAGCGTAAGGGAGGGCTTTATCTTGCCACCGATCGCGAAGTGGCAAATACCGATTGGCCGATCGCCGGAAAGGCCCATGTCGGAGAGTTTTGGGTGTGCAGAATCGAAGGGTCGAATGCTGTGCCTTCCAGGCGGTGTGCTGAGGATGCTGACATCCCGTTGGAGCGCTTGATGGCCAGGTTTGACCTGCGGGAAGAGTTCAGCTGTGAGGCACTCGACCAGGCTAGACGGATCGCCAAGGAAAACCAGGAACTGGGCTCTCGACGAGACCTCCGTCACCTCACGACTTTGACCGTCGATGCCCCCTCCACCGAAGACCTCGACGATGCCATATCGATCGTTCCGGCCGGGATCGACGGGGTCATGCACCTCCTGGTTTCGATCGCGGACCCCGCAGAGGTGATCGAAGCGGAATCTCCTTTAGACTGCGAAGCCCGTTCTCGGGGGACCAGCACCTACCTATCAGGGCGGGTGCTCCCGATGCTGCCGGGTGAGCTTTCTACAGAGGCACTCAGTCTTCATCCTGGGGAGACGCGGCGCTGTCTCACAGTAGAGATGCGCATCGATCCTGAGGGACAAGTCGTGGCCGTCGATATCTACGAAAGCCTGATTTGTTCGCGAGCGAGAGTTTCTTATGAGGAACTCAACGACTGGTTTGAGGCTGACCGGCTGACTAAGAATTTAGAGAAAGTAGAAGAGTCTCTTCCTTGGTTGCGAACCGCCAATGCTCGCTTAGCCGTTTTCCGGCAGCGCCGCGGTGGGTTGAGCCTGTTTGGCACAGAGTCGGCTGAGGTCGAGTTGGACTCCGAGGGTCAAGTGAAAGGCACAGCTCCGAGCGTCACTAATCAGGCTCATCGAATGATTGAGCGATTCATGGTGGCTGCCAACGAAGCGGTCGCCAACTGGATGGAGGAGCGCGGTTTGCCCGGAGTTTTTCGGGTTCATCCGATGCCGGAACCCGAACAGGTTTCTGAGCTTTCGGATTGTGCTTATCATTTCGGCTACGAAGCGGGCTTTGGTCAATCGTTGACTCCAGGGGCTCTGGCAGCCTTCGACGCCCAGTTTTCCGGTTCGGCTGCCGAGCCGGCGATCCGCTCTGTGTTGAGGGGAATCCTAGGTCGGGCTCGTTACACGGTGCATCCGGGGCTTCACCTTGGCCTGGCAGCCCCGAAGTATCTTCACTTTACCTCCCCTCTTCGTCGTTACGCCGATCTCGCTGTTCATCGGCAGATCAAGGGTTATCTTCACGGGGATCGCCACTTGGAGATCAAAGACCCCGAGATCGAAGAACTGTCACAACATCTCAATGAGCGCTCCGCAGCTTCGGCCAAGGCGGAGACTTTGCGACGAAGGATGTTGCTGGCAGCCTTCATGGAACGGCATATTGGCGAAGTCTTTCTCGCTCATATCACCCGAGTGCTCGATTTCGGACTGGTGGCCCAGCTCGACTCCAGTCTAGTGGAGGGGTTGTTGCCCCTGGAGTCCTTGCCAGGTGGGCCTTGGAAGGCCCAGAAGGTTCTCGCGGAAAGCCCTGAGCGACGTCTCACCCTAGGATCCGCCGTGCGGGTCAAGGTGGTCGCCACCGAACCGTCTCTGGGACGGATCGAGTACGCTCTGGTGGAGTGAATTTTTTTGCTGGAGGGTTTCCGGCTCTTAGGAGGCTGCTGATTTAACCCGCTTGATGGCGCGACCAGACAATTCTTGTGCTCTGGGATAGAAAGGAGTGCTGAAAAGGAAACCCTGGAGTCTCCGCTTGAGACAAGGAGCGCCGACCCTGGCACCAAGCCTCTTCCTTGTCAGGTGTTGTTTGAGTGACCTTGGGCGGGGGAGGCCGCTCTCGGACCTGGTGTCAACTGGCTGTCTTGCCCGACGGTGGTGTTCGGGAGTCGAATAATCCAGCGTGCTCGCTGCTGCCCTTGACAAGAGAACAAAGTGAGTGAAGATAAACCCAATCGGAAGCTCGGAGGGTAGGTTAGACATGAAACTTCACGGCAGCACAGAGACAACGGGAGCTCGCAAGATATTTCCTAGAAAGCCTTTCCCTAAGCCCTGTGGCTGTGGACCGGGAGGTGGTCAAGGTGATAGCTTTCGACCGGGCCGACGCCTCTTTCCCCGTCAGGGTCAATGGATGAGCCCTCAAGCGCGCCTCAGAGAGATGATGGAGCGCTTGATGAACCAGCCTTACTTTAATCCACGCGTGCGTCGCCCCATCAATCCCAATCCTTTCCCGAATCCTGGGATTCAACCTGTCTATGGCTCTCCAGTCGGCCCTCCGCCTGTGATGCAGCCGGTTTACGGGGCCCCGATTGGACCCCCGCCCGTGA
Organism: Vulcanimicrobiota bacterium; assembly: GCA_050486105.1. Classification (GTDB taxonomy): domain Bacteria; phylum Vulcanimicrobiota; class Xenobia; order Xenobiales; family JADMJV01; genus JAEXNA01. The sequence continues at coordinate 9,419 of JBJHCR010000024.1, forward strand.
TGCAGCCGGTTTATGGGGCTCCGATTTCTCCTAATCCGCCGATCATGCAAATGGTTTACGGCTCGCCTTCAATCGCGTGACGGTAACACGCCGGACTCACAGCTATGCGGTTTGGGAGATCACCCTAAAGTGCAACCTGGCTTGCAGCCACTGTGGTTCCCGGGCAGGCGATGCTCGAGTCGATGAGCTTTCCACTGAAGAGGCTCTAGATCTCGTTCGCCAGTTAGCCGAGGTAGGCATTGACGAGGTGACCCTCATTGGTGGCGAAGCGTTCCTGCGGCGAGACTGGTTGGAGATAGCCAAGGCGATCACCGATCACGGTATGAAGTGCAGTATGACCACGGGAGGTTATGGTCTTTCCTCACGGGTAGCCCATCGCATGAAAGAAGCAGGGCTGAGTACGGTTTCGGTCTCGGTCGATGGTCTTGAGGCGAGTCATGACAAACTCCGGGGTCGTGAGGGGTCTTGGCAAAGATGCTTTGAATCCATGAGCTACATTCGCGAGGCCGGAATCGCCCTCGGGGCTAACTCGCAAATCAACAGGCTTTCGGTGCCTGAGTTTCCCCTTCTCTATGAAGCTCTCTTCGAGGCCGGGGTCAGAGCCTGGCAATGGTCCATGACTGTTCCCATGGGCAATGCAGCCGACCACCACGAGATCCTGCTGCAACCGGTGGAATTGCTCGACGTTTTTCCCATGCTTGCGGCTGTGATGGAGCAGGGTCGAAAGGATGGGGTTTTTATTCAGCCAGGCAATAACGTAGGCTATTTTGGACCCTATGAGCTCCTCCTTCGCAATGGAGGGGACCCCACAGGTGGCTTCCTTTGGCAAGGTTGTCAGGCTGGCTTGAACTCTCTCGGGATTGAGGCTGACGGTGCCATCAAGGGCTGTCCCTCTCTACCGACCGACACCTACGTGGGGGGGCATATCAGGGAGAAGGAACTTTACGACATTGTCCTCGAGAGTGACGAGCTCAATCTCAATCGCCACCAAACTGAAGACGAAGCTGTGGCCCATCTTTGGGGTTTCTGCCAAACTTGTGAATTCGCACCGATCTGTCGTGGTGGCTGCAATTGGACGGCCCACGTTTTTTTCAATCGCCGAGGCAACAATCCTTACTGCCATCATAGGGCTCTGGTCTTGGCTCTCGAAGGTAAGCGCGAGCGGGTCCGGCCGCTGCGGAGCGCTCAAGGTCTGCCTTTCGACAACGGCGAATTTGAACTGCTGCTTGAAGACCTTGAGGCCGAGTGGCCCGCAGGAGATCAAGGCCATATTCGTTGGGACCACATACGGTGGCCCCGACGATGGAGTCCACCAAGGAGAGATGTATGAACGAACTGATCTATCTGATGAGAGTCGCCGAAAGTGAAGCCTTATTTGAGCGCCTCGCGGAAGTGCTCCTCGTCGAGGAGATCCCTCATTTTATCCGTCTGGCTACCATTGCTCCCCTCAGCAATTTCGGTTACAAGCCTGACACCGAAGGGACCATCTTGGCCCTAAACGAGTTCGGGATCGTTTTTGGCGATCCGGCGGACACCTCGGTCCCTAAAGCCTTTGTGCCTTGGCAGAATGTCGCCTATCTGGCCGAAGGTGATTCGCTGAAGGAGCAGGCTATGCGAGAGGAAGCCCTCTTGAGGGAGGAAGAGTCCGAAGCTACCGATGTGGCTTCCGCCGACGTCTAAGACGCCTCCTCTCGGCAAGCAAACTGGACTGGAAAGGTCAAGCGATTTCCACCACTCTAACCGGGCCGGATTGGGATGGAGTGGCCATTCTCCCGCACCAACTCGTCTTCAAGAGATCCGATCTGAGGTTTAAGGAGCCTCTTGCCAGCTTTCTCACTGGCGGTTATCGTAACTTTTATGGAACTTAAGGATGTTGTCTGCGTGATCACCGGAGCGGCTCGCGGAATCGGGCTGGCCTGCGCCGAGCGCTTCTTGCAGGAAGGGGCTCGGGTGGTGTTGGCCGACCTTTCTGGGGCTCTCTCGGGGAAAATCCAGGAGGTGCTTCGGGAGAATCCGGAGCGGGCTACTCTGGTGGCTTGCGACGTCTCCCAGCAAGATCAAGTCCGCTCACTGATGGCCGCTGCGATTCAACGATTTGGTCGCCTCGACACGGTCATCGCAAACGCCGGCATTGTGCACGCCTGCGATCCCCTGGAACTGTCGCCGGAAGACCTGCAACGGGTCCTGCAAGTGAACTTGGTGGGAGTGTTCCATACCGGACAACAAGCGGCCAAAGTTATGCTCACCCAGCAGCCCGATGCCTACGGTTGCCGAGGCTCAATCATCAATATGTCGTCGGTCAACGGGGTTATGGTTATCCCTGAGATCGCTGCCTACTGTATGGCCAAAGGGGGCGTCAACCAATGGACCAAGGCTCTGGCCATCCGACTGGCCAAGGAGGGAATTCGAGTCAACGGCATCGGCCCAGGGTCCATCAGCACCGAAATGTTCCAGAATGTGGCAGACCAACCCGAAAAACTGCGCTCGGTGCTGTCTCGTACTCCTATGGGCCGACCCGGTGACCCAGACGAGATCGCTAAGGTGGCTGCTTTCCTGGCCTCGCACTATTCGAGCTACCTAACCGGGCAGACCATCTACCCCGACGGAGGTCGCCTGGGGCTCAACTACCTGGTGGCTACCGAGTAGTAGCTCCTAAGGATCTGGCAGGAAGTACTTCCCGAATTGAAGCACGGATCCATTCCGGCTGGCTTCGCTGCTTTCTCCTTATTTGTGTCAAACAAACCGCGTCAAAAACGCCTTGCCATCCGGGCGCCTCCACACTCGAAACCAGAAAGTACCTTCTGGCCAGATCCTAGGCGATGCAACCTTGGAACGTCAGCGCAAGCGAGGCTGCCAGGGTCCCGGTCCGGTGTGATCCCAAGTTCTGTGTATGGACGTTTGTGGCTTCATGCCGAAGGCCACTTTCAGGCTGGGATCGTGGGCCAGCAGCGTTGAAAGCGGGGCCGGCATCATCTCACTTTCTAAAATGGTGGAAGTCGCTCCGCTGAACATCTCCCATTCCATAGGTTCCCAGCAACCTACTTCGGTTATGGGCCCACCTTGGAGGGCCGAGATGTTGGTTAAGACCAAGGTTTCCGGGGAGGGATCGTAGGGCCAGTCTTCTTCCAGCCACCTCCAAACAGGATCGGTGCTCGAGCTATAAGGGAAGGCCATGCTGGGGACATCGATGGTACCCTGTTCTTGATTTGGGAGCACTTGCCAGACCTTGAGTTCCGAGAGGTCATAGTAGTCCAGGGCTCCAAGCAGGAGCCTCTCAACCCAAGTCTGATGAACCCTCCCCAGGACAAAATGTCCGAAGCCAGGGATCTCCAGCTTGGTTTCCCGGGGGGGTTCTCCATTTTTCACTTTCTTGGCCAGGCAGTTCAAGACTTGAGCTGCGGGGGCAAGGGGTATGGTGGCTATTCCGGCCAAGACCAGCTCCGCACCGATCTTCGGGAGCAAACCGATGGTGTAGAGATAGCGAGGACTCTGCCCCGCCATCACGGAGGTGAGATGGTGACCGTGAGCTACAATATTGGCTCGGATGGCATCGAGCATGGGGTGTCGGACATTATTTGGCATGGGATAGACCTCGTCTGCTTCTTGTAATAAGCCAGAACCAAACCCTGGCTCCCTTGAGAATTCATCTTCCTTTTTGTGCTACCCCCGAACGGAATGTTAATCTCTTTTGGAGCGCCACCATGTGGCACTCGGCAGGATTCGTCAGGTCGCTGCGATTTCAGTTTTCCGGGAGACCTTTTTGTGCTACAGTCACAAACCACCGAGCGTTGCCAGCCTTCGACCAAGGAGTCTATCCTGGTCGCAGGTTTCCCAGACTGAAGAGCTGTTCTTGATGGAATCCCACGGTTAGGGGTCGAGGCTCTGCATGACCGCAACGCAAAGTTGAGGGAGTTGAAAGTGAAGTCTACAATAAGTTGTTTTTTCGCCTTGATGGTTCTTGGCGTCACGCCCCTAGTCTTTGGTTGCACTGCTGCCGACACAAAAATAGACCAGGAGGTCGAGCAGACCCGAGAGCATATCGTTCAAACTCAGGACAGCGTAGACCGGGTCCGAGAAGACTTGGGCCAGACCCGGGAGGATTTAGAGCAAGCATCTGAAGACCTCACTGGACGCGCTCGAGAGTTGGCCGATCGTGCAGCCGAGAAAAGCGAGCGAATGGCTGAGAAGCTCGATGGAGAACTCTCTGAAGTAAGAAACGGCATTCACGGCATAGAAGGGAGCCCTCAGTTGGACCTGAGAACCCTCTTTGACAGCAATCCCGCCGACCAAGGCCTGAACCTTGAAACAATCAAGAATAGGCTGGCTTGGGGCACCTTGATTCTCGAGGGGGAGGTGAAAAGTTTGGAAGGCCAAGTTGATCCCGCCACCTTGGAAGACCTGACCAGGGACCTCGCCGAACTCACCGCCGACCTCAGAGCCTTGGACGACAAGCCGGACTCAGAGCTTCAAGAAGCGGTAGCCTCCATCCAGACTAAGGGCCGCAAGCTAGCCAGCAAAATTGGTGAGATCAAAGCGGAACTCTCTTGAGTAGAAACTGCGCTTGCTGACCGCTAGTCCCAACTTACCGTGAGTTTCTCGGTCCTGCTGGTGTAAGAGTACTTGCCTCTATGTGCTCGGAGACATTGCAGCTCGTAGAAACTCGAATCTCCAGGCCGATCGAATACGCGGTAATCTGGTACAGTTGGATGGTCTGGTTTGGGTTCAAGCCAGGATCGGATTGCCGCAGTAATGCCAAAAGTGGTGATGGGTCGGCATCCGTTGAACGTCCCGAAGCAATGGGGCATAGAACGCAGATAATCCGGGACAAGGGCCTCAAGGGTGATGGGTAGCATTTCATCGTGGTCCTGTTGATACATGTCAATGGCCGTAGAAATGTTCTTCACCGCTGAAGAGCATATAGTTGATACACCTCCACAGGCTATTCCCTTGGGATTCAATTCGGTCCAAAGCACAAATGCGAAAAATACAGCAAGAAATGCTGAAACACCAACAGTTCTCGTTGGTCGCTTTCTTGGTCTCTCGGGCAAGTACTCACCTCCGCTCCATGGTCTTTATACCCGCAGCCTAGGTCCCTGGGACGGATGCGTTCCAACTGACCTGTCTAGTACAAGGTCCGCAAAATTCGTCCCTAGCTATGCATCCTCACTCGCGGGGTCGAAGCTCACTCAAGAACGCATGGTATTAAGCGTTCGCTTCTCCTTGCGTCACCCACGCAAGTGCGGCCACCCACGCCAGCGTTCCGCACTTCTGCTACACTTGGCCTAAGGCCGTCCCGGACCTTTCCATCAGCTGCTGGGTGTAGGGGCCCAGGGATTGGGTGCCTTGGCCCCAACCCAGCCAAAGCCGTTCGTGGTCGCACCAGGCGATGGGGTACAGGCGTCTCCATTCTGCTTCCAGCGCTTCCCAAGGCAGCTCTTGCTCAAGTCGGATGAGTTCTGAATGGAGAGTTTCGAGGTAGTGATCGAGCCAAGAGTCAGCCTCCTCTAAGCATCTCTCTTCACCCAGGCAGCGATCTAGAAGCAGGGTCACGTCTCGCATTCCGCAGCCTGGCCCAACCCACTGAAAGTCCACAACTGCTGCCTCATCCTCTCCACGCCACAGAAAATTCGAAGCTTTGGCGTCACCGTGGACCACGGTTTGAAATCGACAGTTCCGGAGTTCTCTGTCCAGAGCCCAGGCGTGAGTCTTGAACCAGGGATGAGTGGTGCGTTCCAGCTCTTCTTGTCGATACTCTAGATTCCAGTAGGTCCCCTGCTCCCACAGTCCCTCAGGACGCTGACCCACAAAACGTGCGTGGAAGCGAGCCAGCCACTCTAACCCACTCTTAAGTTGCCGGGCTGAGGGGCTCTTTTGAGGAGCGTATCCCCCGGACCCGAGATCTTCCAAGAGCAGCAGAAGTTCGCCGGGCTGAACTCGGCTTCCGTACCAGCGAGCTAGGCGGCACTCCTCGCCGCATTTGGGCGAGTGCCGTTCATACCACCTTTGCTCAATCTCATAGGAGCGCCACTTTCGTTGTTCAGCCAGGCTCTTGGTCTGCTCATTTGAGGCTCGTACGCACTTGAGAATGGCTGACTCTATGGGACCCCCAGTGAGCTCTATTCGCCAAAGCTCTCCTAGACCACCCCAGAGAGGTTGAACCAGGTGAGTCTCTCCGACTTTGGCGGCCTTCGTGCACTCCAGTATCCAAGATGACCAGGAGGGGGACTCTGGAGAGAGCATCAATGCTCCTCAGGAGTAAAGTCGACCTCTGGTCCCGAAGCGCCCATCTTAACCTTTAGATACAGTTCTTCTCCCGCCCGGATGAAGGGAAACCGTAGCCTCTCGGCGAGAACCTTCCCATCGTTGCAAACCATACTATAGGCTTTGGTGTAGGTCGTGCTTAGTGGGAGCATTTGACCATTCTTTCTCAATAAACCCAAGCCATACTCCCACCGATTGTTCCTTGGATGTCGTGGTTGGACTCTATGGAATGGCACCAACATCAAGGCTTCTATGTCTCGGAAATCACAAACTCGATTTCGTTTGCTGAGACTAAAAAAGGCCCGATGAAACCAGATCTCCTTGGTCTGGGTGTCGAGGACATAGGTATCATCGAGTTGTCCGCGCAACTTGAAGAGCAGAATCGAAAGAGCAAAGAGGAAGCCTACGAGCAGCCAACCCCAATACCAACCTTCCGTAACGATGATGTAGATAGGTGCAAAGCTGGTCAGCAGGAGGGCGCAACCCCCGTTCTGTAGATTGCTCTCCAACGGGCTTTCGTGGTCGGCGATAATCTGATGCTCGGTTTCCCCTTCTCTGATGGCACCACCCAGAAGTTTCCACTGAGGTGGCTCAAGGTTGTCGTCGAGACTCGAATCATTCCATTCGATAGTCATCGGCTGCCTCCGCTCTGTCAGGTTTTCGGAACTGGCCTAGAAATATCCGTCTATCTTTCGCATGTTTTCTTCCCTGAGGCTCCCAGGGATGTGACAGGAAGCCGGAAGTTGTGGCTGGAAACTAGACTTTAAGGGTAAACGCTTTAGCAAGCCCCCCAGATCTGTTCCCCGTGCGAGGTTCTCCTGTGGACCAAGAGCCATTCCCAAAGGCCGAGACCGAAGAGCGTCTCGAAGCTCTCTATCGTCCCGGATCTTACGTCGAGGGCGAAGAGCTGTGCCTCCATATTCTCGAAGAACTCGACCCCGACTGGGAGCCGGCTCGGCTTTACCTTCTGCTCTTCTTGTCCGCTCAGGATGCCTGGGAAGAGGCCCTCGAGCTTCTCGATGAGCTCGACGA
>JBJHCR010000024.1:16721-19226 GCA_050486105.1 Vulcanimicrobiota bacterium
GCCCAGGGACACGAACGGACTGTCTGGTCTACTCCGAGTTGCAGCAAAGCGCTCTAGAGCGGGGTTTGGACCAGGAACTGGCAGAGTTTTTCTCCACTTTTGAAGAGCCGTTGGCTCGTCAGGACCTCAATTCGGCTTTGCGGGCCTGGACTTAGGGGGTCCAACGTCGCCTTCCCAGCAGCTCCTCTTTCCGTCCACATAGACGGTGATAGACTCTCCGGGTTGCAGCTTCTTGGACTTGTCTTTGACTAGAAAGCTCCTCCCAATGATGTTTTTGTCCAGCTTCCAGAAGACCTTGTTCCGGCGTTCAAATTCCGAGGTCTCGTCAGGGGGGTGACAGACTTTAACCCTCTTGGTTTTCCCTCGGTCTCGGGTGCGAACTGCCATCAAGCCTTTCCAAAAGCAATTCAAGAAGGGAAGCACAGCGATTCCCAAGATGAGATACATCAGCCGAAGGTCTCCGGCACTGCTTTTACGCGATCTCCCTTCTCCAATTTCGTAGACATTGGGGTTCTCGGGCATGTAGCGCACGGTCAACTCCTGCCCAGTTTCGTACCTCGCCCCGACCCGACTGTGAGTACGTGTCGGCTTATATGGCCTTCCGGTGATGGTCTGCTTAACTTCGGCCCCGTCTTCGGTCTTGAAAGTCAAGACGGTGCGATCTTGCAGGTGTCTCTCTCCGTCTCGATACACGGTGCTCGTAGTGACCGCTGCTACCCTGCCTTTGGTGGTTACACCATGAGCGTCGAGTCGGTCGGCCTTGCTTGCAGAAACAAAGTATGCCCCAAAGCAGAAGCAGGCCAGGGCAAGAAAAATACCAATTGCGAGTTTTAATTCGCGAAGGGCGAGTAGGGTGAGAGTGAAGACCGATACGGGTTTGTCAGGCATGAGTTCTCTCGACTTTCAGAGCTTCAGTCAGAGCGCCAGCTAAGACGAGCAGAGTCCTCAGAAGAATAATTGTCTAAGCGATGTATTTCCACTCCTTGGTGCAAGATATTGCCGGAATCCCCCGTATGATCCTTCTTGTTGGAAGTTTGTATATGCTCAATGGACGAGGTCTCTTCTGCAGTGCCAGGGAGCAGAGAGTCAGAACCCGTTTTGGGAAAACTCTGGTGCTCTGTGATGATTTCTTGGTAGACTGGTCACATGGATCCGACGCACTATTCTCTAGATCGGGTTGGCTTTGGGATCATGAACTTTTTGATCTTGCTAGGACTGTGGAATCAGGGAGAACTCCTAGCCTTCGCTGCACCAAGTGAGTTGAGTCTCATTGTGCTTTGCTTGTTTGTCCCCCTGACTCCCGTGTTCATAGCTTTGAAGCGGGCTGTTCGAATCACCGAAACACCTGTGGACTTCTGAACTTTTGTCCACTCTATTCGAGGCAGATGGTCAGTATTATGACGTGGCTTTTGCCACTAATCGCGTGCAAGACCTCAAATGGCTCTCCGTAGCCGGTCGCTCTCTTCTGGAAAATTGCTCTGAACCTCATAGGGTGCGCATACATGTGCTTTATGCGCATCTCGATGAGGAGCAGCTGCAACCCTTACTGGGGAGTTGGAAGGGGCACGCCTGCGCAGTCCACTTCTACTGCTTGGAAGAGTCCCTTCCAAACCTGGCCAAGGATCCAAGATATGGGTATTGGTACAGAGTTTGGTTGGGAGAGATCCTACCTCCCGAGCTCGGACGCGTTCTCTATCTCGATTGCGACGTGGTGGTGCGTGGGGACATTGTGGAGCTTTGGTCGATCTCACTGGAGGACAAGGTCGCAGGAGTGGTTTGGGATCCGGGTTATCGCGTTTTTCGACTCTCGCAAGCCCTCGATGAGAGGGCTCGGGTTTGCAACCTAAGCTTTCCCCTCGAGGGACCGTACTTCAATTCTGGCGTTCTCCTTGTCAACTTGGATAAATGGCGGGATTTGCAAATCTCTAAAATGGTTGAGCGACACTTCGGAGATAATCATTGGCGGTCGGTCCATTACGATCAGGATGAACTCAACATCTTGCTGGCTGGCAAAGTGTTCCCTTTGAGTCCTACTTGGAATCTTTTGGAGCCACTCATCCTCTACCAACAATGGGACTTTGAGATTTATCAAGAGTTGGCTCAACCGGCGGACTACTTTTCCCCCAAGATTCGTCACTTTTCTGGTGAGAGCAAACCAGATAGCCCCTTCGTGCGATGGAGCGACAAAGAAGATTTTTGCCGCTACTTGAGGCTTACCTCTTGGAGGGACTGGGAAAAGAGCATTCAGAAACGGCGTTGGCTGGCGCTCGTCTTGGAGCTCCATTATATCCTAATCAGAGGATTCGAGCAGCGTGTGTTCCCCGACCTCTGGGCACGATTGTGGGACTTTCTTAAGAGATTCCCATTTGTTCCATTCCTATATCCGGTCGTGCCGCTCTATCGAATCTTCCTTAGGGTCAAGAGGAGCTTTCACCTCTGGATATCGGGCCGTTCGATGAAGCTGGACAAGGCGCGAGTCAGAGCCAAAGCTTCAGCAGGTGATGT
>JBJHCR010000024.1:19236-26279 GCA_050486105.1 Vulcanimicrobiota bacterium
GTGATGTCGAGATTTCGACCTAGAAAACGGTGCTCTTTAGCTCGAGCTACGAGTTCTTCCGGGAGTCGGACCTTTTGCCCGCACTTGGGACAAGGTTGGGGGTCGCCGGTGGCCACGTCTTCGATGGAGAAGTCTTCGAGCAGGCTGCGACAGCTCGGACAGGCCATCTTTGTAAGGGGCTTAATTCTTCCGACGCTCGCCATGTTGGAGTATTCGCCCTGAATTCCTCGTGCACCTCGCGGGGCAAGCGTCCTCTCCTCAAGCTTATGGGCTTGCTCGGTGTCAACGAATTGCGACCCAGAGAAATCTGCTCATGGAATGTTACATTTTGTTCGGGGGCGAGCGTCACTCGATCACCGTAAATGGGAGGATGCAAAGTCAACTTTTTTCTTCAACTCTCAATGGCATAGAATCCTTGGCGGTTCGGGTGGAAGTGGCAGTTTCTAACGGTTTGCCTGGTCTCACCATGGTGGGTCTGCCCGATGCGGCAGTGTCGGAAGCCGGGGCCAGAGTCCGTAGTGCCCTCAGGGCAATCGAAGTCGCCCTGCCCCCCCGACGACTAGTGGTGAACTTGTCCCCTGGGGATCTTCGCAAGCACGGTGCTGGTTTTGATCTGGCCCTAGCGGTGGGTTTGATGGCCAGCCTGGGTGAGGTACCGAGCGACGGACTTGAAGAAACTATGGTGGTTGGTGAGCTTTCTCTCGATGGCTCGGTTAGAGCCGTCAAAGGGGCCATCAGCACTCTCGGATTGGCGCTCTCCGACGGCCGAGTGAAGCGTCTCATGCTGCCCGCCTGCCAACTGTCGAGCCTCCCAGAGTTTTCGGGAGTCGAACTGCTTCCGGTTGAGCACTTAAGCCAAGCCCGGGCGTACCTTCGTGGCGAGGCTTGCCCGGAGGAGGGGGTCGGTGAATGGGAGAGGTCTCAAGGCAAGACCTCGATCGTAACTCGAAATTTGGCAGAAGTAGTGGGTCAACCCATGGGGCGATGGGCCCTAGAGGTCTCGGCAGCGGGTGGACACCACCTAATGATGGTCGGCCCGCCGGGCTGCGGAAAGAGCTTTTTGGCGTCCTGTCTACCTGGTCTTCTCCCGCCGCTCTCAGAGGAGGAGTGGTGGGAGGTGGCCTCCATTGCGAGTGCTTGTGGAGAGGATACTCCGGGCCGTGAACGTCCGTTTCGGGCTCCGGGTCCGGGCACCACTCCCGTGGCTCTCTTGGGGGGCTATTCTCCGGGGGAGGTCACTCGTGCCCATTGTGGGGTTCTTTTCTTGGATGAGTTCCCCGAATTTCGAAGGGACAGTCTGGAGTCCTTACGTCAGGTCATGGAAGAGGGAGTGGTGAATCTGGTTCGAGCCAAATTCCGCACCAGGTATCCAGCCCGATTCACCCTGGTGGCAGCCATGAATCCTTGCCCCTGTGGTTTCGCGGGTCTCGAGACCGGCGGATGCTGTTGCCAACCTGGACAGCTTCTTCGTTATTCGAATAGGTTTTCTGGTCCCATGAGAGATCGTTTTGATCTGATGGTGCACCTCGAGAGGGCGGGGCTACAAGCGTACTTGGAAGCTCCAAAAGAGGAGCGAGAAGGAACCGAGACGGTCCGAGACAGAGTTCATCGAGCTCGAGCTCGTCAAGCAGCCCGGGGGACCCTGAATCGAGAACTTCGAGGGTCTTTTCTGCGGGGCCATCTGAATTTGACCTCTGCAGATGAAGCTTTCTGCACTGAAGTTGGGGAGAGATTGAAGCTTTCTGTTCGAGGCTTGGAAAAATGGCTCAGAGTGGCGCGAACTCTGGCTGACCTCCGGGGTGAAGAGCGAGTTTCCAGGACCCAACTGACTCAGGCACTCAGCCTGAGGGATGGCGGCTAGTGGGCTTCGAATAAAGGGTCTAAGGCTAGAGCTTTAGTTCAACGAACTCTATAGAACCCACCCGGCACGCGGTTCTGGTAGTTGACTGGAGGATTCTGGTAGTTGACCGGAGGGTTCTGATAATTCACTGGAGGGATGGGGCCAATGAGTGGAGGTAAGTATGCTCCACGCTGATGTCCACGATGGAAGTGTCCTCCATGATGTCCGCGATGGTGGTGTCCACGATGATTCCAACCAGGTCCAATCGGGCCTACCGGGGGATAGCCAAAAAACGGATCGTAACCCCAGTCCCACCCCCAATTTGGGGCCCAAGCGGCCGGGTTGGGGGCGATGGGAGGAGGAGAGCCGACAACGATGACCTCAGGACGACTACGGTCCTTCGGAGCTTTTTCGGGCCAAGCCGTTTCATCAGGTGTCTGCAAATCATAGAACTGGAAATCCGGCGTTTTCGGGGCTCTTGCTGGTCTGGACTGAGATTGCTTTGGAGCTTCTCCCCGGATGGTCAAGGTTGGCACCCCATCGCTGCCGACTGCTCTGTCAATCTTTGGCGAAGGTTCAGCAAGGGCCAATTGGGTGCCCAGCAAGAATATCGTACCCAGGATTGGGAGTGATTTGCTCATGTCATCCCTCGTCAGTAATTCTGGAAGGGCGGAAAGCCCGAACTGTTGTGCTGCTGTTCTGAGTAGGTCTGATTCAGGCCACCGTGGGGATTGCTGTAGCCTCCAGTCCCCATTCCTTGGTACCACCCTGGACCATAGGGCGAGTAGTACGGTGAAACGGGAAAGGTGCCAGGCTGAGGAAGGTCGGCGTGGGGGCCAGGATATTGAGGCACTCCCCAAGGAGACTGGTGCATAGGGTAGTGATAGGGAGCACCCCAAGGGTTGTGATGGACTGTTGGGCCGGTGTTCTGGTGACACTTTTCTTGGCTTTGATTATTCTGGTTCCAATCCGTGGTGTTATTGCTAGACTGCCTAGGCTGGGTGCTCTGCTGCTGAGGGCGTTGAACGGGGGGACGCACAGGGGGTCTTACCAGTTGAGCGCCACCTGGCCTCATGGTTCCACGATTGGGATTTTGTGAGCCGGCATTGCCTGATTGGGCGGAAACCGCAGATGATGTCAGCGCTAGAGTTGCTGCACTGAGAATTGCGATTAGGAAACCTGAATTCGGTCTGTTGATGCTCATAGGGACATTGTACAGGAAACCCGAGTTTGGGTAAAGGGCTAGGAGGCTGGAGGAATGTAAGCCTAGGCGATAAATTCTGCTACTGGAGCACAAAAATCTTCTTCGTGTAGCTCGGAACGCCGAATATCAACAGCCTCCTAGTTCGCGCTCCTGAACCTCTCAACCAGTGCGTTAAAGTCGCCTGGTGGTTCGATCCGGAATTCCAATGGTGACCCACCTACGGGATGTTGAAAGCCTAAACGATAGCAATGCAGGGCTTGTCCCTGCAACCCGTAGTTTTCACTTCTTCTTCCATACATAGGGTCTCCAACGATAGGGTATCCCAGCCAACTTAAATGAACTCTAATCTGGTGGGTTCGTCCAGTATGCAATTGAACTTCAACCAATGCGTGATCAAGGCTGAACTCTTCCAGGACTTCGAAATCCGAAATAGCGGTCTTGCCGCCCTGAACCACAGCCATTTTTATCCGATCGTTTGGGTTTCTGGCCAAAGGTTGGTTGATTCGTCCGGTCTTCGGGTGAGGAATCCCCCAAACGAGACAGCGATAGACCTTAAGGACAGTGCGGTCTCGAAACTGATTCTGCAACCCCACGTGGGCTTGATCGCTCTTGGCCGTGACCATCAGACCGGTGGTGTTCTTATCCAGGCGGTGCACGATGCCCGGCTTGCCAACACCTCGTATACCGGACCAATCCTGGGAATGAGCGAGAAGGGCGTTGACTAAGGTTCCATCTGGATTCCCAATCGCCGGATGGACCACCAGTCCGCGCTGCTTGTTAAGAACAATGAGGTGCTCATCTTCGTAAATAATGTCTAGGGGAATAGTGGGGTCTGGTTCGGGTTCCGCAGGAGCCAATGGAGGGACTTCGATCAGGACCTCCTGACCTGCCTTGATACGAGCCGAAGCCTTGCAAGACTTGGCGTCTAGGAAGACGCCACCAGCCTTGATCCAGTCTTGGAGGAGACTGCGAGAATATTCCAGTTGATTAGCCAGGTACTGGTCAAGGCGCGACCCCGAATCTTCGTCCGAAACGACGAGAGTCAGCACTTCTGGATTCTCCATTTCTTGCTGCTCTTCCACGGGATCACAAGGTTCCCAAGGTGGGCGACTCCTCCTTCCGTAAGGACAAAATGAGAAATTTGTCTCGTTTCTTTGGTGTTCTAGGTTGAACGCTGGAGGATTTCACGCTAAAATACCTTGTCTCATTACCGCGAGTTTCGGAGGTTCTATGCAGTCAGGTCAAGTCGGTTCCCAGAGAGTTCAAACGAACTATACGGTTGGATCCAATCCTAAGCCCATCACTAAAGAAAATATTGAGCAGGCTAACCGAGAGGTGGGCAGGTCCACGGGGGGAGGCGGAGGACCGCGAGAGCCCGGGGTAATGAAGAAAGATGGGGTCACCTATCGACTCGATCGAGGAGACATAGCCGAGCGGACCGCAGACTCCGGCGTGAAGGCTCAGCACGGCGAAGATGCTCACGTCTTCACCCTTCCCGGGGGAGAGCGGATCGAAGTGGGACTCAAGCAAGGGCTTAAGGGAACCAACTATGATCCCTCCAGTCTGAACGCAGCAGAGGGCACTATATCAGACCTCAAACTGGTCAAGAACGAAGACGGGTTAGACCTCATCTCGTTTAGAGACCAGGAGGGCTTCAAGGTCAACCTGGAACCGGACACTCTCACCTACGAGGTGATGAACAAGGGTGAGAACCTATCTCAGGTTTTTCACCCGGATGGGAACCAAGAGGTCGTTGCATTTGGGACCTTTCGAGACGAGAACGGGCAGAGCAAGATCTTCGAGAACCGAGCTCTCTATAGCCCAGAAGGGAATTTGGAGAGGACTCGTGGATTCGAAGGCCTGGAAGTCGACAAAGGCCGAGTCCGGTTTAAGATGGAGAACGGTGAAGTGGCAACTCGCAGCTTGGCTAGGCCTCTCCCAGGGCAAGCAGCCGTGGAGCAGTCGTCGGTCGAGGCGTCTCCGCCAAAAAGCGACCCTGCGCAGAAGCCTCTAACCCTCGATGTCACGGGACACCTCCTCCTTGGTGGGGGGCTCCCACCTCTTCCAGAAGTGGCTTCCGAGACTCAGATCGCCGAAGGTGCTAGCGACGATAAGCCTCTGGGTCCCTCGCTCTTAGAGCTTGCCAATCAAGAGTTGGCGGCCAAGGGTGAAGGTCCCATCAAGGGTGAGCCGACAAGCACTGAGCAAGGCAAGACTCCAGAGGTAAGCCAAGAGAGCACGCAGGTTGTAGCCGAAAAGCTTGCTTCAAGGGAGCAAGTCCAACAGACCTCGCCTGGGACTTCGGAAGTGACCACTGTAAAGGCTGAGAGCCAAACGTCTGACGTCCAGGGTCTAGACGATGCTCCCCCAGTGACTGCGACAACTTCGGAGCCCCTTACGGAAGCTAGAATTGAAGAGCTAAAGACCGGGGCTATTCAGGCCAGGGATGCTTCTGATGAGTCCTGGAATGAGAGTTTGAAGCTCTTTAGAGATTTGCCTCAGGAGGACCAGATCGAGCTGAGCCGCAACGCCTTTTATCACGTAGCAGCCCAGGTCCCAGAGTTGGCTGGAAGCGTTCCCCCTGACATGCAGAGTTCGCTCCCCAGTATACTGAGAGAGCAGAAGGAAGCTGGCTTGATCGACGGCGGTGCACTCGAGGTTCAGGTTCAGGAATGGCGCGATCAGCCACAGAATGCGGAGTTAGTGCACTCCTCAATTATGTCTGGCTATGCCGATTTCGCCGAGCAGCGCCTGTCGTCCATGGAGACTTCAGGTGAGCTGGCCGGTCCGGAACGAACAGGGTTGCTTGAATCCCTGAGAGATTCGAGCAACAACTATGTGCTCAAGCGCAACGAGATGTCTGGCCAAGCCTATGAATTGTTCCAAGGAGGCGAAAAGGATCTTGCCCTCCAGATCTTGAGCGGTGAAGCGACTCTTGAGCCGGCAGCTAACGAGGGTCAAGGAACGAAGGCTAGTGGTGTCGAGGGACCGAGTTTCGAAGGATCGACTCCTGCGCCTAGCCCGGACTCGGAGACATCCCCGGTAAACGAGGAGAAACCGTTCGCCCATCTCACGGACATCAGCAAAGACTTCTTTGCCGGGGCAGATAATCCCGAAGTAGGACTTCACGAACTCCCTAACGGACTAACCGTGCGAGAAGAAGGAGAGACGCGGTCCTTCAGGATGCCCAATGGCGACTCGTTTCGAACCGATGGACAGCAAGTTGAAGTCCTCGGCGAACAGCCGTCAGCCAAGAATGCCAGGATAGCTACCGAGGGCGAACAACAGTTCTTGGCCTATTCAGACCCTAAGGGGAATCGATACAAGGTCGATGTCAACTCGGGAGATTGGGAGGTCTCGAATCGTCAAGGAACTCTCACTCAGGGCTTCAATTCTGACGGCAGCAAAGAATTTGGGGTACGAGGGACCTATACCACCGAGGCCGGCACCCCGAAGCAGTACTTTCTTAAGGCAAAATTTGGTGCTGACGGTGACCTTCAGAGCAACGATGGATTCAAGGACCTTGCGGTCAGTAGGGACGTCCTGTCTTTCACTCTTCCCAATGGCGAAGAGACCGGAAGAACCCTCATTGAGCGTTCTGATCAATCTCTGAAGATCGATTCTTCCACGGCCTCTTCCGAACCGACTACCGGAGGCTCCGGGTTGTCCCTTGGAGCTGACGACGAGTGGGGAGGGGCTCTCGATTTCGCCAATAACCTCTACGGCTCTCAGGCAGCTAAGGCAGGGGGTGAGTCGAATCCGAGTGCCGGGGTTGAGGGCGCTGGGGCTCCGGGCACTTCCGAGCCGATCTCCACGCCATCAGGGTTGCAGCGGAAGCCGATTGCCGGCGGCGGGACGGAAACCCAATTGCCGAACGGGATCACTCTTTTTGACTACCCCGGTTCCGACCAAAACGGAGGCATTTCAGAGGCCTTCGCCCGCGATGCTGACGGCAACAGGTTAGAAGTTGTCAGAACACCTTATCAGACCGAGGGAGGC
>JBJHCR010000024.1:26289-34739 GCA_050486105.1 Vulcanimicrobiota bacterium
GCGTTGATGGTGTCGGTTATATGCTTTCCGACGGACATCTGGATATGATTGTGAGCAGTCCGGACGCCAAGGTCAATCAGATGGTGCGCGCCAAGGGGACTATACTGACAGCTATCCAAGATGGGCCTTATAGCTTTTTGCACGAGATGGACACCGTCCAAGGTTGGCAGATGGGTAGTCCGGGTGTCGGCATGGACCCTCGGCACCCGGGAATGGTTTTCGCTCAGGGTTCACCCCAGGGGAGTTATGCCATGCCTTGGAACCCGAACCCTGCGGCGCCGAATGGGCCCCAGGGCATGACGGGTGCACCCAGTGGTGGCTCAGGCGACCCGTTCGCTGAGGTTGGCTCTCTTGGGTCGACTCCGGATTCTGGCCAGCCGTCGGTTCACGCTCGACCAGGGCAGCCTCAGGAGGGTTTCCAGCCGAGTTTCTGGCAGCGTTTAAAAGGCGCTTTCACAGGTGAGAATCCTTGGGCTCAACAGGGAGTGGACGGTCCACATCATGGAGGTGACCCAAGGATGCAGGGGCACCATGCTCACCATGCTCCACCTCCCTACATGGGCGGTTATCCTGGAGGGCATTACTCAATGGGTCCTGACCCGCACATGGAGGAGCTCAGGCGCTCTCAGAGGCTGACGAATGCCATCACCTTGGGCTCGGTGGTTGCTACGGTGATCCCTTCGCTCTTCTACGGCTCCTACTTTCTGTACTAAACCATGGAGAAGACCTTATCGCAGACTCAAGCGTTTTCCGGTAGTCTCTTAACTCTCGAAGTGCATCAGGTGGAACTTGAAGACGGGAGTCGTTCCCGGAGGGAGATCGTCCGGCACCCCGACGCCATTTGTGCGGTGGTAATCACCACCGAAGGCGACACAGTGTTGGTTCGGCAATACCGTAAGGCTGTGGAGAGTCTGCTGTTAGAAATTCCTGCAGGCAAGATCGATCCCGGCGAAAATGCTGAGGCCGCAGCCTTAAGAGAGTTGAAGGAAGAGGTAGGGTTTGAGAGTGGAGAACTGCGCCACGTCACAGACTTCTATTCTTCCCCGGGATTCTGCAATGAAAAGCTGAGCCTGTTTCTGGCGGACCAGGCTGTTCTTGGCAAACAGGAGTTGGACCACGGGGAATTCATAGAATTGGTCAAGATCCCGTTCAAAGAAGCTGTGAGCATGGCTGTGGATGGGCGACTGGGGGATGCCAAGTCGGTAGCAGGAATCTTGGCGGTGGCCTTACTTAGAGGCCACTAGTGCTCTGTCAAGCTTAAGAATTGGGGTTGGGCCGACGCAAGCCGAAGGCGCTCCTCAAGCCGCAGGCGTTACGCAGTCCGGACACCATCAATTTTTGCTTCATCCATTCTCGGTTACGCACAACTAGGCACCCGTCACCCGTCACCCGCCACCCGTCACCCGCAAGCGGGTCCCCGGGTCCCCGGGTCCCCGGGCCTCGAATGGATTTTGCCAAACACCCACTGCGCGGGTACCCGGCCTCGTCAACCGAACCCGAAAATTTAAACTTGCCAGAGCACTAGGTTCTTTGGTGTACGAGCGCAAGCTAAGGATCTGGCCAGGAATAAACCATACCATTGGGGCGATGATCCATCCTTCATGGCTGCGTCTCTCATCAGTTACATACAGCGCGGTATGCGCCTTCTTCGCTCCTTGCCCTGAATGCGCCTCGACAACCGAATACAGAAAGTACTGGCGGACCAAATCCTAAGCGTCTGAAGAATCCTCGAAAATTTTTGCGATCTCGGGATTGCTAGGTGTGGCATTGCCCTGAGTCGGCGCAGGGTCCTCCTGCTTAGATGGTTGAGCCAGATGTTTCCAGAACTCCCATACTTTTGGCGGCGGAGGTGGAGGAGCCGTCACCCGGTTCAACCACCACCACCAATGTGCTTTGGGAGGGTCGTTGATGATTTGATATTGGAGAAAATTGCCATGGCCGATTTCATCTACGACATCCTGAGCTCGCTTTCTCAGGAGCAGATCAAGGTCGTTGACTTTTTTCCACACACCAGTCAAATCGAGTTGAGGGTGACCTGTGAGATCTTCTAGGAACTCCTGGACTTCATCTCGGTAATAGAGGAGCTGAGGGGCGGAATAGCCTAAATCACCAATGTTTCCTAAGAAAGCTTCGTAATCTCCCACAACTTCAGCCAGGTAGTTCCAGGCGTCTTGAGTTGCAGGGTCGAGTTTTGGGTGCTTGGACTGTTCCTTGTCGCTCAACGCCTTCGACCCACTAACCTTGCTTCATCCGCCTACTGAGTTCTTCGAGGATCGGGACGTCTTCCGGTACGGTGACTTTGAGGTTGTGAGCCGCCCCTGGAACGCATCCCACAGACATTCCGTAGTGTTCTAACAGGCTCGCGTCATCAGTTCCTAGGAAGCCCTCTTGATTCGCCCTGAGGTGAACTGACAGGATTGTTTCAAAAGGGAAAGCCTGGGGGGTCTGAACCAGACGCAGGGACTCACGGTCTTCAGTCTGCAGGACTTTATCCCCGTCCACCCTCTTGATGGTATCACGAACTGGAGCGGTAGGGATGACTCCGGAGTATTGAGAGAGCTTTTCGAGGAGTCGATGAAAGAGCTCGCTATCCACAAAAGGACGTGCACCATCGTGAATGAGAACAACGTCATTCTTCGCGGGACTCCACAGCGCTTTAATCTTTTCGAGAGCCAGTCTAATGGAGTCTTGTCGCTCGACCCCCCCCTCGATCACTTCCCAGCGGCTCGTGTCGGAAAACTCGGAGGCCAGGAGGCTTTGGAACTCTTCTACTCTGCCAGGACTGACAGCCAAGACCAGCCCCTTGAGTCTTCCCCAAGACAAGAAAGGGCTTAGGGTGGTAGCCAGGAGTGGCTTGCCCAGTAAGGGAAGCGTGAGCTTGTCCACTCCTCCCATTCTTCGACTTGCTCCGGCAGCGGTTATCACGGCGAAGATTTCCAAGGCTAGGTTGTCCCCGAAGTGGCCTTAGCGGTTTCTGGGTCCGAAGTTCGGTCGGATTCAGCAGCAGAGCTTTGAGGGAGATCTCTCAAATATTTGGCGAAGAGCATTCTGCCACTGGACGTCTGCACCAACGAGGTGATCTCTACGGTGACCAACTGACCCACCTTTCTTTTTCCGTTCTCCACCACCACCATCGTTCCGTCTTCCAAAAAGCCAACGCCCTGTCCAGACTCTTTGCCGGGTTTAGAAATTTGAAGGGGGAGCTCTTCGCCGGGGATGAAGACCGGTTTTAAAGCGCGAGCTAAGGCGTTGATGTTGAGGACCTTCACACTCTGTAGGGAGGCCACTTTCTGCAAATTGAAGTCGTTGGTGAGCAGGGGTGCCTTAAGATCTAGGGCCAGTTGCACAAGCTTGGCGTCCACGGCCTTGAGGTCGGAATAGTTCCGGGTTTCGATCTTCACCTGATAGGTCTGCTGCAGTTGGTCTAAAAGGTCCAAGCCCCTGCGACCTTTGCTTCGCTCGGTGGTGTTGGAAGAATCGGCTTTGTACTGAATCTCATCGAGAACGAACCGGCTGACGACCAAGGTGCCAGGCAGGAATCCTGTTTCTAAGATTTGCCCCAAACGCCCGTCCAAGATTGCAGAGGTGTCGACAACGACCCTTTGACTTCCCCAGTCTCGCTGCCCAATTCCGGATTCTAAAAGTTCTGCGAATGAGTGGATGAAGACCAGCCTGCTGCCAAAGAAAGCCCCAAACAGGGCCAGAAAAATCGTGGTCAAGACTATGAAGAAAGGTCCAACGTAGGGGCCGACAGCTGGGATGGAGCTAAAGTCGATTTGGCGGAGTGCCAGGTTGGCAAAGAATGCAACTATCAATCCAAAAAGGAGACCTGCCGAGCCCATCAAGATCTCTTGTACTGATAGTCTCTGGAGAGAAAGGGCAAAGGAGTCCACAGCTTTGAGTACCCCACGAGTGAAGGGAGGTGCGATGGTCAGCCCGAGGAGGATCCCCAGAAGAATGAAGGCGGCAAATGTTGAGTATCGTCCGTTGTTCGAAAGGACGTTGTAAAAACTTTGAGTGTATAAAGCAATGCTGTATCCGCAAAGTCCGCCAAAGACTGTGAACACGAAAGAGAACATTATCCGAACCAACTTGGCCATTGACACTCCCTAACAACTTTACCCCAAAAAGAGCCTTTGCTCCTTCCCTGAAGGTACGCTTCGTCTTGCTATGGGGTGTTTACACTCTAGGAGTTCTCGGAGATCCCTAGCTTTCTTAAGGTCATCGGGACCTGATCGATATTTTCCAATGGGATCAGCTCAAGTTCCATATTCTTGCGCAATTCCAGTGTGACCGATTGAGTAGGGAGTGCACAGCTCAAAAATCCCATCCTTTCGAGTTCCCGCAGACGAATCTCTGAGCCGGGGACAGGGCGGAGTTCTCCTCCTAGCCCCACCTCTCCAAAGGCGGCAAAGGTGCTTGGCAGACTTTGCTCGAGAACGCTTGAGAGGAGGGCAAATGAGAGAGCCAAGTCCAGGGCTGGTTCTACCAAGTTCAGCCCTCCCGAAATCTTGGCATAGACATCGTTTTTGCCAAACTGGCTCTCTTTGAGTCTCTTCCCAAGAACGGCAAGCAAGAGAGAAAGTCGATTTCCATCAAGCCCCACGGAGCGCCGGATCGGAGGGGCACCCTGTTTGGCTGCGTAGCTTTCCGTGACCAGAGCCTGCAACTCAACTAGGATCGGACGGGTTCCTTCCAATGCTGGAGTGACCGTGGTCCCATTGAGGTTTGCTGCCCTCGATTTGAGAAAAAAGGTTGAAGGATGCAGGACCGGAGTGAGGCCTTTCGGCCCCATTTCGAACAGTCCAAGCTCGTGAGTTGGTCCAAATCTGTTCTTGGATGATCTCAAGACTCGAACTTGACTGTCGGCTTCTCCTTCAAAGGACAGCACCGTGTCTACCAAGTGCTCCAAGACTCTAGGCCCGGCAAGTCCCCCGTCTTTGGTAACGTGGCCTACCAAAATTGTTGAAACTTGTTTGCGTTTGGCTATCCGCATCAATGCTGAGGCACACTCTCGAACCTGAGTGACCGAGCCAGGAGCTGAACTCAGGTCAGAGCGAAACAGGGTTTGTACAGAATCTACCAGGAGGAGCTTAGGTTGACAGTTTTCGATCTGCTCTTCGATGGCTTCAAGGCGGGTTTCGTTGAAAACAAGGATTGCTGGGGAGACAGTTTCCAAGCGATCAGCCCTGAGCCTGATCTGCCGATGACTTTCTTCACCACTGACATAGAGTACTGGGGCAAGCTCCTTAGACACCGAGCTTGCCAACTGTAGTAGCAACGTTGATTTTCCGATTCCGGGCGGTCCACCCAGCAGGAGAACTGAGCCATTCACCAGTCCCCCTCCAAGGACTCGGTCTAACTCACCAAGACCGGTAGGCCGATGCTCGCTTTGGTCCTGGAGCACCTGATCGAGCGAGAAAAGTTCCCCAGCGCCCTGATTGAGCGTCATTCCGCTAAGTTTGGCCTGAGACTCCAAGACTTCTTCCGCCAAAGTGTTCCAACATTCACAATCGTTGCAACGCCCTTGCCATCTTGGGCTTTGAGCTCCGCAATTTTGGCAGACATATACCGATTTCGTTTTGGCCATTCGCAAGATGGTACTCTATGTTTCTGGGAGTCATCAAGTGGTGCAACTCGATTGCAACTTGCTGCACCCAGGATGCCTAAGAATTTGTTAGGCAGGGGGTTCGGGAACCGAGTACCAACAGCATACGCTGGGTAGGGGTCTCAGAATTTTTTGGAGGATTGAGATGCGTTTGAAGAATCGAGTAGCACTGATTACCGGAGGGGCTCGAGGTATTGGTCGCGCAACAGCGGAGCTTTTTTTGCAGGAAGGCGCCAAGGTGGTGATCGTGGATGTCGATGCCTCGGTCATCGAGGAGACTTTGGCTGAGCTAGAAGGGGAAGTCCTGGGTTTCCCCATGGATGTCACCGACCGAGAATCGGTCGAGTTAGGTGTTCGCAGAATACTGAAAAGTTGGGGACAGATCGACATCCTGGTCAACAATGCCGGAGTCATCAAGGACGCACAACTGTCGAAAATGGAAGAATCAGATTTCGATCTGGTGGTGTCGGTGAACCTAAAGGGCGTATACAATGTGACCCAAGTTGTGGCCCAAGGTATGGTGGAGAGAGGTCGAGGGGTAATCCTCAATGCGTCTTCGGTGGTTGCCCTATACGGAAATTTTGGCCAAACCAACTATGTAGCGACCAAAGCTGGGGTCATTGGTATGACCAAGACTTGGGCTCGAGAACTTGGACGGAAGGGCATCCGAGTCAATGCGGTTGCCCCCGGGTTTATCAAGACCAGAATGACCGAGGGTATTCCTGATAAGGTGATGGAAAAGCTTGCAGGCAAGGTTCCCTTGGGTCGTATGGGTGAGCCCATAGAGATCGCGCAGGCCTACCTATTCTTGGCGTCTGATGAAGCATCCTATATCAATGGGCATGTTCTCAGTGTCGATGGCGGTGTGACGACCTGACCAAGGATTTGAAAAAGCAAAAAAGGGCGAGGAGTTTTGACTCCTCGCCTTTTCTTGTTTTCAGGTATCCGTGACAGGCGTCAGGCCCGAGCTAGAACTTCATCGATGAATACGTTTCCAGCCTTGGTGTTGCGTTCAACGAGATCCGGAAGTTGAGACTCTCTTGGGTGGAAGCTGTCTCCAATTTCCATGGTGATGGAGAGAATGTCGTGCATCTGGTGAACGTCGTGTGATCCACCTGAAGTCGGGTAGAGGCTGGAACTCTGCATCAGTCGATACTTCTGGCCTCCCAGGGCATCGTTCATTTTCGTACCGATCTCGAGATAGGTCTCAACGTTGTCGACTTTGTCCCGAGTGTGCCCCCAGGGGTACAATATCATCCCGCCGTAGGAGTGATAATCCAGGATGCCTTTGACGTTCCCTCGCCCGAGTTGGAGTTCGAGCAGTTTCTGTATCTCCACCTCTGAGGCTCCTTCAGGACCTCGGTAGGTGTCCTTTCTGGGGTCGTCCGAGGTCGCCCGGCCATCGTCTCGGTAGCTGCACGGATCGTCGCCGATCGGCCGCCATACCCAATGATTGTCAGGATTTCCGTCGTAGTAGTTTCGATTCAAGTCCACTCCACGGACATCACCACGGACCGGTCCACAGGGTGTTTCCGTGATAGGCCGTCGGTTCTTACGCCAGAAAGAGTTTTCGTTTCGGGAGAACTCGTAACCGTCTGGATTGACCACGGGAATGAACCAGAGTTCGCCATTGTCCACTCTATTTTTCACGCTGGGGTCGCTGTCATAGGCTTCTAAGGCTTCCCGGGCCATATTCATGGGAACCAGGGGAGTAGCCCACTCGCGGGCGTGATGCGCTCCAGTGACAACTACGGCAGGACGATCTCTGGTGTCGTCAGACGACGCATCCTTGGTGACTTTGAGGGCCCAAATATCTCGTCCCTCGTGAGTCTTGCCAAGGGACACACGCGTAGCCAAATTTGGGAATTTTTCAGCTAGGTCGGCCATCTCTTGAGCGATCTGCTCGTGGGTCTGGTAAGTGAAGCGTTCAGGAGAGAGTTGACCTTGCAGATGAGCTCTGTAGTCGGCGAGGACCTTCTCATTGTCTGCTTCAGGCGCCAACGACGGATCGCGAAGATCTCCGTTAACAGTGAGGTAATCACGAATCTCGGCATCATCTAGATGATTGTCCTGATTGACATCGATCTTCTTAGCTTCTTCGTTTCTTTTGGGGTGGACCGCCCAAGTTCTGTCTCCGTGGTTAACGTGAAATGTTGGAGCGGTTGATGGACCCATGAGAACCTCGCTTTCTTTCTTAGAGTAAGATTACTAAGAATGAGAGTACAATGGGTAACATCCATGTTAACCAATCTCCACCGGACTGTAGAGCGAGTGGAGCTTGTCAGAGCACTTGGATTTGTTTTTTCGGGAGGTGGTAGAGTGTTTACACTCTAGCCAAACGGGACCTGACCCGATTTTCCCGAAACTGCCACGATTATCCTCAGGAAAACTGGAAAAAGCTTGGATTTATGAGGTTTTTTGGAAGGAATACGATCAAACCGCGAGAACAGGCTGCCGTCTACATCAACCTACTGGGAGGAAGCCAAGAAATCATGGCGGCGAAAACAAAAACCAAGAAACACACACCCACTATTGTTGGCAAGGCCGAGCTAATCGCTGACATTGCCGAGAAGACCAATTGCTCCAAAAAGGAAGCAACCGATTCTTTGAACGTGGTCCTTGAGACCATCCAAGAGCATTTGACCAAGGGCAACGGTGTTCGATTGATTCCTTTTGGAAGCTTCGAAGTACGCGAGCGCAAGGGTCGTACCGGTCGCAACCCTAGAACCGGTGAAGAGATCACCATTGAAGCCAGGAAGGTTCCTGCTTTCAAGCCTGGAAAGGCTCTGCGCGACGCAGTACAGTAAGCTTTAGAGGGCCACTTCTCTGGAGATTGTAGTAT
>JBJHCR010000025.1:0-18937 GCA_050486105.1 Vulcanimicrobiota bacterium
AACGGTTGGTTGGTCAATCCCGGAGAACTTATGGGTCGATTCGGATCACCAAGCTGGGGCCTTTACAAGACCGAAGACGATTACTACCAGACCCGGGAGATATCGAGCTGAGCTTCTAGAACTGAAGAGCAAAGTGATGAACTCAATATGAATTGGTTCAGCAGGTGAAAGACATCGAACGCATGTGGGCGGCAGTTGAGCCAAATTGGCGAGATAAGCCTCCGCAGCTTTGCGCTTTCCCTCCATACCCGTGCTCCTATCTCCCTGGACGAGCCTGGCAACTGCTAGGAATCCACGATGGGGACATCGACCGCCTGATGCACTTGGGAGGACAACGCTTCGGGTCGATCTACTGCCTGCCTCTGTGCGTTCGCTGTCGAGCCTGTCGTCCAGCCCGAATTTGCATAGCCGATTTCCAGTTGAGCCGCTCTCAAAAGCGAACCCTGAAGCGGAACACCGACCTTACCATCAAGATCGGAAAAGCCGGCTGGAACCCCCAAAAGTTTCAAGTCTTCGAGAAATTCGTGGTCAGCAAGTTTGGAACCCGAACCGAGCAATTGGTTACACCGCGGCAGCGGCAACTCTATTATGAGTCTTGGTTGATTCACCACCCCAACCGGACCCAGGAACTCACTTATTGGTTGGGAGATCGCCTGCTGGCGGTGAGCACCGTGGACGTGGGCGAGCTAGGAATCTATTCTCACTATCTCTACTATGACTTGACAGTCCCCAAGCGAAGATTAGGAATCTACACTTTCCTGAGAGAGGTCCAGTGGTGCTCGGAACTCGGGTTCAACTACCTCTACATCGGCTTCTCAAATCCCAAAGCCAAAACGATGCGCTACAAAGACCAGTTCTCTGGGCTTCAGGTCCTGCTTCCGGAGCTTGGGTGGGTTCCCAATCCTGGAGAAGACCAGCTGCTATAGCAAATCACTTTCCGAGTAGCTCGACTTCGAAGATCAAAGTAGCATTCGGTGGAATAACGCCACCTGCTCCTCGTTGCCCGTATGCCAGGTTGGAGGGAATCGTGAGCTTACGCTTCTCCCCGACCTTCATTCCAGCCACTCCTTCGTCCCAACCCTTGATCACCTTGCCTTGGCCTAAGGGAAACTGGAATGGCTCCCCTCGATCTACGCTAGAGTCAAACTTGGTGCCGTCGGTCAGCCACCCGGTATAATGGACCTTCACCATGTCCCCGCGCTGAGCTACCGCCCCATCGCCCGTTTGTAGGATCTCGTAGACCAAACCGGAGGCCGTTTTGACTTCCTCGGCCAGAGCCGGGTGAGTTATCAAGACCAATCCCAACAGTAATCCGGTCAGTCCTTGTGAGATCATCTTCAGCATAATTGTCTCCTTCATCTATGACAGGCGAGAGCTGCTGTCTCACCGTTGATAGGCGCCTTCGAAGTCCGCCGGTGCAGACCTCTTCCAACCGGATCCCTCGACAGCGATGCTGCCTTTCTGGTTCCTGCTCTTCAGCCGGTACGGCTCCATCAATAGTCGAATGACCCTCCACCGATAAATTCTCGCAAGATCGAATTCATGGGGATACCGTCTGGAAACACCGGAACAAAGAGGTCGAGAAATTTGAGCAATTGATAAGCCTCCCCCTGGCGAGGATGGTCTCGAGGTACCTCCAAGAGATAGCGCATAGCAAAGGTCTTCATCACTGCAGCCTCGTAGACCAAAGTGGTGTTGAAGATGGCCTCACACTCTTCTTGAAATGGAAAAATATACTGGTCTTCGCCCGCTCTCACGGACCGCCATCGACTGAGAGTGTCTCCAGCTGGAGTGCCTCGATACCTCCGATCGCGGACCAGCCTTCGCAATAAGCGAACCTTCGAAGTCTGAATCCGATTTTGTTCATCGATGGTGAGTTGGGTCAAGGCACTGATGAAGATGCGGAATATTTGAGAGGGCTGAAGTACCTCGCGCCAAAGTAGGGGATTGAGCGCGTGCAAGCCTTCCAGCAGCAAAATTTTGTCTTCACCTCCTACCAGCTCAGTCCAGGTGCTGGAGTCGCTGCGTCGCCCATCGATGAAATCGAAACGGGGAACCTTCACGCCCTTTCCTTGGATGAGGGCCTGAAGGTGATCTCGCAAAAGGGCGAGGTCTAAGGCTTCGGGATGCTCATAGTCCTGTTCACCGCTTTCATAATTGGGAAGGTCTCGACGATCCCGATAATAATGATCCAGCCCTACCATCAGAGGCTGTAGACCGTTAACCCTAAGTTGAATGGCCAGTCTTTGAAGCACGGTCGACTTGCCAGAACTGCTTGGTCCAGCCAGGCAGACCATCTTGACCCGATCACGGCGAGCCACTATCTCCTGGGCGATCTCTACAAGTTTTTGCTGGTGAAGAGCTTCGGAAAGCGAGATCACCTCTTCGGCTCGGTCTGCGATCATAGCAGCATTCAGCTGCCCAACCGTAGCCACTCCCATCATCCGATTCCAGGACCGCGTTTCTAAATAGCTGGACAGGAGAAGCTCACCACTCCCAGTTGTGGTGTTCTCCTCGGTGGCAAACTGCAACACCAAACCAGGAGGAAACGCTCGCACTTCAGCGTGAGGCAGAACTCCGCTGGACAGGGGATAGGGTCCATATTGTATGTCGACCTTACCGTTGATGCTCACCAAGTTCACCAGCGGATGAGGCCAGGCTTGAAGCAGACCTCGCTTAGACTCCGAGAGCGCGCCCAAACGCGACAAAGCCGACTCAATGGACACAGTCTGGGTGCGGAAAGCCTTATCGGATCTCCGCAAGGCATCGAGTTCCTCGGTGGCCTTCCGGGCCACCTCTCGCAAGTCGGGCAAGGGCTCACCGGGCGGCGGAAACAACTGATAGAAATATCCCCCCAGTAGAGACTGTCCAATCTCCAGCCGAAAGCCCGGATAAAGCTTGTCCATCACCGAACAGAACATATGCTGGGTTGCTTGGCGAATCACCGGACGAGCTTCGTCGTCCCCAACTCGAACTAATACTAGACCTTGATCGTAGTGCAACTTGGCATCAAGACTAACCAGATGACGATTCAACAAGGCCCCTACCAGCCTCTCCTGACGAACTCTGTCTTCTCCGACCAGTTCGAGTATCTTGGTGCCTGGTTCAGCTTTGACCTCGGTGCCTTCGAGGTTTATGGTGTGTTGCCGAGTCTCCGAGCGCTCCGAAAAATCCACGCTCAGGGGCCAAAAATCTGATCGGTCTTGGCGGCAGAGATAAAATCGTTGCGATGGAGACCCCCGATCTTGTGGGTCCACCATTCCACAGTGACCCGCCCCCACTCTAAGACCATGAGAGGGTGGTGATCCTCCTCCTCGGCGAGTTGAGCCACTCGATTGATAAAAGTCAAACCTTCGGCATAACTCTTGAACTGGAAAACTCTCTTGAGCCGCTCAATCCCGTCGATCTCCACCACATCCCAGGCCGGCACTTTCTCGGCCAAGGCCACCCGCTCTTCGCCCTCCACCCTAGGGGCATCAAAACGACAGGCCTCGCACTTCTCAGAAGTCAAATCTTGCATAGGGAAAGCTTCTGGTGAATTCTACAGTTTGCCTGCTGTCAAGCCAGGAGTCTTAGAGTTCGAAGACCAATCGATCCTCTCGAAAGCGGTAAAAAAGGCTTGAGTCAATGATTCTGCGACTCTCTCCACCGGTATACTTCACCACGCCTTCGGGCAGGAGGACCGTCAGGGTTGCCTGAGTCTCTCGACCCTCGTAGAGAAATCGCTCAGCCTCACTCTCATAGCCCAGAAAAGGTGTTACCCCCATCTTGGCAAGCTGCTCCAAATTCTCCGGGTAGCTCCCAAACTGAGAGCGATACGCGATCAGGTTGCAGGCCAGAGCCAAACCGAGCAAACGATAACGATTCAAGGACGTGTTGGCCGCTGCCCTCCTCAAATTGGGTGCTTCCAATGCAGCCAAAAGGAAATTTCTCCCTAGAATCCAATCGGTGAAACTGAACTCGACCGACTCTGGTAGACCCTCGATGTCCTGGGCCAAGGCCCGCTCCAGATATTCATTGCCAGCGATCCTCAGCAATCGTCGTTCCCGATCAAGCATGCCGGGAAGTGCGGTCACCCAAAGCAAAAGTCGTCCCTGCTCCAAGTGCCGAACCCCTGCCCAATTGCGTTCACTGACCATTCTTTCGAAAATGTAGAGTTCGCCTAGAAGAGATCGATGAAAGGCGTCTGCAGGGGGGAGGGAACTCGTCAACGTTCTCCCCAAGATGAGCCATTCCGCCCCGGTGAGATGGCTGAAGGGGTCCAAACTTTCCACCACCCCCTCGAAAGCCAGGCTTTGCAGGGCATCCCCCTCAATTTGGCTGGAAAGCAAGCCTTGATCGATGAGGCTACGTCCAATCAAGAATGGCGTCTCGAGGGCCACTAATGCATCGGATGAGCGGCCTTGAGCCAGTCGCACTTGGGCAAAGGCTACCATGGCCTTGGAGACGTTCCTCAGAGCCGCCAGACGTGGAGTGCGATTGGGCCCATTCCAATTCTGCAAAGGCACCGTGAATACTGGTTTACTCCAAGCTCTGATCAATTCGGGAAGCCAGAGTTCGAAGGCGGACACCGCTGTCAGAAACTCTTCATCCTCCTGCAGTACGCGCTCTGCCTGTCGCGATAGTACCTCCGATCCCATCTCGTGATAGGCGGCCATAGCCTCAATGGCCGAGCGCGCTGGAGACCGTTCAGGGCCACCCCTAACAGACCAATAGTCTAAAAATGACTCGTGCAGATACCCGTTCAAGTCGGGATCTTGAGCTTGCTTTTGGAGTTCCTCGAAGCGCTCGTCCACCTGATGCAGGGCGGCACTCAGAGCAACGGTATCCTGCTCTTCGGGTGACTGAATCCAAACAGCATAGGTTGCCATTAGGACAAACAGGAGTACCAACCCAACATAAGCTGTCCGCTTCATGGGCACAATCTTTACAGATCAGGGCAAAGTCCCCTTCAGCGGAGGCCATAGTTCTCAGATTGAAGTTTGACCTCAGAAAGGGGTTCAATAGGCTTCCCGACTTATCTATTTTTTTTGGTTAGAAGGAAAACCATCTGGTATACTAGGACTACTGTGACCATGAAATTCGTTACCGCCCTCCGCCAAAACAAGAGAGGTGTGTACTTCGTTTCCACTCTCGTAGTCTCTGTGCTTCTCATCATGCTGATGACCACTGCCGTGATCACCGTGAGAGGGAGCTTGAGTTCCAGCCAACACTTGAGCGGTGGAGACGCAGCGCTCCGGGCCGCCGAATCTGGTTTGCGCTACGCCCAGGCTCGCCTGGGAGAGGATCCTTTTTGGCGCGGCAACGCAAATCGTGTGGTGGTCGACAGTCCTGATTTGATCGTCGAAGAACGGGAAGGGAATGTCATTGGGGTGCTGAGGGCCTCCGACGGAGAGTT
The DNA here is from genome assembly GCA_050486105.1 of Vulcanimicrobiota bacterium. GTDB lineage: Bacteria > Vulcanimicrobiota > Xenobia > Xenobiales > JADMJV01 > JAEXNA01. The sequence continues at coordinate 5,399 of JBJHCR010000025.1, forward strand.
CACTCAGTTTCGGATCCGCTTCAACTGGCAGGACGGGTCTGGAGGGAAGGACGGTTTTTCCGACCCACCGGGGACGAGTTGGGTCGATCACCCCTACCTTTCGTACAACAACCTCCTTGGAGGTGGCGCAGTCCCGCTTCCCCGAGCAACCGGTCCAAATTACTCAGTCGTGGCCAGCAGCCCGGAGCCTTACGACGTGCCAACCGGAGTTGCTTGTATCCAAGTGGAGGGTCGCGCCGGTCCAGGGATGGTAGGCTTGGGGCCCGACAATCTGAATCCGTCGATTCAAGCTAAAGGGAGTCAAGTCAGCAAGAGAGTGGTGGAAGCCTATTTAAGAATGAATCGGCAACCGGGCGCAGATTCGGCAGCCATGTCCGCCGGCCGTATGCTTTATCATCTCGACAACGACAATAAAGCCAGAGTTTCCTTACAGAGCGAATCTGGTTTGGCCAGAATGCGCAGCAAACGCTCGGTCTGGGTCCAAGGGGGCGGGGCGAAAAACAACCTCGAGTCTAAAAAAGGTGAAGTCTTAACTCAAACCGGGTATGTCCACGCCAACGCCTCAGGAACCATCTCAACCGGAATCGAGGCCTACGAAGACGGTTTCTATCAATTGACTTGGGAAGATGTCCGCAAAGCTACCAATGAGGATTACACCCTAAATGCCGGCACCTATGTGGTTTGGGATGATGGAACTGTTCGCTACTACGACATGCCCTTCTGGCAATACGCAAACTACATTCAGACTGAACCCAACGACCCGGGCATCATCATGAGTTTTGACCCTGAGATCATCCATTTAGAGCAACCTAAGTCAGGCAAGTTTGAGTTGCACATCAAGGACAATGTGCGGATCGCCCCCAGTGGGAAGACCGATGAATTCAACCTTATTCCCCGCAAGGGGGCCAATGAAGACCCTCCCGAGGCTCCAGTCTTACCCGAGGACGCCACCGGGCCGGTGCAAATGCACAAACTGGAGAGCGTGACCAAGAATCTAGACTCAGCTACAGTCACTGAAGATTCCATCGTATGGAATTTGTCGGGGAACCTACCGCTCGGAGACGGGGAAGCTCTAATCGGGACTGTTTCCGGTGATTTGCTCCCAGGAGCCTTCGACTTGATTCTTGAGAATGAGGGCGGGGTCACTCGACTGAGCTTCGTAGACTCTGACGAGGCCTTTGGAATCAACCCTGAGGGTCCGGCGAACGCTCACAAGCAGCTCCTTCTGGCAAGTCTTCAGAACACACCTGAAGCTCTTTTGTCCCACCAAGCAAACGGCGAAGAACTCAGGAAGCTCCTCAATATCTTGATCAGCTCTAGCGAACCAAGGCTCGAAGAATTCAAACTCCCAGGGGTCACAACCGAAGTCACAAACGACGATCTCACCTTGAAATTCAAACCTGAAAAAGGAGCCTCCGCCATCCTCTCAAGCCCTGGGAACACCTTGATAGCCAGTCGAGTGGAAGGAGAAGGCGGCTCCATCACCTCCGGAGGCTCTCTGAGTTTGGTGGGAGCGGGCAGCGACTTTCAAGCGAACATCGAAGATGGACTCAACCTCTATTCCCGGGGGGACATCACTCTGTCTTCCCTAAAGCCTAAGAAGAATGAAGGTGAGTACGAATACAAGGACTTCTCCATGAAAGGAGTGATCTACACTTGGGGCAACTTTACGGCCAAGATTGGTCACGAACACGATTCCGTAGGCAAGTGGGGCAAGTTCAAGCTCGATGGAGCTCTCGTGGCCTACGGTGGAGACCCTGCAGGTCATCCAGGGCAGAACTGGTGGAGCGGGCAGGTCACGACCCTGGCCAAAGAGGTCAAGTTGAACTTCGACCCGGCCTATTTGGTGGCCCTCCAGCGTGAACCAGACCCAGGACCGTTGCACCAAACATTTTATATGGTGAAATGACCAGACTTCGGAAAAGTGGCTTTTCGTTAGCCGAACTTATCCTGTCGCTGGGATTTGTCGCCCTGGCCATCCTTTCGGTGTTGGGGTTGTCTCTGGGAGTCATGCGCACCGATCATAAAGCTCTGGAGCGGGCGGCAGGGACCCTGGTCGCCGAGCAGATCGTGGAGCGACTCCGAGCCCAACTGTTGGCTGACGAGCCCGCTGGTTTCCGAGAGCACTTCCTCCACGAAGAACACAACGGGACCCCCTGGGACGAAGGAAGCATCAAGAACGGCAAGACCATCTTCTACTACTCCGTCCGCGCCATCAGTGTGGTGGACACGGACGGCAATAAAGTTGGAGCGAGTTCCGATGGAAATCGACTCAAAAAAGTTGATGTGCATGTCTGGTGGGCCGGTGAAGACACCCAGACCCGCCAAGGTTCAGGCCAACTCGAAGTGCGGGTGACCCAACTTATCAGTGAGGCTTCTATCATCAATGATGCGTTGTGACCCCCTTCCATTTCGAAACCGGGGACTCACCATCGCAGAACTCCTCATTGGTTTCGCCGTCTTCACCGGCCTCATGGTGATCTTGGCCGCCGCGACCAGGATGGGGTCCACAGTCTGGGGGCGAGCATCAGCGAGTTCCGACTCTCAACTCGAACTGCGCAAGGCTTACGTATCCATCTACCGCGACCTCAAGTCGACCATGTTTGAGGACGTGCGGGTTGGCCCCGGCCCATCGAGTCTAGCGGGGAAGGACGGGGATGCTCTGTGGTTCCTATCACCCGTGGACCCAGCCACGGGAGAATCCTTGCGAACTCACCGAGGTCGCCCATACTGGCAGAGAAATATCTTGTACTACCTGACGGTGCCCGAGCAACATCAACAGACGTTTGGGCTCACGTGCGCCGGTGGCCAGGATACGGACGGATATGAAGATCGCTGCCCCCACAAGGTTCTAATCCGGAAGGTCATCGACACTGTACCTCCTCCTGAGCCTGATGAATTCGGAGTCATACACGAGGAACCCGAAGAGATTTTGAACGATGTCGTGCCTTATCTCTCCCGACCCAGCGGATATAATTTGAGCTCAATGAGCGAGGCTGGGTTAGAAGACGCTACTATCGTAGCCGTCAACATATTGAGTTTTCGTGCTCAGATAGAGCCCGACCCTAGGTGGCCGGGCGAGATTCATTTAGAGCTTCGAGCCGCCGCCGTAGACAGTGGGCGCCGACATTTGCGTATTGGTGTCGACTCCCTGGAGGAAGCGACCCAAACATTCACCTTTTCGGTCTTCCCCTTCCTCGACCCCGCCATGCGTTGAAGGTCCACAGAGGGTAATGTCGGCAAAAGCTGGTACTTCTCCCTATGACAGTGTCTACCACTACCGTACATCCATCTTGGACCATAGAGCAAAGCGAAGACCTCTATCGAATTTTTGATTGGGGCGAGCCCTACTTTTCCATCAACACCGAAGGTCATATCACCGTATCGCCCCAAGGGGACCGGGGGGGGTCACTGGATCTCTATGACTTAGTGAGCGCCCTACAAAGAAGAAACCTGCAACTCCCTCTCTTGATCCGCTTCAGCGACATCTTGGAAGACCGCCTGGATCGCCTTCAATCTGCCTTCCAACGAGCGATCACTCGATACGGATACAATGGCGTCTACCAAGGCGTCTTTCCAGTGAAATGCAATCAACAACGCCACTTGGTAGAGAGTCTGGTGCGCTTCGGTCGGCGTCACGGTTTTGGCCTTGAGGCGGGCTCTAAGCCCGAGCTGATGATCGCCTTGGCCCTCTTGGACACCCCGGGAGCCTTGCTGGTATGCAATGGCTACAAGGACCGTGAGTATCTGGAAACAGCTTTACTCAGTCAGCGTCTCGGTCACCGAACCCTCATCGTCCTGGAGCAAGCCGATGAACTCGATCACGTACTGGAGTTGGCCCAGAGCCTGAAAATCAAACCCCAACTGGGGCTTCGGTCCAAGTTGAGCATCCGCAGTGTGGGACACTGGAGCAGCAGTGTTGGAGAGAGGGCCAAGTTCGGTCTCACCGTACCCGAAATGATGGAGGCGGTGGAAAAACTGCAAAGCCGGGGAGAACTCGACTGCCTGCGCTTGCTTCACTTTCATATCGGCAGCCAGATCTCGTCCATCGCAGTGATCAAAGATGCCTTGAGGGAAGCGGTCCGCCTGTACGCTGAGTTGGTGAAACTGGGGGCGCCTATGGGATTTCTCGATGTGGGAGGAGGCTTAGCCGTAGATTACGACGGCACCAAAACGAACTTCTACGCTTCCAAGAACTATAGCATCCAAAATTACGCCAACGATGTGGTAGCTGCTGTTAAAGAAGGTTGTGAGCCTCATGGAGTCCCCATGCCCACTCTGATCTCTGAGAGCGGTCGGGCCCTGGCTTCGCATCAGTCGGTGCTGGTCTTTGATGTGCTGGGCTCAAGCGACGTACCCAACATAGCTGTAGAGCCCCCTAGTGAAGAAGACCATCTGGTCTTGAAGAACATGCACGAAGCTCTGGAAAATCTGACCGAGAAGAACTTCCAAGAGACCTATCACGATGCCCAACAGTTCAAGCAAGAGGCCATCAGCCATTTCAACTTTGGGTACCTGAGCTTGAACGAACGAGCCCGAGCCGAGCGCACCTATTGGTTGCTGTGCCGAAAGATCTTGACCCACATGAGAGGTCACGATCCCGAACCGGACGAGCTCGAAGCTCTGGAAAAAACTCTGGCTTCCATTTACTACGTCAATTTGTCGATCTTTCAGTCAGCTCCAGACACCTGGGCCATGGATCAGCTTTTTCCCATAATGCCTATACACCGGCTCAACGAAGAACCGACCCAGCGAGCCACTCTGGTGGATCTCACCTGCGACAGCGATGGCAAGCTCGACCGCTTTATCGACGTGAAAGATATCAAACCGCTGCTCGAAGTGCACGAACTTGAACCCAGCGACAGCTCCAACCGTCGCACCAAACCCTATCTGTTGGGCATGTTCTTGGCTGGAGCCTACCAGGAAGTGTTGGGCAACCTGCACAACCTCTTCGGCGACACCAATGCCGTCCATATATCCCTAACACCGACGGGCTATCATGTGGAACATGTGGTGAAAGGTGATACCATCCGAGAGGTGCTCGGCTACATGCAGTACGACGTAGACACCCTGGTCGAACGAATTCGGCAACGGTCCGAGCGAGCTTTAGAAGAAGGCAAACTGACGCTAGAAGAATCGCAAAGACTGCTGCAAGGCTACGAAAAATCTCTCGGAGAGTACACCTATCTAGCTCCCTAGGATCTCAGATTTTCCAGCCCGCTCCCCTGGTAAGAGCTGCTATCTGCTGGGCGGGCACCGGAGCGGAAAAAAGATAGCCTTGTGCGAAAGTGCACCCTAGTTCGAGCACCCTACGGGCTTGTTTTGGGTCTTCCACCCCCACCGCCACACAGGGTATGCTCAAGCCGGCAGCTGTAGACACGGCCCCTTGAAAAGCCCGCCCTAACTCATCGCCGGACAAACAATGAGTGGTCAAGGCCGGGGCAACCTTGAGCATCTGCGCACGAGCGAGGCGAACCAGGGATGAAAATCCTACCCCGTAGTTCTCTATGGCCACCGAGAAGCCTAGACCGCTGAGTTGCGCCAAAGCCAGATCGATTCGGTCGACGTTCAGAGCACTGAAATCTTCATTCACATCGAGCAAGAGGGACTCGGGCCCTAGCGAAAACTCGGCTAGAGCTCCCTGAAGGTCCTCGGACAAATCGGCTTGCAAAAGTTGGCGCTGCGACAGATTCAAACAAGCGAAGAGGGAGACACCGTGGCTCCTCCAGGTCGCTACCTGACGACAGACTTCTCTCATGATCCAGCGACCGATCTCTACGATTGCCCCACTCTCCTCTGCTGCGGGCAAGAAATCTCCGGGTTGCAATAGGCCTTCCAAGCGGTGGTTCCAACGCAGTAAGGCTTCAGCTCCCACCACTTTGGCTGTCGCAGCAGACCGAGTCTTGACTAACTCCACCACCGGCTGATATTCGAGAAAAAGCTCTCCGGCTTGCACTGCATAGCGGATATGTTGCTCTAGGGATGCAGACCTGGTTTGCTGAAGGGAAATCTCCCGAGTAAACAATTGAAAGCTGGGATGACCATTTCGCTTTGCTCGATACAGCGCGGTGTCGGCGTGGGCCAACAGTTGTTCTGGTGTCTCCGCGTCTCCCGGATAGGTGCTGGCTCCGAGACTCGCACTCACAAAGAGTTTTTGCCCCGAAACGACAAACGGAGTTTGAAACTGCTCTAGCAACCTGGTAGCGACCACCTCGGCCCAATGCACCATGGCCTGAGCTCCGTCAGTCTGGGCCGGTGAGAGAAAAATCATGAACTCGTCTTCTCCGCGGCGGGCCACTTCGCCAGCTTGACCGAGAGAGTGCTGTAGTCTTTCGGCCACTTTGATCAACAGTTCATCCCCTGCTTTTATCCCGAAAGCATCGTTGATGACCTTGAAGCGGTCCAGGTCCAAGAGCAAGAGGATCGCCCCCGCTCCCTTCTGTGAAAAGACACGGCTCATGTGTTGAGCTAGGAGATGCTCATTGGGAAGGCCGGTGAGAAGGTCTTGAAAAGCGAGTCTCTGCACCTCCTTCTGGGACTCTTGAACCCGTAAGCCGAGCTCCTGGTACTCCTTTTGAAGCTTAGCCACCTTCACTTCGGCTTCATTGGCCCGCTTTTCAGCCAACCTTAGCCTCTCTAGAGTGTCCTTCGAAAGTCCTTGATTTGCGGCTAGAGCTTTGGCTTGAGCCTCAAAAGAAGCGCAGCGCTGCTGCTCCTTGGCAAGCTCCTCCCGCAAGAGTCTAAGCTTCTCTTCTAAGGCTCGATGACTTTGCTGCCACCAAGCTAGAGTGGAGGGGTCTGCCGGCTCGGTCTGCGAATCGTGGAGAGCCTCCAAACGATGAGCGATCTCTCTAAGTGCTGCCGCTTCACTGGCTAGATGTTCTGAACGACTCACGGAATAGGCACCCCTCAACTAGCAATTCGTCGGAGAGTTGGGTTTCTGTGAGCCCCCACCTGACAACTTGGACTGGACCCAACAGCCTCCTAAAGGGCCAACCTCGGTCCGACGAGTACTGGAGACTTTCCTTGAAGGCCGGCCAAGGCCTCCCTGATGGGTACGGATTGCGCTTTTCGAGAGAAGAATAGCTGCACCTCGGTATATCCGACCTCTAACAAGAGCTGAAAAGCCGAGATAAAACGGTCTCCCACTCGATCGGGCGAATGCGCGTCTGCTCCTACGACCACCGGAATGCTTCGCCGGAACATCATAGCCAGAATTTCTCGCCCAGGATTGAACTCTGGGAAAGACTTCAAGCAGCCGGAAGTATTCAGCTCCATAGCGACTCCGGTTTCGGCGATGCGATCCAAGGCTGCTTCGATATCTTCGCGATAGTCTTCGACCCTCCAACTTGCCGGGTCGCAATTCTTTATGATATCGGGATGAGCCAGGCAGTCGAACAACTCCGATTCGGCAGCTTCGGCCAACTGTTCAAAGTAACTTCGCACCAGAGAGTGCCGACAGCCATCCCAAAAGATATCTTGCCATTCGGGCATATGCCAATGCACTGAACCTAAGACATAGTCGAACGGTGCAGAGGTCAGTTGCTTATGCAAGTAGGGTTCGAGCCCGGGCAGATAGTCGGCTTCTAGACCCAGACGTACATCGATGCCTTCGGGAGCCAGCCGATCTGCGGTTTGATGAACCAAAGCCAAGTACCTTGGCAGTTCGTCTTCGTACATACGGATGCGCTGCCCGATTCCCTCAGGCAGAGGGTTGTGGCAGGTGACAAAAACTCCCGCCAAGCCCTTGAGGTAAGCAAGGCGAGCGTACTCCTCCGGCGTGCCCACCGCGTGGCGGCAAAGTTCCGTATGCGAGTGAGTCTCGTAGTACATCCTATACTAGACTAGCATTCACGCCACCTTGAGCAAAGAGAAGTTTGTGCCAATTCCCGAAGACTCAACTCCTATTCGAACGTTTAATCTTGAACCTGCGGATCGGTCGTCCGCACCACAAAGCGCTGGACGGTGCTGGCGAATTCGGAGCCGAGAGCTAGGGGCCCTGTGTTGTGGTCGCCCGGTAGCTCAAGCCACTCCTTGTCACCTTGGGCTGCTTGGTAGAGACGTTCACCGTGGCCCACACCAACGATCTCGTCTCCTGGCCCGTGACAGATCAATATGGGGAAATCGAATCTCGGGATCCGCTCAATGGTGGGAAAGCGATAGCGGGCCAAAAGACGAACGGGAAAAATTGGGTACAATTCGCTAGCCAAATCTGGAACTGAAGTGAACGTCGACTTCAAGATCAGGCCGGCGGGAGGATCCTTTTCGGCCAGAGCCGCTGCCACCGCCCCTCCCAACGATTCACCAAAATAGACGATGGAGGCCGATTCCACCCCGTGCTGCTCTCGTAGGTACGCTCTCACCGCCTGAGCATCTTCGAGCAAGCCATCCTCCGTCGGAGTTCCCTCGCTTTTTCCGAAGCCTCGATAGTCGAAAAATACGGAATTGAAACCAAACCTCTTCAGCAAGGCCGCGTGCTCCAGACGACCGGAGATGTTGCCGGCGTTCCCATTGCAATGGAGAACCCAGGGCGAGTCCGGTTCGCCCTCTATCACCCAACCAGTGACAGTGCTCGATGTCAGAGCCAAGGTGAAACTCTGATGGGTCATGCCGAAATCGCTGGGTGTAGCAACTATGGTGGTGGCCGGAAAAAACACCATGTTTTTCTGATTTACATAGAGGAACAGACAAAGCGAGCCGTAGACTGCCGACGAACCCACCAATAGACTAACCATCATGGCCAAAATTCTCTTCTTCACCGTTTCCTCTTCTTTGAGAGCGGTTCGGTGAGCGAAGCTTGGAGCCTCCAGCGAACCGATGAGAACGTTTCCATCCTTCCATCCATGAAAACTGAGTTAGGAGAGCAACAGGAGAAAAGCACTCCCGAGAACTAAACCCCGTCGATGTGCGGGTGCTCTCAAGTCCGAAATCTTAGGTTCTGCCCATGATCTGGAGTCGCCTGTTTCCTTCGGTCCGCAGGCGCGAACGGCAGAGGTTTCTTTTCTTTTTCACCCTGACTTGCATTTTGGTGTTTGGGCAAACCATGGGTCTGGTGGGGGCGGAGTCTCTGCTCCTCTCCCATCTTGGGGCCGATATTCTTCCTTGGGTGTTCTTAGCAGCCAGTATATTTACGGTCTTGGGTTGCCTAGTCTACGCCTTTGGAGTCAACCAAGCCCGGAACGACAACTACTTTATCTCTATTCTCATTCTCTTGGCGGCAACCATAGGTGTGTGCACCTGGGGACTCGGATTCCCGGGGGTGATCAAGAAAAGTTGCTTGGTCCTCCTATTTTGCCTCTACTATACCGGCTTTGCCATTTGCACCAACCACTTCTGGACCTTTGCCACCGACTTTTTCGATAGTCTCAGTGCGAAGCGCCTCTTCCCTATCTTTGCCATAGGTGCCAGCCTAGGAGGCATGCTTGGTGGAGGCCTAGCGTCCCTCATAGCTGGACGCCCCCACGGAGCCGAGGAACTTCTTTGGGGATGGCTGGCAGCAACTCTCCTGGCAGCCTGGTGGATAAGGATCCATCGAAGAGCACTCAGACGTTCAGGCCCCCTCGAAATCGAAGAAGCCGATGAAAGCTCCATGGAGGGAATGAAGAGTTCGCTGAAGTTTCTCCGGTCGTCTCGACTAGGGCGACTCCTAACGCTCTCCTCCATATTGATGGTGACCTCTCTTTTCGTTCTTCAATACCTCTACTCGGCGGTTTTCGTTGAGCAGTTTCCCAACCCCAATGAACTGGCCAAATTTTTCGGAATATTCTTGGCTCTAGCCAACGGTTTGGAGGTCTTGCTCGAGATCTTCGTCACTCCGTGGCTGCTCAGACGTTTTGGCATTGCCCACGCTAACCTCGCGCTACCGCTCTTGACTCTCGCCAGCTTCGCCGTCCTAGGTTTCGTGCCCGGACTCCCTGCTGCAATTTTTGCTCGCCTGAATAGAGAGACCTTTGAAAACGCTGTTGGAGCCCCGATCCGTAATCTTCTCTTCAACGCTCTTCCCTCCAGACTCAGGGGAAGAATGAGGGCCTTCCTAGAGGGGGTAGTGGTCTACTCAGGAATGGCTTTGGCCGGTCTCTTTCTCCTCCTCTGGGATCAAGTCCATCCGGCTCTAGAGTATGGGGTTAGCCCCATGCTTTGCGCAGGGGGTTTTGCTTTGAGCCTAGGCTACCTTGTCACCAACTATCGGCTCAAGGCCGACTACCTGACCCAACTGGTCCAAGCCTTGCGGGAAGGCCGGATCGAACCGGCACAAACTCTCTCTGCGCTGGAAGGCCTCCCCTCCGCCCGTGTTATTGAACTCTGGAACGACCTGCTTTCTCAACCGGTGCAACCTTCTATCGTCAAGACCCTGGCCACCGCTCTGCAGGAAAGAAACCTCACCAAAGCTCTGCTGGAAGCCACCGAGCACAACGACTCCAAAGTCCGCCTCATCGTCCTGGAGGCTCTCCATGCCACGGCGAAAGAAGGTGTAAAGCAAGTCCTTCTCAGAGCCTTGAAAGATCCCGAACCCGAGGTCCGGCTCCTAGCCCTAGAAAAACTGGGAACTCAGGCCAGTGAGCAGGCTGCCCAGATGCTGGAGGACCTGGACCCCAGAGTCCGCAGTGAAGCCGCCCGTCTGACTGAACCGCCAAATTTGAACACCTTCACTGAGATGCTGATCTCAAGCGATCCCGAGGTCCGAACAGCCGCCCTCTCACGCCTCCCCGAAGAGCTCCTCAATCGCGCAGAAACGGCACTCTATTCTGACGATCCCGATCTTGCCAAAGCCGCTCTCCACGCCATGACCAGGGCTGGCCGTAGCCCAAAGCTCGAGGTCCTTAGAACTCTCTATCATCAAGATCAGAGTTCCTCGCTGAGATTGACGGTACTCGAGGCCCTCCCCATAGCTCCCGAAGAAATCGACTTGGACAAATTGAACTTTCTAGCCGAAGGCTTGGCCGACCGAGAACGCACTGTGCGCCAAGTTGCCGGCTCACGACTCGCGCAGAGTGGAAGTCTTGGAAGAACAGTGCTGCTGAACTCGATTTCCTCGGTGAATCAGCGGCGAGCCGCCAGCGCCATTGCAGCTCTAAGCGAACTACCCGGCCTAGATCTGAAAAGTGCTTTATCCCAAGAGAGTATACGCAGGGCCCGAGAGGCCTGGAGATTCACCTTAGAAGCCCACCATTTGGAGAAAGAGCCTCCCGAAGTTGGGTCGCTCGCCACCGTGCACAGCTTCCTAGTTTTGGCCCTCCAAGATGCAGCGGACCGCAACCAGCACATCTCCTTTAGGCTGCTCGAAGCCCTGGAGGAAGTCAAAGTGGTTCGGTCCGTAGAAAAAGTCCTAAGGTTTGCGGCGGCCCGAATTCGAGCCGACGCCTTGGAGGTGCTGTCGAATCTGGGAACTCGAGAATGCACCTCAGTCCTGGTGGCCTTACTTGAAGAGGGGGACCTCGATGAGCGACATAAGAGCGCACACAACAGCCTGCCTGACCCGCGTCCATTGCCCAAGCTGCTGGCAGAATTGCAGAGCAGCCAGGATCTTTGGCTTCAAAGAGCTGCGGACACCTATTCTAGACTGCAACTTTCAGAAGAGTCACCACCAAGGACCAACGTCCCCAGAGAGGAAGATCTGATCCTAATGGAACACCTGCTGATGTTGAGGAGCGTGCCTCTCTTTTCCAGCATGACTCTGGAGCAACTCGAAGCCATCCACGTCTGCCTGGTGGAGCAGCAGTTCACCGAGGGTGAGACCATCTTCAGAGAAGGCGACATCGGAGATGAGATGTACATCGTGCTCGAAGGAGAGGTCGAGATCTTGATCCGCGCAGAAGAAAGCGAACCCCTGCTGCTAACCACTATCGGCCCAGGTTCATACTTTGGAGAAATGAGTATCCTCGATGACGAACCCCGAAGTGCCGCAGCCCGAGTTTCCAAAGCGGCTCGATTGTTGGGGCTCCGAGGTGAACAACTCAAAGAACTGGTCTACGTTATGCCGGAATTGGCCTTCACCATCTTCAAGGTCCTTTCGGACCGCCTGCGCCGCTCTGACCGTCGACTAGAAAATCTTAGTCGCAGTCTGTCTGCTTCGACTCAATCCCCTGTTGACGGTAGTTAACATGTTGGCAATAACTGTCGTACTTTGCTGAGGTACACTAGACGGAGATGATGGTCTCAAAGCACATAAGTTGCAATCACCAGAGGGCCCTGGACCTGCACCAATTGACGCTGCAGAGACAGGTTGCCACCGTGGACCGAGTCGAAGCGGAATCCGGTGCCTCCCAGAGCGACTCGGTGCGCTTGGCCGCCCGCAAGAACGACCAAGAAGACCGGGAAGTCTCCTTGCAGACCTACCAAGACCGAGCTATCGCCTTCGGTAGCGCCAAACAGAAGAAGCAAGTTAACAAACAGGACAAGACAGAATCCCATTGTCCTATTGAAAAAGCTCGCTCGGAGAGCCTGATTGGTGAAAACGTTCCCTTGGAATGGCTGATCGCAGACAGCTTCGGCGGTGAAGCAAGTTCCCAGCAAGTGGGAAGTGACGCGGTGGTGTCCCGGCTGGATGCGGAGTCTTCGCCCGCTCTGGAGACCAGAACCCAAGCCTTAGATCAGTCCTCGGAGTGCTCTGGGACCTTGCTGGGTCAAGAGTGGCTCCTGAGCCCTTGCGCCTAGCCCCCAGCCTTCAAAACCCGACGAAAACGGGCTCTGGCATCAATCTAACTTGAAATCGCTGAAAAACCTTGTCTCGGACAAAATCGGAAAAAGTTACCAACTCGGTTGAGGACGCTCCACCCCTATTGATAACCGCCAGAACGTGACTACTGGACAAACCCACCTTGGCTCCTGGAGATAGAACAAAACCCTTGGGCAGCCCTGAATTTTCGATCAGCCAAGCGGCAGAAAGTTTGACTCTCGTCTCATCAAAGGGATAATGCGGCATCCGCACTTCAGAGCCCAATGTCCTCTCTAGACGTTCCAGTTCACTTCGATGGACGATGGGGTTGGTGAAAAATGAGCCCGCCGACCGGTGATTAGGATCTTGGGGGTCGTAGACCATGGACTTACTTCGGCGCACCTCAAGAACCATATCCCGAACTTCTTCGAGGCTTGGTTCGCATCCCTCCGGGCAGCGATTCTTGAGGTCCTTATAGCGAAGTGTGGGTGGAGCCCCGGGTCTGAGCTCAAAAAGAACGGCCGTGATGAGAAAACTGCCTTGCTGGGCTCGCTTGAACATGCTGTCCCGATAACAGAAGCCGCACTCTTCGGGCGTCATGGTAAACCAAAGGCCAGTCCGGAGATCCAAGCCTTCTACCCCAACGATGGTCTCCGACACCTCCTGTCCATAGGCCCCGATATTCTGGACCGGAGCAGCACCCACACACCCTGGGATACCAGACAGACACTCGATCCCTGCCAGACCCAGAGAAACGGTGCGGGCCACGAACTCATCCCAGACGGTCCCCGCTCCAACTCGGAGCACCACACGAGTGCCTGAGTCGTGAAGAATCTCCCAATCTTGGTTCTCTAACTTGACAACTAAGCCTGAGAATCCCAGAT
>JBJHCR010000025.1:18947-34576 GCA_050486105.1 Vulcanimicrobiota bacterium
CCGAGCGGCAAGAACTCCGGGCGCTCAGTTTCGGGCAAGGCCGTCCACCAGGCAGCGAAGTTCTTGACCTCTTCGGTGCACCTCAACCGCAAAAATTGCTTAGCAGCCCCTCCCACCTCCAAGGTGGTAAATGGAGCCAGCGAAACTTGAGTCTGAAAGTCTAGAACGTCTCTACTCTCCTTGGAAGGAAGGGAGTTCGACCTGGCTTGGTGGTGGTGGTGTCCCATGGTCAATTTCTTGGTGCTCTGGGGGACTAATTCCCCCTGGCGAGGAGAAAGTTTCCTCAGGAAGTGGGGCTGGAGTGAATCGAACTGCGGGAGATTCTGTCTCGGTCAGCGGATCAGCGAATGAGGGCTCAGATTCCCCGGGCACATTCCCACCTAAGGTCTCTGGGAGAAGATAAGACTGACCATCTGGAGGAACGAACTCATTATCCCCAGGCTCTTCAACCAATTCGACTATGTCAGGGGTCTCTTCTACCTCTGGGGTGGACTCGGGAGTGGGTGACTCCTCCGGCTTTGGCCCCTGATCGCCCACCGCTTTCTTCTCACCACTAGGGGAATAATCGGGGAACGACTTGGGCGCTCGGTCCGCGAGGGCAAACTCCATGACTCTCTGAAAAATGGTGGCGGGTAGATCTCCACCGAAAGACCTGATCATCGGGGAGTTGTCGTCGTTGCCGATCCAAACGGCACAAGTGAAGTGAGGCGAGAACCCGCAAAACCAGGCATCACGGAAGCTGTCGGTGGTCCCAGTTTTTCCGGCTATCTGCCACCCCGCCACCCTGGCTCTGGTGCCCGTACCGTGGTCCACCGCATCCAGGAGCATGGAAACCATCCCTCGAGCCGTCTGTTGAGAAATGACGGCTCGATTGGACGGTTTGCGGTGATCTTCGAGGACCTGCCCCGAAGCATCCTGGATCATCTTAATTGCAGTAGGCGCCACTCTGTTGCCGTCGTTCGGGAACACCGAAAAGAGTTCTGTCATCTCCAGGGGACTGGCGTCGACTGCTCCCAGGGCGATGGAGAGATTTCCTGGAATGGGAGCCCGGATGCCCATACGGTAACCGAGGTCGATGACTCGGTCCACTCCCAGAGCGTCAAGAAGTCGAACCGCCGGGACATTTCTAGAGCCTTGAAGAGCTTTGCGCAAAGTCATGGCCCCCTGAAACTTTTCATCAGAATTCTTAGGACTCCAACCCCCAGGTGAGCCATCCTGATAGGTGACCGGGCTATCGCTGATAGTGCTTTCTGACGAGTAGCCTGCTTCGAGCGCAGCGGCATAGATCACCGGTTTGAAGGACGAGCCAGGCTGCCTTCGAGTCTGAAAGGCCCTATTGAACTGATTGGTGTCACTCCACCCTAGTCCACCTACGACCGCTTTGAGGAATCCCGTTTCGTTTTCTACCAAAACCAAGGCCCCAGAGTCCACATTGAGCTCCCAGCCAGCCGCATAAACTTCTTCGGCTAATACCTCTTGAGCGAAACGCTGCAGGGCAGGGTCAAGGGTGGTGACTATGGTCAGCCCACCGCGATACAGGGCGTCTTCGGAGAAACGGGCAGAAACCTCGGAGACCACGTAAGACGAAAAGTAAGGAAACTTGTCGACCTCAAAGCTCCGTTGGTCAACCCCATCAAAGGTCATGGTCTCCCTCTCAACTATGGCCTCTTGTCGCTGGCTTTCGTTGATGGCCCCCACCGCAAGCATGCGTTCAAGAACCTCATCTTGACGATGAAACGCCCTCTCCGGATGCTCCAGTGGAGAGAATCGAGAGGGGGCCTGAATAAGACCGGCTAACAAGGCCGATTCAGACAAAGTCAAATCCTTCGGACCCTTATTGAAATAGAGCCTCGAGGCCGAATGGATTCCGTGAGCTCCCCCACCGAAATACACCTGGTTCAGATAAAGTTCCAAGATCTTTTGCTTGCCGTAGCGCTTCTCCAGTTGCACGCTCAGAAAAATCTCTTTGACCTTGCGCTTCCAATCCACGTCAGACAAGGGAAAGACGTTGCGCGCCAACTGCATGGTGATGGTGGAGGCCCCTTCGCGCACTTCTCGAGTCAAAGCGGTGTTCACCACCACTCGAACAAGCCCAATGGGGTCGAAACCCCGATGCTCAAAGAATCGGCTGTCCTCGGTAGCCAAAAGGGCCGGAACCACCCAGGGTCCGACATTCTCTAGGGGAGCCCAAATTCTATTCTCTTGATAAAGGGTGGCGATAACCGTACCGTCTGAAGCCAAGATCCGAGTGGTTTCCGATGGACGATAGGTCTCCAGCATGGAGATATCCGGGAGGTCCCGACCGTAGGCCAAATAGAGATAGCCCAACCCCACTGAACCAAACAATGCAGCAGCCAGCAGGGCAAAAACCCCTAGACGTCCCAAGATCTTTAGCAGGCGCAAACCTTTTCCCTCACACAACCCTCCAAGAGTACATTTCCCTGAACCTTCAAGCTAAAACTGGAAAGGCAATGAAATGTTTTCTATTCCTATGGACTTACTAGCAGGTTCTGGTCGATCCTTTGAGAAGCCCTGGGGGTGTTACTAGGACTCTGCGGTTATGCTGGAGTGGGCAAAGACACTGCCGCTCAGATTCTTCTAGAGGAGTTCGGATTCCAACGGATCGCTTTTGCCGACCCCATGAAGCAAGCCCTGCTGGCCCTGGATCCCCTGATTCCAACAGCCGAGGATCCCCAGCAGACCCTACGCCTTTCGGCCTTTGCTGCTCACACTCCCTGGTCGGCCCTCAAGGAGCATGCCGAAGTCCGCAGACTCCTTCAAGTGCTAGGAACGGAGGTTGGTCGCAACCTCTTCGACACCGACCTTTGGGTCAAATTGGCTGAACGGAAGCTCGAAAGCACCCTGGCTGTGGGACACGCAGTCTTCACCGACGTGCGGTTTCCTAACGAAGCCAGACTGATTCGCCGGTATGGCGGCTTCCTGGTTCGACTGGAGCGACCTGGATTCGGTCCGGTGAACGAGCATCTCTCAGATCGGGCCTCGATCGGGTGGACCTACGATCATCGCTTGGAAAACTCTTCTGATGTCCCTACCCTCCATCGAAAAATGAAAGAATTGGTGAGCGAATTGCTGCAGACGGAGCAAAGAGAAAAAGGAGAACTCTCATGATCGTGGTTTTGAAGGCCGATGTCTCCCCCAGCCAAGTAGAGTGGATCGAGAAGAAACTCCGATCTCGCGGCCTAGAAATCCACTCGGTGTCTGGAGAAGAACGAATGGTGCTGGCGGTGGTTGGCACCTCACTTCCGGACCTTAGAGAGGTGCAACTCTTCCCTGGTGTATCCGAAGTGATGCGAGTTTCACGGCCCTACAAACTGGCCTCTCGTGAAGCAGCCCCGGAAACCTCAAGGATATCGCTCGGTCCCAACGGCCCGATCATAGGCGGTTCTCAGATCGTCGTGATGGCAGGCCCTTGCAGCATTGAGGGGCGGGACAAATTCCTCGAGATCACGGAACAGGTGGCCAAGGCTGGTGCAGGAGTTATCCGCGGAGGAGCCTTCAAGCCCCGAACTTCACCTTACTCGTTTCAAGGCATGGGTGAAGAAGGACTCAAGATCCTCCAAGAAGCGGGACAAAAATTTGGGCTAGCCACAATCACCGAAGTCATGTCCCCTAGCCAGGTGGAATTGGTGGCGCATTATGCCGACGTGCTGCAGATCGGCACCAGGAATATGCAGAACTTCGAGCTCCTTAAGGAAGTCGGACTTCAGAACAAACCGGTTCTCCTAAAGCGGGGACTGGCAGCCACCATTGAGGAACTCTTGATGTCAGCAGAGTATATTCTTGCTGGCCCGGGAAATGCTCAGGTGATTCTCTGTGAACGCGGGATCAGGACCTTCGAATCGAGCACTCGGAACACCCTGGACCTCTCCGCTATTCCCGTCTTGAGGGCACTCACCCACCTCCCTGTCCTAGTTGATCCCAGTCACGGCACGGGGGTTCGGACCTACGTTCCCTCTATGGCCTTAGCAGCGGTCGCGGCCGGTGCCGACGGGCTGATGATCGAGTGTCACCAAAACCCTCCTGAAGCCTTTTCGGACGGCGCGCAATCCCTTTATCCCGAGCAACTCGAGCGCCTGATGAGGGACCTAGCGGTGATCGCTCCGGTGGTGGACAAGCAAATGGAAGGCTTGCACCGAAAAACCTTCGCCCTCAAGGTTGGAGTCGAACGCAATGAGTCTCCGGAACTGGTTGGCTTGCAGGGACTCAGCGGCTCGTTTTCCCAAAGAGCCATCCATCAATACTTTGGTCCGGACGCTCCGACTCAGTCTTTCCAAACCTTCGAAGAACTCTTCGAAGCCGTGGAAAAGCGAGAAATTCGCTATGCCATGGTTCCCGTAGAAAATTCCCTAACCGGTTCCATCCACATCAACTATGATCTTTTGTTGACGCACCAGACTCTCACTATCGTCGGAGAACTGAAAGTCCGAATCAAGCACAATTTGGTGGTGAACCCTGGGGTGGAGCTTGGTGACATCGAACAAGTGTATTCCCATCCGCAAGCTGCCGCTCAATGCGACCGCTTTCTGAGCCAGCACCCCCAGTGGCAAGTGGTGAACATGTACGACACTGCCGGATCGGCCGATCACCTAGTGAAAAATGCCTATGTTCGTGCCGCTGCTATCGCCAGCAGCACAGCGGCTGAACGCCTTAAACTTAAGATCCTCAAGGAAGGAATCGAAAGCCACCCTCGCAACTTCACCCGATTTCTAGTGGTCACTCATCAAGACGATGCAACCCTTCCCGAAGGTGCCGATAAAGTCTCGATCGTCTTCGACACGGAAAACTCTCCGGGTTCTCTCTATCAGGCATTGGAGTGCTTTTCTAAGCACTCCATCAATCTCACCAAGCTGGAATCTCGACCGATCCCCGGGAAACCCTGGCAATACACCTTTTACCTTGATCTAGTCATTCCAGAAGAGAAGGAGCAGCTCGACGAAGCCTTAAGAGATCTCAAGAAGCAAGTTCCCTTTGCTCGCGAACTAGGTCGATACCGCAGCGCTCCGTAGCCTTGTGAAGATCCCTCGAGTGCCCCTCTAGCGGCCTTCTCTGACTCGACGACGAAGATTGTTCAGTTCGCTCTGCAGACGAAGAGCCTCACGGTTCTCCCCTCGACTCGCCGCCAGAGTCATGAGCATTTCCACGTTATCGAGCATCTCGGGGAAGGCCTCATAGCTCCTTCGAGCATAGCGCTCCGCCATCTCGAGGTCCCCCCTTCTCTGAGAGATCTGGGCCAGGCGATAAGCCGACAGATAGTCGTAGGGGTCTCGACTTAGGCTGGCTTCAAAGCGCTTCTGAGCCTCCTCGACATCCCCGATACCTACCAACCGAGCTAGACCCCCAAAATAGAGAGGCTCCGGCCTCCCAGACAAGTCTGCAGCCTGGTCAAAATATTCCGAGGCCAACTCAAACTGTCCATCCTCGTAAGCGCATTCTCCAGCCCTCATCAGTAGGATATACAAACTTCCAACGGGAGGGTCCTCGAGGGCTGCCTGGTAGTGAATCAACCCCAAAGTCCAGTCCTTCTCTCTCCGGCGAAGATCGCCCAACAAGATTTGCGTCGAAGGGGTCAGGGCTTCGTCGAGACTGAGGTTTCGGAGATAGCCTTCCGCCGTCATCAGTTCGTTATTGTGTTGGGCAAGCATGGCTGCGGCCAGAGGCGATCTAGGGACAGCCTTCTCCAATGCCTTCTTGACCTGGGAAGCCAAGCCAGGCCAGCGCCCCAATTGCACCCTTCCAAGCAACGCGCCCGACCAGGCGTGGAGATTTGCCTCTTGCTCTTTGGGCACCAGAGAAGCGAACGATTGAGGATACTCCGAGACCTTGGGATCTTGCAGATATAAGGAACGGGGAGCCTGGAACTCTAACAATGGTCGGTCATCGGTATTGAGTCCCCCAATCGGAGATTCGGCCAGACGCTTCATCACCTGGTCCCGTTCGGCCACAAAAGTCCCATACAGGAAGTCCGGCTCGATGAGTCCCAGCAGTTGAAACCAATAGGCCACTCGTTCCTCAGCCCAAAGTTCTTCTAGGCGCTCGGAGCGAAATTCCAAGGGCTCGCGACTCCCAACCAGAAAAATATCCCCTGGCCCAATCTGAAAGACTTTGCCTTCAGGAAACACTTCAAAAAAAGTGGACAGAACCAGATTGAGGTCGTAGGTGGAGACCGAGTAGAGCTGAAACCATTGACACATGAGCCCACCAGGTTCAAGACGCTCCAGACAAGCACGATAGAAATCTTCGGTGTAGAGATTGCCGATGCCGGCAATCCAAGGGTTGGAGGGCTGGCTGATGATCAGGTCAAACCGCCCAGGAGCGCCCAGGATAAAGGTTCGACCATCGTTCACTTCAAGGTCCAGCTTGGGATGGTCCAAGATGTTTTCGGTATACGGGGCAAAATAGCGCTCCTGGACTTCTACGATAGCGGGTTCGAGTTCAGCGCAGCGCACCATCTCGATAGACTCCAAAGCGACCAAGGCCGCTGCAGTCACTCCACTCCCGAGGCCTACCAAAGCCACTTTTCGGGGGTTTTCGTGAAGCGCCGCGGGAAGCAGCCCGGTCAGCACCTGATGAGCCATATCCTGGACTCCAAGAGAGGCGTCGACCTTACCGTTGACCTTCAGGTAAGGTGAATGGGGTCCGTTATAGCCCACGGTTACGGTCGCCGAAACTCCATCCTTATAGTAAGCCGGACGAAACAGAAAATGATCTGAGCGAGCATAGATTCCGGCACCGGCAGAAAGCTGACTGGGGTCCCAACTTGGGGTTCCGAGCACCAAACCCAATCCCACAGCAACCACGCCCACAGACACCAATAGACGGTTCTTTAGGGCTGAAGTGCTTTGCCCGAGCAACAGAGCCGCTCCTACCAAGAGGTTCAAAATCACTGCTCCCAGCAAAGATCGTTGAGCCCCTAGGGTGGGAACCAGTAGAAATCCCGCCAAGAATGACCCTAGGATGGCGCCCAAGGTATTCGCTGCATAGGCCTCCCCTAGACGCCGACCAAGGGATGTCATTCGGTCGGTATACAGATGTGTGACCAAAGGAAAAGTCAAGCCCATGGCCACAGTAGGAATAAGCATCAGTGCTGTGGCCAAGGCAAAGTCAAAGAGCAGGATCTTGAGAAAGTCGTAATTGAGGGCTGGAATCACCTTAACCATGATCTGGGGCAGTCGACCGATGGCGTAGGTTGCGCCCAAGCTCGAGAAGGCGATCAGAAACTGGAGTCCTGCCAAGTGGGCCAGAGACGGGACACGCTTACCGAGGGTCCGTTTGTAGATCAAGGAGCCGAGACCGAGAGAACCGAGAAAGGCGGTCAAAATAATCGAGAACGAGTAGGTTGACGAGCCGATCGACAAGATCAAGCCTCTGGTCCAACCTAGTTGATAGACCATGGCGGCAAAACCCGACAGACCAAAGGCCACTGGAAGGAGCCAACTTCCACCCGTGTGAGCAGTGGCCGTCCGCTCCTCTTTGCCCTCTTCCTTGGGCGGATAGCTCTTGGCCCCGCGTTTTGCTACCGCGATTGCCAGCAGCCCGATTGCTAGGTTCCCAAAGGCAGCCAGGAACACGGATCGAACCAGTCCAAGAGTTGGCAGCAGCACAAAACCCCCGAGAGCCGCACCAAAGCAGGCCCCCAAGGTATTCCAACCATAAATCCGCGAAAGCCACTCCCCCACATCTCTGCGAGTCACCACCAGCATTTGAGTGAAGGCAGGCAGGGTGGCCCCCATGGCAGTGGTGGGAGGCAGCAACACCAGGAAAGAACCCACAAAGAGCAGCAAATGCAAGGAACCACCTGTGGCCCCTCCCCGAGCTGCCGACAAGAAGAGCCACTCTACCCCATCAAGAAGCAGTAAGGACAATACGGCCCATAGACCTATGAATATTTCCAGATACCCATAGAGCGCCAAGAATCGAGCCCCGCCTCTGGGATCCTGAGCCGCCACCAGGCGTTTCCGTTCCTGGTCGGACCAGCGACCAGCCAAGAATGACCCCAAGGCCAAGCCGGTCATAAAGACTGTCAGGACAGTGGACACCGCAAAGACGGTATGCCCAAAGGTCAGGGAAAGGCGCCGACTCCAGAGCACTTCATAAACTAGTGACGTTGCCCCCGAGCCGAAAAAAAGCGCCAGAGTCCAAACCAAAGATGTAGGTGACCTTGTCATACGAGCCTGCGGTTCGACTTCATACCCTGGAATTCCGCTCTAAACTACCAAGGATAGAAACAGGATTGCAGTCTTGATACCCCGGAAACTCCTAGCTATGAGATATCTCAACCTCGTTCTCGGGGATCAACTCGACCGAAACTCCTCGGTGTTCAACGACTTCGACCCAAAAGACGACGTGCTTTGGATGGCGGAACTCGACGGTGAGAACACGCAGGTGAAACACCATAAGAAGCAGATCGTGTTGTTCTTGGCGGCCATGCGCCATTTTGCCGCCGAACAAGAGCAACTCGGTCGCACGATTCACTACCGAAAGCTCCCGGAGACCTCAGAAGTCGATCCAGCCCTCAACTTCCAAGAAGCTTTGAGGCGAGACCTAGCGAGGCTCCGTCCGGCGTCGGTCCGAGTGGTCCGCCCTGGAGATCGGCGAGTTCTCCGCCAACTGGAGGACGCTTGTGCAGACTTTGGGGTCGAACTGAACATGCTTGAGGATCAGCATTTCTTCTCTACTCCCGCAGACTTCGTCACTCATGCCCGGAGTCGAAAAACTCTACGCTTGGAATACTTCTATCGGGAACTTAGGAAAACTCACGGTTTTCTCCTCGACGAGACCGGAAAGCCTGTCGGCGGTCAATGGAACTACGATGCCGATAATCGAGAAGTCTTCGGACCCGATGGACCCCCAAAGGATCTCAAAGCTCCCCTTGGATTTCCTCCAACTCCGATCACTCGAGAAGTCTGTCGCCTGGTAGAGAAAAGATATCCCGAGCACCCTGGAAGTACTGCTGGCTTCAACCTCGCGGTGACTCGAGAGCAAGCTCTTCGAGGCATGGAGGACTTCCTTGAGAATCGACTTCCAAACTTCGGAAAATTTCAGGACGCCATGTGGACCGGGCATCACGCCCTTTTCCACTCGCACTTATCCACTTCCCTCAACCTCAAATTATTGAACCCAGCAGAGGTCTGCCGAGCCGCCGAATTGGCCCTTCAGCAGGCCCGCGCTCCCTTGAGTGCCGTTGAAGGCTTCATCAGACAGATCTTAGGTTGGCGCGAATTTGTGCGCGGCATCTATTGGTCGCAAGGCGAAGAGTATGGGAACTCGAATTTTCTAGAGCAACAAGAGTCGCTTCCCTCCTTGTACTGGACCGGAGAAACCGACATGATCTGCTTGCGAGAATCCCTGCACAACACTTTTGAGCACGCCTATTCTCACCATATCCAACGACTCATGGTCACCGGACTTTTCGCCCTACTCTATGGCGTTAGGCCCCAAGAGTTCAACGATTGGCATCTCGCCACCCATCGCGACGCCATCGATTGGGTGTCCACCCCGAACGTTATTGGGATGTCTCAGTACGCCGACGGGGGCCTCTTGGCCTCGAAACCATACTGCGCCAGCGGTGCCTATATTTCCCGAATGAGCAACTATTGCCGACACTGTATCTATGATCCTAAACAGGCCTCCGGTCCGAAAGCTTGCCCTATGACCACTCTGTACTGGGACTTCTTGGCAAGGCACGAAGCCAGATTGAAAACCAATCCCCGTTTGAAGTTTCAATACGGCAACTTGAAGAAAAAGAGCCCCGAAGAGCTGGTTGTCATCAAGATTCAGGCAGAAAAGCTCCGCAGAAAGCTCCAAACGTAGGACAAGAATACTAAAAAATCGTGTTCGTTTCCATATTTATCTCCTCTCTCCTTGTCAATTGAGAAATTTTATTTTAGAATTATTCAAAAGGAGGAAAGGAGAACATTCATGCACCCGAGACAAAAAAGACAACGTCGAGTAGAAAAGATTATAGACCAGCGACTACTCAGCTTCCTTAAGCCCGTTTCTGCTGGCCCAACGAGACTTCAACGGCATCGAGATTCCCTGGAATTTCTGTGCCCTCAGAGCCGCCCCAGGTCCTCTGCTCCGAAACATCAGGCAAGCTAAACCCGAGCGAAATTCTCTGGGAACCATCCCCCCATAGGAAGGTCTCTATTCTTGCCGAAGCCGCAGGCGATGAGCGGCCCATCCGACGGAAAGAGCTTAGTCAGCCTAAACGCCAAGGTGGCGTTGGCTCTGTTTCCCCTAATCCTGGTTTTCATGCTCTTCTCGTTTTTCGTGGTTCTCCGCCACGAAGCGGACATGCTCCGAGGGGAAACCGAGCGTCGGGGCACCACATTGGCCTCGAGCCTAGCCATCATTTCCGCAGAAGCCATCCGGACCTTCGCCGACTATCAGTTGCAGCAGAACCTAGACCAGTTTGCGCGCCTGCCGGACGTTCAGTATGCCTTGATTCTCAACGATCGAGGTCGCATAGTTGCTGCAACCGACCGCTCCATCATCGGAGAGACCCCCGAAGACCCGGTGAATCTTTCGGCTACCGAGACCACTGGCGAACGTTTGCGTCTGCTGGAGTATCACGACACCGAAGTTCTCGATGTGGCTCAACCTATCCTCATAGAAGGACGACGGATGGGAACCGTGCGCATCGGAATTGGTCTGGACTCTCTGGAAGCCGGGTTAACCCAAGCACGCCGATATTTGATGGGCCTGACCCTGATACTCCTGGGCGGGGCGATCATCTTTGCCGGCCTACTTGCCAGACGTTTCACCGCCCCACTTCTGCAACTTGCAACCACGGCGCGGGAAGTCGCCCAGGGAAATTTGGCAGCCCGAGCCCCGGAAGACTACAACGACGAAATCGGGCTCTTAGGCAAGACCATCAATCGCATGGCGAGTCGGCTTCAGAACATGTTGAATCGGGAGAAGACGGCGCGGGAGCGGTTGCAGCTCAGAGTTCATAATTTGCTCGAATTCGCCGGGCGAGTGCAAACCGGAGATCTCTCGGGAGAAGCCCCCACCGGACACGAAGACGATGAGATGGAGCAATTGACCATGGCGGTCAACGAGATGGTTCGCCACTTGAAGATCATCCTCGAAGATGAGCGCTCCATGCGGGCTCATCTGGAAAAATCCCGAGCGGAACTCGAGGACGCAAACGAAAAGCTCAAAGAGCTCGACCTCATGAAGAGCGAGTTCCTCAACACCGTCTCCCACGAACTCCGGACCCCCCTCACCTCCATCAAGGCTTTTGCCGAGATCTTGTTGGACAACGTGGGAGAAGACGTGGAAACTCAGACCGAGTTTCTTGAGATCATCAATAAAGAATCGGACCGACTCACGCGTCTGATCAACAACTTGCTGGACCTATCGAGGATCGAAGCCGGACGTATGAAATGGGAACGAGAGCCTCTCGACCTTCATGAACTGGTCAGCACAGCCATCAATTCGCTTCGAGGCTCTGCAGAAAAAAAGGGGCTGGTCCTGGAAAGCGAGATCGAAGACGCTCTGCCCACCGTCGGAGACCGAGACAAGCTCATTCAGGTGATCACCAACCTACTGGGTAACGCCATTAAATTCACCTCCGAAGGGGGAACCGTCCGCGTGGAAGCCGGCCGCAAAGACCTACTCACTTGCCGCATAGCCGTCACCGACAGCGGCGTTGGCATCGACCCGGAGCACCACGAATCCATATTTGAAAAATTTTCCCAGGTGGATTCCTCGGAGACCCGAGACATCAAAGGCTCGGGCCTAGGGCTGCCAATAGCTCGCTCCATCACCGAAGCCCACAACGGCAAGCTGCTGGTGGAAAGCCAGCTCGGTCAAGGTGCAACCTTCACCGTGGAGCTTCCCCTCGAGGTTCCTTCGGAACCCGAAGCAAAGGTCGAGAATCCGAAAGCTCAAGACGAACCAGTGGGTTCGAAACTCGAACCTGGACAACGAGTCTTGGTGGTCGATGACGAGCCCTCTATCCGGCGCTTTCTGCGGCACATTCTCGAATCCGAAGGGTTCATCGTCACTGAAGCTCGCACGGGAGAAGACGCGGTGGCCGTAGCACGCCGGGAAAAACCCAGCCTGGTTCTCCTGGACTTGGTTTTGCCCGATATCGACGGTTTTGAAGTCCTCGGTCGCCTCAAAGAGCTTCCGGGCACCCGAAACATTCCGGTCATCATACTCTCTATCATTGAGGATGACGAGCGCTGTTTCCGGCTTGGTGCCAGCGATTATCTGCCCAAACCCATCGACCGTGAACGTCTGGTCGATCGGGTAGCGAAGCTGATTGCCGCTGCGCCGAGAAAGCGATCCGACCGTGAGAGAAATCTGGTCTTGGCCGTGGACGACGATGACAGTGTCCTCAGAGCCCTGACCACTATTCTGGCCAACCACGGGTTCGACGTAGAGATCGCTCGAAACGGCAAAGACGGCCTGGAATTAGCTCGGCAATGCCAACCGGATCTCATTATCCTCGATCTCATGATGCCTATTATGACCGGACACGAGGTCCTGTTAGCGCTCAAACAGAATAGCAGCACTGCAGAAATACCCATCGTGATTCTCACTGCGGCTGAACCCGACGAAAGGATTCGGGCTCTGCAGGGAGGTGCCGAAAGTCTGATGACCAAGCCTTTTACCGAGAAAGAATTGGCCAAGTTGGTCAAAGAAAGTTTGGCCGCCGTGCGTTCGGATCCCAGATCTGCAACTTTATCCGAACAGACGGACATTTTGGTGCAAGAGGAGTAGGTATGCCAAAGACTATCGTGGTCGCTGATGATGAACCCCACGTGCTGCGGTCTCTGGAGTTCATTCTCAAGCGAGCTGGATACCACGTTATCACCGCGAACAACGGCGAGGAAGCCCTCGAGAAGATCACCTCCTGCACTCCAGACCTGGTTTTCCTGGATATCCAAATGCCGAAGATGGACGGAAACACCGTCCTGCGCAAATTGCGAGATTCAGAGGAATACAAGGACCTCTACATTGTTATGATCACCGCCAAGGGTCAGGAGGCAGACCGTTTGAATTCCATGGAAAGCGGAGCAAACGAATACGTCACTAAACCGTATTCTCCGCGCAAGTTGATCGGTCGTGTGAAAGAGATCCTGGGAGAGTAATTCGTGGAGCCTGGAACCAAACCATGATGGAATTCGAGCTTCTGCTCGATGATGGGGCCGTCGAGACCTTCAACCAGAGCTTTGAGGCCTTCGGTTTGAGCTTCTTTCTGACCGACGGGCAAAGTGAGGGAATCAGCACCCTTGGGCCATCAAAGGCCCTGCTCCTTCCACTCAGCGCGGGAGGAGTTCCCATCGGATATCTCGGGGTGGAGAGTGGGGAACCGAAGCTTCCGAAAGAGCAGCATCAAAGCTTGGTGAACTTGGTCCATCAGAACCTGCAACGGGAGGCCGATCTTCGATACGAATTGCAGAACACACTCGAGGAGTTGATTTCGAAATACGAAGAACTCACAGTACTCTATGAGTCTGCAGAAACGGTAGCCACGGTCATGAACCTGGAAGAGGTTTCCCAGCGGATCATGGATCAGGCAGCAGACATTCTTGAAGTCCACCACGCGTCACTGATGCTCATCGACGAAGAAGAAAAGTTCTTGGAGGTGGTGGCAGCCAAGGGCCAAAGAGAAGACACCGTGGGAAAGGTTAAGGTTCTTCTCGGCGAAGGGATCTCTGGCAAGGTTGCCTCGACCGGCAAGCCTATACTTATAGAAGATCTGGAAAGCCATCCTGAGTTTCACCGCAGCCTCCGGTCCGAAGAAGATTGGAGCAGTCTGCTGTCGGTGCCCTTGAAGGTCCGGGACCGAGTCTTGGGCGTCTTGAATGTCAATAACAAAGTGAGCGGAGAGCCGTTCACTTCCGGGGATCAAAAGCTTCTGATGGCCCTGGCCCAATTGGCGGCGATCAGCATTCAGAACGCCAGAACCTATCAAAATGCCATCACCGACCGACTGACTTCTCTCTACAATTACGGATACTTCCGGGAGCAGTTAGACCGAACCCTGGAGGACTGTCACAAACTCCAAGAATCGGTTTGCCTGCTGATGTTCGACATCGACCACTTCAAGAATTTCAACGACGTCAATGGACACGAGTTGGGCAATGTGGCTTTGGTCGGGGTGGCCTCTTTGTGCATGGAAAACAGTCGGCAAGCCGGAGATCGCATTCCCGATTTGGTGGCTCGCTATGGAGGCGAAGAGTTCATGATCTTGCTCCGAGGCGTCACTCTGGATTGGGCCACCGAAGTCGCAGAGCGAATTCGCGTGGCGGTGGAATCGGAACACTTTCCAGGTGGTGAAAACCAGCCCACCGGGAAGGTGACCATCTCCATTGGAGTGGCCTCTTTCCCCGAACACGCAAAAAGCGGAGACGAACTGATCAACCGAGCCGATGAAGCTCTGTACGAGGCCAAGAGAGGGGGTCGCAACCGTGTCAAAGTTGCCGAATGAATCTGCCGCACCCATCTCATCCTGGGGAGAGGATATCCCGAAGATCCCTCCGTCTCGAGGTGTTTTTTGGCCCACCATGGCCATCGGCTTTATTTGCACCCTGGTAGGACTCTATCTGGTGGTGACACCTGCCCCCGAATTCGAACCGAGAAAGCACTTCACTCCCCTCCCCGACCCGATCCCAGCTCGGAGTCCACAGAGTCAGGCTGAAGACGTGCCCGGCCAGCTCACCCTAAGATGTGCCTTTGTTGACTCGGCCGACTCCAGTTTTGCTCTCGGAGTGGCAGACATGGCCGAAAACGTCCGCAAGCTGACCAACGGCGAGCTCACTATTGTCGCTTATCCTGACGGCCTCATCGACGGACGAAAAATGGGAGAAAGGTCTCTAGTGGATGCGGTGCGCTCAGGCGAGATCGAAATGGCCTTATGCACCACCAGTCCTCTGACCAACTTTCACCACCACTTGGATGTCTTTGACCTGCCTTTTCTTTTCACTGATCATCAGCATGCGGACCTGGTCTTGGACGGAGAGGTTGGACAGCAGTTGCTGAAGGTTCTTCTCGACAAGAACCTGGTAGGTTTGGGATACTTTGGAGTCGGTTTTCGAATTATTAGTTCCAGCACTCCTTTGCCGGACTTTGCCTCCTTCCAAGACAAGAAGATCAGAGTTATGGAAAGTGTCACCTTCAATAGGTTCATCAGAGCCCTCGGAGGAGAACCGGTACCCTCTCCGGTAGATAAGATTTATCTCATGGGCAAAGAGGGTTATATCGACGGTGCCGACCGAACCTATCCAACCTATTGGGATTTCCAACTCTACGACGTCCATCGCTATATCACTGAGACTAATCACGCATATTCGGTGAAGATGGTCTTGATCAATGCCGATTTTTTTGAATCCCTCTCTGAAGAACAGCGCAGTATACTGCGACAAGCCACTCGCGAAGCCTCTAGGTTCCAACGAAGAAAGCAGCGAGAGGCTGATTTCGAAGTCAAGCAGAAAGCTCTCAAGGAGGGTATTAAGGTTTTCGATCTCGAGGATGAAGACCGAGAGCGTTTCCTGGAAGCGTCGTCTGAGTTGCTCCACGAATACCGCTTAAATCAATCGGCGGGAATTCTCAAGGCCATACAAAACTTGGCCCCTGCTAAGGCAGAATCCAGC
>JBJHCR010000026.1:0-34357 GCA_050486105.1 Vulcanimicrobiota bacterium
CGTCCCCGGCCGAGGACACCCCCGGTGAGAACTCAACAATGGTCGGGGGTTCGTCGCCCCGTTTTCCTCCGGGATCGAAAAAACCCCGTCTTCACGAGGTTCCTTTGGCGGAGAGTGAGGGATTCGAACCCCCGGTGAGATCACTCCCACAATAGTTTTCAAGACTACCGCCTTAAACCGCTCGGCCAACTCTCCTCAACAGCGGCAATAAGCCTATTGGCTTGAAATTTTCGAGTCGTCCTCTTCGATCCCCTTCCGTCTCAGGCGAGCCTGAGCCCAGGCCTGGTTGCCCATCTCCTTAAGTGGACCCTGAAGGGTTAGAGCAACGACTTCGGGCGGCAGTTCCTGAGAATCGAGCGACCTTTCCAATTCCACGCTTGCCCTGGCTTCGTCGCCCTCTTCAAGGTAGAGCAGAGCGTTCAAATAGTGGCCTAGGGCCTCAACCATTTCATCGTCGGGGTTTGCCAAGGCCAAGGATACATCTTCTCGAGCTGCATCGTGTTGCTGGAGCCTGAGCCTGACACATGCTCTATAGGCGCGCAGCAGGGGGGACTCCGGGTCCAAAGTGATGGCCCGATTCAGAGACCTCAAAGCGGCCTCGTCGTCGTTGAGCAACATCTGAACCCAACCCACTTGCTCAAGCATTTCTGGGTCACCGGGCTGCAAGGTGAGAGCTTCTTCGAAAAGCACCAAGGCCTCGCGATATTGTTCCCGCTGATAGTAGAGCCACCCTAGACCTGAGTAGGCTTCGTGCAGAGTCGGGTCTAAGCGGAGAGCTCTATTGTAATGGGCCTCAGCCTCTTCCAGCAGACCCAAATTCTCAGCCACCCAACCCAACTGAAAGGACAGCATAGGGGCATTGGGGTCAAACTCTCTGGCGCGGTTCAGAATCTCGTAGGCTTGCTGCCATTCTTCATTGGCCATGCGCAGGGAGGCCCGCATCTCCAGCAGCGCTGTGGTAGCTCCGTCCCGGAACTCAAGGCCAGACAGCACTTCTTCGGCCTCATCCAAGCGCCCGACCCGCGACAAGGCCACTGCTCTCCGAAGGCTCAGTTCGGAAGTCTCCGGCAGCCCCTGAGCAAAACCTTGCTCCCAGGCCGCCAGAGCCTCCTCGTTCGCCCCCTCAAGATAGTGCGCATCTCCGAGGACTCGACAGGCCTCCGGAAGCTCATAGAGGTCATCCCCAGCCCGTTCGAGCACCTCGAGAACGAGAGCTGGTTGCCCCCGCTCCAGATAGAGCTGGGCCAAACTGAAAAGCCCCGACAAATGGTACTGACTCTGAGACCCGAAAGACACCTGGAGAAACTCTACCTCAGCCTGCTCATATCGCCCATCTTTGAAGTAGGTCCAGCCTAACAAGAGACGTGCTTCATCGAGATTGGGGTCGAGGTCCAAAGCGTCGAGAAGATGGTCCTCTGCACTGTCGAATTCTCCCCGAGCCAGGGCGATCGATCCCAGACCAAGACTAGCTTCAGGGTTGCGTGTTCCAAAGTGGAGAGCTTGCAGAAAAGAAAGCTCGGAAGCTTCGAAATCGCCCTGTTCCTGGAAAATCTTTCCAAGTTGGAGGTACGGCTCTGTGGCCTGAGGCTGAAGCCGGATCGAGGTCTTGAGTTTTTCGACAGCCTCTGCGCTCCGGCCGACCTCGCGAAGGAGTTGCCCGGCTAGAAAATGATACGAAGCGACCTCACTCTGATGCCCGAGGGAGCCTTGAAGAAAAGCGAGCGCTTCGTCTTGCCTTCCTTGCTGTCGATAAATGGCAACCACATAATGATAAACCTCGGTGAGAGTTGGGTCATATTGATGAGCACAAAAAAGCTCTTCCAATGCCTCGTCAAGCATTCCCAAATGAGAAAATGCTCGCCCGGCTTCCAAGAACTTCATGGCCTGCGCTCTGAGTGCTGTGTTTCCGCCCCCGTTGGTCATGCGTTTCTCGACAACTCCCTCTTCGAACAGGTACCCCTCTCGCTTGAGCAAGGATCTCACTCTACGGGTGGCACCCACACGGTCCTCGGATGGAACCCTCAGCAAAAGAGCGTCTTCCTCTCCTGGCAACAATTCCGAAGCAGGCAGCAACGCTCCTGGCAAATCCGGCAACTGCTTTCTAAGATGGTCCAGCAAGTCTTGAGTCTTCTCCGCGGTATCGTCGTTCGGCGAGGGGTAGACAAGTCGAAATAGCACAAAGCTCAACTCTTCACCTCCCTCACTTCCGATGCTCTTCACGGTCTCAGACAAACCTCATAGGAGGACTAGGCCGTAGAATGTTGCGATTATAACACAGAGAAAATTTTTCAACAATCCGAACATGGCACAAATTCGTGAGTTTTCTCATATGCACAAAATCATCCTCAACTTTATACCGAGAATCGGGGAGGCGTTCTATATCAAACGGCAGCATGACATGGTTTAGCATGTACGTCACAGGGGGTGAGAATTTCCTATAGGCGAAGGGAAAAAAAAACGTATCTCAGAGATTCGAGCCGCAGGAAACCAGAAATCGAACAAAGCTTTTAGAGACGCTAAGCTCCACTAGAGGGTTCACCCTCTGTGCCCCCCTCGAATGAGCCGTCTTCCCCGGCCTCTTCTTCGGTGGCTTCATCGTCACCGCGCGGGATAAAAGGGTCTGGAAACAAAGGGGAGATGCCACTGTATCGGCAACGAATATTCTTCTGGTAGCACTCAAGAATGTTCTCACAGTAGATGGCCCCTTCTGGACCTTTAAAATGGGGGCCCTTATAGTCAGGATACTCCACCAGAATACTAACCTTCTTTTTCATGATGTAGCACTGCCTCTGCTGGGGCTCTAGCGCCTTCTGCTTAAGCTGCTGGGCTTCAGCTGCTTGGGTATTGCGTAAGCTAGGTACTTCTCTCATGACAGGGTCAGTATAACCTTTCTGGAGGGCCCTTACCAATCGGCTCAGAAACCTTCTCTGCAAGACTTGACTGGACAGCCCTGTAGACCAAACTGAAGGCGTGGCGCTTGCTGACCGGGACGCCTTCAACCATATTCGAGAAGTCCTCGAACTTCAATTCGCGAAGGGCCGACCACGGCTTCCCTTGGTACCGTTCGAAGAGCAATTCAGCGCAGCCTTGCACCGGCCAACACCCTTCGCACCAATACCGTGCAGAGTCCAAGATCGGACCCTCCAACGATAGCTCAACCCAAAACCGATCGCCGCAAACAGGATTGCTGAACTCTATTTGTGAGACCTTCAGGTCACGGGCCCCTCGGAAGCAAGTTTGCTCGGAAAGCTCTCGGAACTCCTCAAAAAACCTCATTGGGGGTGCATCAGAGATTTCGTAAACATTGAGCCCGCCGGGGCCTTGCAGGTCGACCTAGGTCTGAAAAGAGCTACCACACCCGCAACTCTTCCGGGCGTTAGGATTGTTAAACTTAAACCCTCCACCGATCAGATCCGTGGTGTAATCTAGTTCAGTGCCCTTTAGATAAAGATAGCTCTTCATATCCACGACAAGTTTGACATTCTGATCGAGTTCAAAAACCTTGTCGAACTCAGAGACCTCTTTGTCGAACCCCAAGGTATAGGAGAGCCCTGAGCAGCCGCCGCCACGAACCCCCATTCTCAAGACGGAATCGGAGAGCTCGTGCTCTTTGAACATTCTCAAAACTTCGCTTTTCGCTTTATCGGTTATCGTGACCAAATTTGGCCACCTCCTCACAGTGGATTGACGCCCCCATTATATACCGCCCGCCCTCGAACTGTCCATTTCCCGACACGGCATAACAACCGAATCTCGGGCTCCCAACACCATATCAAAACGCGGAGACTCCCAAAAAGTTCCTCAGCATTCTTCAGGGATCCAGGACAATTCGCCGAACTTGATGATGAACAGTGTCGTCGCCAACCTGGGTCTTCTTGAGAATATCAGCGGGATTCTCCACCTTGCGCTCAGGAAGATATCCCTCGATTCTTTCGCTGGTGAGCTCCACGTTCTCACCGGTCGCCTCCAAGTGTTGTCGGAAGATCGCTGCCAGACTCAAACGCATCAACAGTTCTTGGCTATCGGTGCTCCAGCGCTCCCGGATATAACACAACATTCCGGTAGCGAACCCCAAAGGAAAGCTCAGTGGCGACTTGACTCCCTTGCTGAGACCTCTGCGGATGGCGGAATCTTTCTGAAGGCTTCGGTGAATCGAAGAAACGAAACCTTGCTCTACCTCGTCGGAAAAAGAAGCTAGTCCGCCGCTCATCTCCAGTGTCAACTGGGCAGCCCTGAGATTCAGCAGTAGCTCTTCCTCAGTGTTCCGCGCTTGATAAGTAGCTCCACCCAAAGCGTTCATCTGGTTCCAAAAGATCTGGGTCACCTGGGTCCGAAGTTCGTTCACCTTTGCGGCATCAACTCCAAGCTCGGCAGCCAATTGTCCCACGAAAATCTCTTCTTCCCCTTCGTAGCGACCATCAGACAAGGCCACCACGTAAGCCAGGATCAGCACAGAAACCTTAGTGGCCTCGTCGCGCTTTTGCAGAACCTGAATAGGCTCTCGGAGAGTTCTCAGGACCTCGTCTGGAGTCAATTGCCCTTGCCGGGCCAAAAGCTTAGCCCCACGGCTCTTCCAATGCTGAAGGAGTCTTTCGCGAGCCGAATGGGAAGGGATGAGGGTTGCCGTAGAAGCCTCCAAGAGCTCCATCTTAGGTCCCACTACTTGAGCTGGCCCAAGAAAAGCCACTGCCGATCCAACCTCCAAGAAGGGAAACAGCAAGCTTGACGATTCTTCAGCGATCTTTCGACGAACCGCAGCCTCTACTTCATCGGAGGGGGTAGCCTCCGGTAAGTCCAAATCAATGCGCTTGGCCAGCCAGCGCAGCACGGTCTGCTCCAATTGAGCCGGGTCGTCCGCACTGCAGCGAACCACTTCGGCCATCCAGGAGATCAAATCTCGGAGCATGGTGTCTCTTCTGGGTCCAGAAGATTTTTTACCGGTCTCTGTCATGAAAGCTGACAGTTCTCTATCTGAGAGGGAATATAAACCTTGAAGCATGAGTTCTTCTCCTGATGATCGAGTTCCCCAAATTTTTACCGGACTCGATAGGGTCCAGGTCGGGCCCGGTCATAAACGCTTCTTCTGATCGGGGAATGCAGGTCCTGTCGAAAACTCGCTCAGAGGGAAAAAACTCTCCTGTTTGAGAAGGTGGACTAACGGAGAAGATCGGACCAAGAATGCCCACCACACCCACAGAACGAAACAGAGAGCTTCCAAGAGTGGGAGAGACCTTCGGCAAGTTCGAAGTTCTCGAGCTTATCGGTCGGGGTGGAATGGGCCAGGTTTTCAAAGTGATCAGTCGAGGAGACTCATGCAGGACTCCTCTGGCCCTGAAGGTTGTCGACTCTCCCAGTCTCTCTAGAGTCGACCGGCTCCGCTTTGAACGAGAGTTCCAACTCACTTCTCGATTCTCCCATCCCAATCTAGTCAAGGTCTACGACTTCGGTTCCCAATCAGGCACCATGTATTTCACCATGGAATGGATCAAAGGGCGGGATGTCGATCAGCTCTTCAAAGAGGAATTGGATCGCTTGGGGGGTGGGCAATTTCCCGCAGTGGCCGTCGATTGGGTCAATGGCATCCTGAGCGGACTGGAAGCGCTCCACGAAGCCGGTATAGTTCACCGCGATCTCAAGCCTGAGAACGTCCTGGTCGACGACACCGGCCTTCCCAAGCTACTCGATCTAGGCCTCGCCTCACACTTCAGCGACGAGTCCTCGGTCTCTCGCCTGACTTCTCCCGGCTCGGTGCTGGGCACCGTTCACTTCATGGCACCAGAGCAGATCATCGGAGCAGAAGTTGATCGGAGAAGCGATCTCTATTCCTTAGGAGTCATTCTCTTCAGTTGGTGCAGTGGAAGAATGCCCTTCACCGCACCAGATCCCATAGGAGTCTTGGGCCGAATTTTACACGAACCCTTACCTCCCCTCGAATCCCGACTGGCCATCCCGAAGGAAGTCGAAAGCCTGATCGTTGGACTTCTAAGCAAATCCCCTGACGATCGACCGGCCTCAGCAGAGAGCGTTCGTCAACTCTGGAACCGAGCCTTCGGAACATCGAGCCAGGGAGATTCCCATTGTCCCTTGGCCCCTCCCTTGGAGGCCTTGCCTCTACCTCCCAGATTTGTGGGAAGAAAAGACCTTTTGAATAAGGCCCAGGAACATTTGTTGGACACCTCCCAACGCGGCCTGTGCGTCCTCTTCACAGGGTCTCAAGGCACCGGCAAGTCGCGTTCTTTGCAAGAGCTTCGAAATTGGGCCAAGAGACGACGCTGGAAGGTTCTCAAGATGTCGGCCTCCCCTCTCGACACTCTTCCTTTTCAGCCTCTTCTGGAGCCCCTTCGAGCCAGTCTTAGGCTCGGCGTTCCCGATTCGCTTAAGCCGTTTCAGGAAGAACTCAGCTTACTGCTCCCCGAGTTGCTCACTGAGGAAGCCTCGAGTGCAGACCTGGAACTCAACGCCATGCGCCGCTACCGCCTGTTCGAAGGCATGCGGAGAGTCTTGATCCACGACCGAAGGTCCACCGACGAACCGGTCACCCTCCTTTCCTTCGAAGAGTTGCAACTCGCCGGCGACGAAACACTGGCGTTTCTTCACTTCCTCAAGCAGCGTCAACAGCTCGAGGGAGAAAACCAGCTTCTGGTGGTCGGCTCCTTGGGCCCCTCGGTGACCCTCACGGAACGATCTCATCAGCGCCTAGATCAGACCCTAAGGGCCTCGGACCTCTTGACTCTCCCCCTACCTCCCTTAGGTCGTGAAGCTGCTCGGGAATTGGTTTTGTCTATGCTCGGTGGAGGCGAACTCGACGAAGTCAGCCTGGAAGCTCTGGTCAGGCAGTCTGAAGGGAACCCTTTGTTCCTCATTGAAATGACTCGATTCTTTTTGCAAGAAGGGCGCCTGTCCAGAACGGTCCTCGAAGATCGAACCCTGTGGAGATTGAAGCTCTCCGGGCGAAGCGAAAGCAGTGGAACCGTCGAAATTCCGGACAACCTTAAATGCGTGGTGAGAGAGCGCCTTCAACCTCTCGACCGAGAAGACCGAACACTGCTTCGCAAAGCGGCCTTCTTGGGTCTGAGGTTCTCGTTCACCATGCTCGCCGCCATTATGGAAAAATCGGAAGGTCAAGTTCTGGACCGGCTTCTGGAGCTCGCCCGCCTGGGCCTAGTCAAGGAGGGCAAAGGGACGGACACCTTCGACTTTTGCAACAGCGTCATTCCGGCCGTGCTCCTCGACTCAGCCTCTTCTGCCGAAAAGCGTCAAACCCACTTGCAAATCTGCGAAGAAGCTCTCAAGAGCAAATCGGATGAAACCGATCCGTTCTGGTTGGCCTGGCATTATCGCGAGGCCGGTGAGCAAGGGAAGGCTCGACACCATCTCCTGAAAAGTGCGGAAAAGGCTCTCAACACCTTCTCCTTTGCTCAGGCAGCGGCCCTTTTTCGTGAAGTGCTCAGCTCCGAAGATCTGAGCGACATGCCGCCGGCAGAAGAGCGAAGTTTGCAAGAGAACCTAGCCGATTCTCTTCTTCATTGTGGCAA
Source organism: Vulcanimicrobiota bacterium (assembly GCA_050486105.1). Classification (GTDB taxonomy): domain Bacteria; phylum Vulcanimicrobiota; class Xenobia; order Xenobiales; family JADMJV01; genus JAEXNA01. The sequence goes on from JBJHCR010000026.1 coordinate 7,536, forward strand.
GAGCGAGGAGGCTCGAGACATCTACACCGGTCTTTTTGAATCCTCAAAGAAGGAAAGCCGAGTAGACAGAGCACGACTCCTTCGCAAACTCGGAATCCTGGCGGATCGAGAGGGTAACTCTCAAGACGGACTCGATCTGATCTACGACGCCTGGGAGGAACTGGGATTGCCCTCGCTGAGGCGCCTCGAAGGCAACACCAAACTGAGCACCCTATTAAAAGCGCTGACCTGGGACGATATCTCCTTGGGTCTCAGCGGGAAAGCTTCGAAGCTCACCTCGGAGCAAGCTGAGGAAGTCGCCTCTCTAGCCATCCACCTGCAGCGGGTCCTCTATCTGCTCAGGCCCGAAGCTTGGGTGCGACAGGGGGTCGAAGTTGCGGTGGCCCAAAGGCAGGCTCACCGCACTATAAATCAAGATGCCATGGCCTCGGCTCTGGCGGATTTTAACGGCGGGTTTCTCTCTATGCGCCTACCTAGAGGGTGGCAGCCCAGAGCCTTAAAACTTCTCCGACGGTGTCGCGACAAAACCTTACAAACACCACCTTCTTTCAGTAGATTGGGCCTGATGCGAGACTGCGGTTATCTTCTCCATCTAGCTGGAGCCTCAGAAGAGGGTTTCGACCTTCTCATGCAAGGGGTTGAGGAAGCCGAACAAGTCGGCCATTTGGCCGCTTTGCCCTTCTACTACAGCCTCGCCGCAAGCGTGGCCTATTCCTTGGGCAGAATGGATGTGGCTCTCGACAGTGCCCAAAAAGGATATTACCTGGCCGAAGCTCTCGAGAATCGTCGGGATTTGGTCTTGACTGCTTGCCAACTCGGGCGGATTCTGAGCACTTTGAAGCGGTTTGAGGACGTCGATCCACTTCTGGCACAACTCGACTCAGAAAACTACCAGGCATATCCTTATTTCCATCTCGTTTGGAACCAAGTCAAGTGTGAGTATCTCTTGGCCAAAAGGTCGCCAGACTCAGCCGAACAAGCCTTAGCCCTATGCGAAGAAGGGATCACCCTTTGCCGAAAGTTTGACGAACTCAGCTTTCAGCGCTGCGTTTTTCGAGTCATCAAGTTGGAAGCCTTACTCAATCTCGGAGACCTCGACTCCCTGGACCCGGGATTGTGGAAGAGGAGCGAGCGCAAACTGAGCTACTTTCCCCATCTTCGGTTTCGACTGAAAGTGATCAAGGCGAAATGGTTGCAGGCTTGCGGCAAGAGACAACAGGCTGAAGAATTGCTTGAACGTTTGCTAGGCAGACCGGAATGTACTCCCTGGCGCACCAAGGAACTCGAGGCTATTCGCCGACTTTGAGGACAGCCAAAAAGGCCTCTTGAGGAATCTCAACCGACCCAACCCTCTTCATCCGCTTCTTGCCTTCTTTTTGCTTCTCAAGCAGTTTTCGTTTTCGAGAGATATCTCCGCCGTAACACTTTGCCAAAACGTTCTTTCGGAGAGCTTTGACCGTTTCTCGGGCGATGACTTTGGTTCCTAGAGCCGCTTGAATAGGGACTTCGTACTGCTGACGAGGGATGACTTCCTTGAGCTTCTCCGCCAAAGCTCTCCCGACATAAAAGGCCTTGTCGCGATGGCAGATGGTGGAAAGAGCGTCCACCTTCTCCTTATGGACCAAGATGTCCAGGCGGACCAGGTCCGACGCTTGGACCCCTTTGAGTTCATAATCTAAAGAGGCATAGCCCCGGCTTCGAGACTTCAACTGGTCAAAAAAATCGGTGATGATCTCTCCGAGGGGAATCAAGTAATGAAGAGAGGCTCGCCCTTCGGACGGATACTCCATATTCTTGAACTCACCCCTACGGCTCTGGCAAAGATCCATGATCGGACCCACATAGTCTTCGGGACAGATGATGGTCGCTGCAACCACCGGCTCTTCGATTCGCTCTATATCCCCCGTGGGAGGTAAGTCGTAGGGGTTCTGAATCTGGATCATCTCTCCAGTTTTCAAATAGATGTCGTAGATCACCGAGGGAGCCGTAGCGATGAGTTCAAGATTGAACTCGCGCTCGAGTCTTTCTTGCACGATCTCCATATGAAGTAGGCCGAGGAATCCGATGCGAAAGCCAAAGCCCAAAGCCACCGAAGTCTCCGGTTCGTACACCAAGGCAGCGTCGTTGAGGGTGAGCTTGCCCAGGGCGTCTCTGAGGGCCTCATAGTCGGTGGAATCTATGGGATAGAGTCCACAATAGACCATGGAGATCACCTCTCTATAGCCGGGGAGGGGCTCGGTTGCCGCCCGCTTTCCAGCCAGGGTAATGGTGTCTCCAACTTTGGTGTCGGAAATCTCGCGGATCTGAGCCGTCAGGTAGCCCACACTTCCGGCCGTGAGTTTCTTCACCGGCTTTTGGCCGGGAACAAAAACTCCGACCTCATCCACCTTAAAGTTCTTGCCGGTGGTCATCATTCGGATCTCGGTTCCAGACTGCAACTCCCCGTCAACGACTCGAAACAGGGGAACCACACCCCGATATTGATCATAGTGGCTGTCGATGATGAGAGCCCGAAGAACAGCATCATCCTGACCTGAAGGTGGAGGAATATGCTCAACTATGGCCTCTAGGACATCTTCGATTCCGATCCCATTCTTCGCTGAAATCAAAACGGCTTCATCGGCGGGAAGAGCCAAAACCTCTTCAATTTCGTTTTTAACTCGTTCGGGATCAGCCGCTGGGAGATCGATCTTATTGATCACGGGAATCACGTGAAGATCCTGAGCCATGGCCATATAGTAGTTGGCCATGGTTTGGGCTTCTACTCCTTGGGCTGCATCGACCACCAAGAGGGCACCCTCACAAGCGGCCAAAGACCTAGAGACCTCGTAGGTGAAATCGACGTGTCCCGGAGTGTCCAATAGGTTCAATTGATAAACCTGACCATTCTTGGCCGAATAGGAAAGGGTCACGGGATGACTCTTAATGGTGATCCCACGCTCTCGTTCGAGGTCCATAGAGTCGAGCACCTGATCGGCCATCTCCCGCTCGGTCAAAGTGCCGGTGACCTCTAGAATGCGATCGGCGAGGGTGGACTTTCCGTGGTCGATATGAGCGATTATGCAGAAATTGCGGACGAATTTTTGTTCCATATGACCTCTGAGAGGCTGCTGTTCTGAGCAGCCCCGAGAATTCCCCTTTTCCCTACCGATTGGAGCGAGCTTCGTGGATTGAGCGGACGTCCGAAATCGTCTAAAGCGCTCGCCTTAGCGAGCGAGTAGTCGGACCATCTCACCCCGATCGAAGAATCCGCCCCCGCACCCCGGGCAGATGTCGATGGCAAACTCAGAATCCTTGCTGTGGTTGCCTTCTTCGAGAAGGGTAAGACATCTCGGACAAGGATACTCCGTCGGTCGTCGATTCACCACCGACAAACGGACTGCGTCATCTCCCCGGCCCCTGGTCAATCGAAACCACTCGTCTTCGTCGAGCCAAACTCCACCGCATTTGGCGCATTGGTCGATCTCCACTCCAACCTGAACGAAAACTTCCATCGGAACAGCGCACTTTGGACAGCTTAAACTCTTCACGACCTACCCTTGTTTCATCCTATTGGCGATCTTCGAACTGTTCCCAGATGCTGGAAACGATTTCATCGAGAAACCGGACCTGCTCCGTGCTCAGGGTTTTAAACATCTCCCTGACTAACTCTTGCTGAATGAGTGAACCTGCAAGAAAAAGCTCGCGCCCTTGTTCGGTGATAGTGATTCTGTTGCTTCTCTTGTCCTTGGGGTCGTCAACCCTGAGCACCGTGCCCTGCTGAACCATCCGGTTGAGCATCCCTGAGATATTCCCCTTGGTCACCAGCAATCTGCGTGCTAAATCAGATTGAGTCAACAGCGCAGGGGAAGCCAGCACCAGTTGGGCAAGCAAATCGAACTGGGCCACCGAAAGACCTACCCTAGACAAGCGCTCGGCAAGTCTTCGATAGGCTTGCTGGTGAACCAGAGCAACTCTATACCATGCTCTTTGGTCTACTCGGTCGCGCTCAGTCGTGACTTCCACTTCAAGGTCCTTATCCGACGTCAGTTCTCTCCCCATGGCCCCTCAGAAATCAAGATTTGTACGAAAAACAAAGACCGGCAGGCAGCCCCTCCAGAAGGCCGGCCGAAGGGCCTCTTCACGAGAGACAACCGCAAACTCAATAGAGCACCACACTCCGGATGGCTTCACCCTTATGCGCCAAATCAAAGCCTTCGTTGATCTTTTCGAGCGGCATGGTATGGGTGATCAGGTCGTCGATGTTGATTTTCTTGTCCATATACCAATCCACGATTCTCGGAACATCGGTTCGACCGCGAGCACCACCGAAGGCGGTCCCCTTCCACACTCTGCCGCAAACCAGGTTGAAAGGTCTAGTCTGAATGACCTCGCCGGATCCCGCCACTCCGATGATGACAGACACTCCCCAACCGATGTGAGTGCATTCCAGCGCCTCTCGCATGATCTCGACCTTGCCGATGCACTCGAAACTGAAGTCCGGTCCCCCATCGGTGAGGGACTGAATGTAGGGGACCAAGTCCCCTTCCACCTCTTTGGGGTTGACAAAATCGGTCATGCCGAAGCGCTCGGCGATCTCTTTTTTGCTTGGATTGATGTCCACACCTATGATCCTGTCGGCACCGGCGATACGAGCCCCCTGAATCACATTGAGACCGATTCCACCAAGGCCGAAAACCGCCACCGAATCCCCCGGCTGAACCCGAGCGGTATTCATCACCGCACCCAGACCGGTGGTCACCCCGCAGCCGATATAACAGATCTTATCGAAGGGAGCGTCTTCTCGTACCTTGGCCAGAGCGATCTCGGGGACCACCGTGAATTGGGCAAAGGTTGAACATCCCATGTAGTGATGGACGGGCTCGCCGTCGAGTGAAAATCTGCTGGTGCCATCGGGCATCAGTCCTTGAGCCTGGGTCGACTTGATGGCTCCACAAAGATTGGTCTTTCTAGACAAGCATCGTTTGCATTGACGGCACTCCGGGATGTACAGGGGTATCACGTGGTCTCCGGGCTTTAGGCTGCTCACCCCGGGCCCAACTTCCCGAACGATCCCGGCACCTTCGTGCCCCAGGATGGAAGGGAAAAGTCCCTCTGGGTCTTTCCCTGACAGAGTGTAGGCGTCGGTATGGCAAAGCCCCGTGGCCTTGAGCTCCACCAGGCACTCCCCGGCCTTGGGCCCCTGCAATTGGACGGTCTCGATGGCCAAAGGTTGACCCGGAGCAACAGCGATTGCCGCTTTGACGTTCATGGCAAGTCCTTCAACCTTCTACTTCGCAACGGTTTCTTCTGCGTCCACAACGCTCGTCTGCAGAACTTGACCGGTTTCTTTGTAGTGCTTTATATGCTTGTCGTAGAAATCGATAATAGACCGCACATAAGAGCGGCGCTCAGTATACTCTCCCGGGAAAAAACTTCTCTTGAAGCCGTATATAATGGTGTTTCGCAAGGAGTTAAAGTCCATATCGAAGGCCTTCACGGCAAGCTCGATCTCCCGACTGACCGTGGTATGGCTGACCAAACGATTGTCAGTGCACAATGTGGCAGAGAGCCGCTCTTCGAGCATTCGCCCGAAGGCGTGGTCTTCCACTCGCTCGAGATTTGGCATGGTTTGAAGATTTGAGGTGATACAGACCTCGATGGTGGTTCGACTGTCCCCAATGTAGCGGATCAGCCGACGGACATACTCTTCTTTGTCCTGGACGTGCTCACTGCAAAGATGAGGACTGAAGAGATGGTACCCGTGACCGATCCGATCGGCGTGCAGATCCGTCAAGGCCTGAAAAATGGACTCGGGACCGTAGGCTTCTCCGGCATGAACCGTCTTGTGCATAAAGTTCCTGTGAGCATAGTCATAAGCGCTTCTGTGCATGCCTGCCGGATAGCCATCCTCGCGGCCTGCGAGGTCGAAGCCGACGATGGGAAGCCCCTCTTCGTCTCGAATGCGCACGGCAGCCCTAGCCATCTCTAAAGAGGCCATGGAGAGAACTTGATCTTCGGGAGCGTCTTGAAACAAATCCGTGAGGTGAGCATACCAAGGACTGAATCCCCCGGTAAAAAAGCGCATGGCACAAACGATGATCCCATAATGAAAAGGCGGCTCTCCGAGGATTTCCACCGCATCGGAAGTGCGATGCTCATCGGCGGCTCGCTTTAAGCCACGATTCACCGACAACAGAACGTCCTTCAGGGAAAAGCCTCGGTGGGTGTGAAGCTGGGGGGCAAATCGGACTTCGATATAACGCACTCCCTCTACAATGTTGTCCCAGGCCAACTCATAGGCCGCCCGTTCCATGGCTTCGGGGTCTCTCAACACTCCGCAGGTGTACTGAAAGCCATGGAGGTATTCCGCCAAACTGGCATAGGTCTCTCGGAAGACGAGTTCATTGAGGCCCTCTACGGTCTCCGAAGGAAGAGAAACGTTCCTCTCCTTGGCCATCTCTATGAGAGATTCTATGCGTAAGGACCCGTCGAGATGAAGGTGCAGGTCGGTCTTTGGTAGGGCTCTGATTAAGCTTGGTGATATCATGGCCGAGACTTTAACCGCAGCCCCTTTGACCCCTTCTCAAAGAGCTGAGACGATTACAGGGTCAACGTTCAACCTTTTCACTCTTAGTGAGGAGCGAATCGAGTCTTACAGAGCAACTCAACCAATCGCAGCGCCACGCATCGAGTGGGGGGGGCAGCTCGATGCGCGGCGAGGTCAGGAATCAACCCTTTAGCACTCGGAATGACCGCAGTTGTAGCAGCTCTGGCAACCCTCCATCAGGACCAGGCTGGTGTTTCCGCAGCCGGGGCAGATGTCGGCCTGAACCTGGGCTGCTCCGGGCTGTTTGGCTGAGGAGGGAGCTTCTGCCGGGTAAGACTGCTCGCCCTGTTCGCTGTCGTCCAACAGATACTGCTCCTCCAAAGCTTGAGCCAAGGCATCGGGCAGCGAGCGCACCCGATTTCGCCCGAAACCCATGGAGCGAGGTCCGCCGATCCCGGAGAGCTGGTTGACGATCTCTTGGATCCGCTCCCTGGGGGTAAGAGGCGAAGACACTCGGAGAACCAGGCTGGCTAGACGCCCGAGGGCCTCGGCCATAGCCTTGATGTCACTGCCGCCTTTGCCAATGTCCACAAACACTTCGAACGGCCGACCGTCATCGTCGTCATTCATAGTGACGTGAGCGGTTCCCCCGGGAGTTTCTTTGGAGACGGTGGCACCATAGCGCTTATAGGGCCTGGGGCGAACTTTGGGTTCAGCTGTGGCCTGCGGTTTGGGTTCATTCACCTTGGACTCCGCCGGCTCTTCCTCTTCCTTGAGGCTTAAGACTTGCTCGTCTCGGGACTTATCTCGGTAGATGGTCCCGCCTTTGCAACCAAGCTTGTACATCAATTCATAGAGCTCCTTGGTCTGCTCCACAGTGTAGTCGCTGGGGCAGTTGCAGGTCTTGGAGATGGCTGAATCCACCCATCGTTGAGTGGCCGCCTGCACTCTGACGTGCTCCTGAGGAGTCAACTCCATGGCAGCCACGAAATAGTCCGGACGAGGCTGCCCGGGGTTAGCCTTCTCCCACTCTTCAAGGATCTGCACTTTCTCTTCGTGCATCCCTAGACGGCTCTTCCGGAAGTAGCTCCAAAAGTAGAACGGTTCGATCCCCGTGGAAGTCCCAACCATAGTCCCCACGGTCCCAGTGGGAGCCTGAGTCAATAGGGTGACGTTGCGGATCCCTTTGGAGCGAACGGCTTCGCGAACGTCGGCCGGCATGGTCTTCATGAACCCACTCTGCAAGAACTTCTCAGCATCGAACTTGGCAAAACTGCCCTTTTCCTCGGCGATGCTCGAGGAAGCCAGATAGGCTTCCCGGGCGATGAAGGCGTACAATTTGTCGATGAAGGCCTCCGACTCCGAAGAGCCGTAGCGAAGCTTCAAGCGGATCAACATTTCTGCCAAACCAATGGTCCCCAGACCAACTCTGCGCTCCTGTTGTTGCTGATCTGCGTTCTGAGGGAAAAAGTACGGCGTGGCGTCGATCACGTTGTCGAGAAATCGAACGGCCGTCCTCACCGAGTGGCCCAGGCTGTCCCAATCGACCTTGCCTTGTAGGGCAAATCTGCTTAGGTTGATGTGCCCCAGATTGCACACCGCCCAAGCCGGGAGAGGCTGTTCGCCGCAGGGATTGGTGCAGATGAGATCTCCCTGATCGTAGTACCAGGAATTGCTCATGCCGTTGCTGCGGTCCACAAACCAAAGCCCGGGCTCAGCCGAAGCCCAAGCGCTCTCGATAATGGTCTGCCAGATCTCTCGGGCCTTGACCACCTTGTGCACCACCACCTGACCGCCTCTCTCGCGCCAGGTCTTCATGTTCCCGGTCCAGCCGTCAGCATATTTCGGGTCGCTGGTGTCCGGGAAGCAAAGTTCCCAGTCTCCATCGGCCTCTACCGCCTGCATGAAATCATCGGTGACGCCGACAGAAATGTTGGCGTTGGTGATCCGACCCATCTGTTTCTTCGAGGAGATGAACTCCAGAACGTCGGGATGCCAGACATTGAGGATCAGCATGAGCGCACCACGCCGAGACCCACCCTGCTCGATCAACCCAGTGACAAAGGAGTACAGGCCTCCCCAAGACACCGAGCCCGAAGATCGGCCATTCACACCCTTGACGTAGGCATAGCGGGGGCGAAGGGTCGAAAGGTTGATCCCAACCCCCCCTCCTCGACTCATGATCTCAGCCATCTGCGACAGGGTTTCAAAAATGCCGTCTCGGCTGTCTACCGGACTGGGAATCACGTAACAATTGTAAAAGGTGAGGTTCTGTTCGGTTCCACAGGCGGTCAAGATGCGACCTCCCGGGGTAAATTTCCAGCCCTGCAAAAGCTGTCGAAATTCTTCTTCCCAATAGCTCTTGGCCTCGGCCGACCCTTCCACTGCGGCGGCCCCGTGCGCCACCCGCTCCATCAACCGTTCCACTTTGGTTTCCAGGGGCTTATCGACGTGCTCCAGACTTCGCTCGACCAGACTGCCATCACGTAGTCTCACGGTAGCGATATCTCCGTCTCCCGTAGGGTTGGACAACAACTCTTCTACCCGACCGATCTCTCGTTGTCCGGTCTTCTGGTCCACCACCACGACCACCAGGTCTCCTTGGCTCAGGGATTGCTTTGATCCGTCCTTAAGAGCATAACGGTCTAGAAATATCTTTTCGCCTAAAGGAGAAAGTTGATTCTCCAAATCGTCGTGGCAATGGAACTCGAGCGTTGTGGCCGAATTCTGCGGCAAGGTAGCTTTACTCATCTCTTCCTAACTCCAAACTGTACTCTATGTCTCTATAGACCAAATGTTTCACATCAAGGCTGCCCTCGGTTGACTCCAACCTTCGGGCACCGGGCCGAAGTTGTCGGACCGAACCGATCGAGCGCCTCACTTTTATGGACCATGACCAGATCGAAAGTCAACAGAACAAACCGCAATATCTAGCAGTTTTTCATTAATGATTATACTACATTTGGTAGAGGATCGGAGGAGGTGACGGACCGCAAGCCTGCTTTTTGGTGAGCGAAGCTAGCAAAAACAACGCTTTGTGGCTACGTTACTCAGGCGTCCAAGGACGGAACTGCAGCGGTGAGACCGACGTATAGGCTGTACGAAGCTACCACCACCACGCTGTAGGCGACAGAGAAAGCCAGCGTCAGAGGAATGAGAGCCTCACTCTGGGCCAGAGGATGAGAAAACAGAGTTGCCACTTGCCCCTTGGTGGTCAGCAAGGCCACACTGAGCAAGAAGCCGGAAATGAGGCCCCAGACCACCAACCAGTACCCCAATATGACTCTCCGATAATCTCTCGTGCGCTCCCAGCTTCGGTGAACCGCTCGAGTCATGCTGGTCTGCTCCACCACCAGAATAGGCAGCGCAATACTGCTCCCAAGCAAGAAACCAAGTCCAGGCAGGACCAGCAACAGGCTGGCGAAGAGGGTGAAAAAGTTGATCGCTAGAGCCAGAGCTATAGCCGGAAGACCAAAGCTGAGGAGGGTCCTCCACAGGGTTCGATCACTCTGAGCCCGATTCTCCCTGCGTGCCAGTCCGATGACTATGGCCACCGCAGCTACCGGAGTCAGGAAGCGGCACAACAAAGAACTGGCGAAGAGAAATTCGCCCCAATTGTGGACGCCGGTCTCAGTTGGAGTGAGCAAGGTCAGGCCCGCCAACGGAATGAAGGCGGCTAAGCAGACCAAGGCGCAGACCGCCCCATAACGAGCCAATCGGCTCAATAGAGCTCGGCATGCTTGGGATAATGAAAGAACTTGCTCCACTTAGTTTAGAGTTCACCAAAACTCGGTTCATATCCCCCCAGACACAGGACCAAAACTAAGAAACCCGAAGCAACTCCTTATGGCGGTATTAAGCGTATGAGAGCAATGAGAGGTGTCCCCTATCCTCGGTCCTTCCCGAGTCTCTGGGCGCTGGCACCGATCTTTGCCTTGCTCACTCTTTGGAGTTGGGCTGAGCCCCAGAGGGTGACCGCAACCGATAAGAGCTTGTCCCTAGTTGTCCCTGCAGACTTCAAACCGGTGGCTTCTCCACCCGACGACACCTTGATAGCCTACGAAGTGCCGAACGGAGAAGTGTCTCTGTTCGTAACCACGGGAGAAAAGGTCGATTTCGGAGCCGATGACTTCGCCGAGCATATGCAGATTCGACTCGAAGCGGGAGGAGCCGAAATCATCGGTACGGCCCAAGCGACTCTCGGGGGAAAACCCGCAGTGAGTTTTCTTGTGGGTAAGGTCAAGCCAGGCAAAGAGTCTCTTTTTGTCTTCAATCTGCGCGATGATGAGGTCTGCCTCTTCATTCTCAACTATCCAGCCGGTTCTCGAAGTGGAGCGGCCACCCTATGGCAAGCCATCGCCCCCACCATTACCTTCCACGCCAAACCAGCCAAGAAGGAAGGGTAAGCAGGCAACTCCCCGGGTGCTGGAAGTCCATCGGCCTCATACCGGATTGTTGCGCTTAGGCTTGGCCGTTGAGGCCAGCAAGGTCTTCTGGCGAAGGTTTCTCGATGTGCCTCAAGAGTTCGCCCTCTCTACGGCCATAGAGGAAAACTGGTTTCCGAACAGTTCCGAGAGCAGGGCTCGGCTGCTGCTAACCCAACTGCGTCAGCGTTTTCCCCGAACTTGCCTTGAGAAAATTCGCTCCTGGGACCCTCAAGACCACGCTTGCTGCCAAGTCGTTTGCCACTGGCATCTGCAACTCAGCGACCCTTTGTACCGAGATTTCACCTCCCTCTTCCTCTTGCAGCAATGGTCAACTCCAAACACTACGGTGAAGCAGGAGGCTGTGCTGGCTTGGGTGGACGACTTGGCCATGGTAGCAGACTGGGCAACCAACACCCGGAGAAGGTTAGCTTCGGGACTCCTGAGTGCGGCCACTGAAGCAGGCTTGTGCTCGAAAACCGAGGCCTCGGAGCGAGCCTTACAGCTCCCTTCCTTGAGTCGAGAAAGCTTGAACTACCTCAGACAGTTGGCCCAAGAACACGCCTTCGATCCCGGTCCGTATCTGCTCTCCGTGGGCCAAAGCACCGAGGAGCGACTCTAAGAGCCGGAAAGAAGTCCTGGGAGAGACTCGGAATCGGTGTCCTTGGGAGGAGACAAGAGGGTGGTGGTGTCGAGATACTCTCGCGCCCGCTCGCTGGTTCCGAACACCCGACCCGAGCCGACGGCGGAACCGAGTTTTGCGCCTCCGTAGGCCCCAGTCATCAGTCCGACCCATCCGCCTACGCTGCCCAAGGCCGCCGAGGTTTGAGGCCCACCCAGAGCCATTCCCACCGCCTGACCAAGAGCACGGCCGGCCACCATTCCACCACCGCTTCCAGCAGCACCGCCCAACACCGAGCCCCCTACCGTGGTCATCAAGAATCTGGCATCCTTCTTGGTTAAAGCTAAGGGATGCTGGCTTCGACGATCTTCAGCCAGAGTTCTCAGGGTTCCATAACCTGCCAGACCGACCACCCCTCCAGTGACCTGTCCAAAGAAGGCTCCAGCGATGGCGCCGTGAGGCCCGGCCACAGCGCCTCCGATGGCTGCTCCGGCCAAGGCTCCTCCTACCAGTCCACCAACCGTAGCCACGGTGCCCTTGAGAATGGTTCTTTTGTTCGGCTGTGAAGCTCGCCAACCCTCAGCATTGAAGCCGTGAGAATCATCGAAGCGCAAGCCGTTGGCCTTCAATTCCTTGACCACCGCTGCGGTGGTCATGCCGAAGGGTCCGGCTGAAGCAGCCAGCACGTGATCAGCCACGCGATTAGCCCATTCCTGGCTCTCCTCATCCTTCCCGGCGATGGTCTTGAGAGCCGCCCCGGTGAGACTGCTGGCCAAAGCCATAGGAGATCCCCCAGGCAGACTCAAGAAGAGCCCTGAAGCCAAGTTCATTTTCCCCGCCAGTTGCTGCTGCTGGTCTCCCGTTCTAAGTCCTTCGATCAGCCCGCTGGCACCGCGATACATCTGCACTGGACCGATGAGAGAAGTTCCGACTTCAAAGGCCGTTCGGAGATGAGGCACGCGACCCATGGCTTCTCCCAAGGCTTTTCCTGCTTCCCGAACCTTGGGACGATCCATGGCCTGATGCAGAGCATCTTGACGGGCCACCATCTCTATGGCTTCCGCCTTCTCGGGGAAGCGAGCTCGAAAATCGCTAGGATTAGTAAAGTAGGCCTCATAGGACTCAGCAAAGTCTTCGTAGCGGTTGGTGCTGGCATAATTGCTGACAAAGGGTTCTTTTCCGAAACCCGTTCTCCAGTTGTAGGAACCGAGGAGCCCGAAGCCACCACCAAAGTCCACTGCGTGGGCTTGCTCGTGGAAAACCAGGCGCTGAGCCCGAGATGGACCCTCCATCATGATGGTGTGCTCGCAAGGGAGACCTGAGGTACAACAGACGTTCACCGGGAAAAGCCCAGGCTGATTGAGATCCATCCGACCAGAATCCAATAAGATTCGCACGTGAGAGGACCCTGGCTGGGCCATTCCAGAAATTCCGGTATCGGTGAGGTTCGGAATGACATCAATGGTCGCGGCAGAGGTCACATGCTGGAGGGGGAGTTGGTCTAGACCGGCGTAAATTTCCTTGAGTTGCTCGGGGGTCGCCCCGCTCACCGTCGGATAAATAAAGTTGGGAAGTGCCTTGAGGCCCGCGGCGACGTCGAGAGAGGCGTCGGCAGCCTTCTTAAAGAATCCCCCATTGTTCTTCAGGCTGGCTTCCTTTTCTTTGCTGTCTCGATTGTGCAGCCAACTGACTCCGATGACGGCGCCGATGGCACCGGCCACTACCGTACCACCGATAGCCAAGCCTCCGATGAGAGGAGCATTATTCTCGGCGACTCTAATGGCTAATGGGGTGAGGGCTAAGGAGCCTGCTGCACTTCCCACGTTGTGGAAAGCACTGGCGGTGGATATGTAGCGCAGCTGTTCTAAAGATTCCTGGGTGACACCTCGAAGGAAATGGGCTATCCGTTGCCCCGAATCTCCAGACAGGGGACCCACCGAAAACTGTTCGAGTTCCTCCGATGCGGGGCCCGCCTCCTCGGCCTGAACCTCAGCAGTTTGCTCCAAATCAACACCACTCGCCTGAGGGCGAGCCGCGCGGGCGAGCGGAGTCTGGGGTCCATTCTGGATGAGCATGCTCTCATAATAGACTCGGAACCCTGAAAAATCGCGAAAAAATAGTTAACAGTCTGTCAAAGGACGGCCCAGCCGCCAACGACGGACCTGAGCCCAACGTCCGGGAATTCCGATTCCTTGTTCCAGACGCTGTCGGGATCGGCGGCTGTCTTCATAGGCTTTCTCTTGGGTGGCCCGCCCAGGCATAGGAATTGGCCCTTCCTCAGAACAGTGCATGACGATTCTCAGTCGCTCCAGCTCAAAGCCCAGGCGGAGAGCTTGGAGGTAGGTCCGCTCATTGTGGGCACTCACCTCTCCAACCATGTAGGGCAAGCCTTCCTGAGCCGTTCTGCGGCAAGCTGCCAAGACCAATTCCCGGACGGCCCCAGTTCCCCAGTACCGTGGAGAAACCGCTAGGTCGTAGATCATCGACTGCAGTTCGCCGGTGGACGGTTCCTCTTCCCGCAACTGCAAAATCAGGTATCCCAGAGGACGTTGGTCTGCTTCGTGATAAGCCACCAGAAAGATCAAATCCGACCCTGGCTCAAGATTTCTCACACCTTGTCTGGCCCTCGCCTGGACTGCAGAGTTCTTGATGTCGCGACCATAGGGGATACCGTAAACAGCTGATTCCTCCGCCAGTCTTCGGACAAAGCGAAGATCGCCGTCGTTCGCATCGCGCACCCCGATCTTCAACGAGGACTGGTCTCCAGCAGAGAGGTTATGGTGTACCGCCCAGTGACGTCGTTGTCTTTGAGTGCCCTTCGAGTGGCTCGCCCGAGAGCACTCTGGCCTAGTTCTTCGTAGAGACGAGCCGCCTCCAGCAGCATGGGTAGGCTGGACAAGCGTCCTTCGGCAGATCTCAGGGCCTTCCTCATGCTTCGAATAGCCTTTTGTCTGGCTCCCCGAGCTTTCTCCACCTTGGCTCGAGAGAACAGGATATCCGCCCGATTCGGCTCCAAAAGATCCGCCTGCTTTAAGGTCTGCAATGCCTGCACCTGTTGCCCTAGATGCAGTTGACTCTCAGCCAGCATGCGCAGCACCAGGCTTCGTTCGGCTTCTCCCAATTGGTGACCGTGCAGCAGCCTCTGCCATCCCTCTACCGCTTCTTCGTGCCTACTCAATCTGGAGTTTAGGTAGGCTCCAAGATAGACTCCGATAGGGTCGAGAGCCTGCAGTTCCGACAAAAGGTCGAGACCGTCTTGGTATCGCCGCTGCTCTAAGCGTCGAGCGACCAAATTGAGCGGCTCATGCTGGTAGCCCGAATCCCCTTGAACCGCTTCTTCTCGTCGGCCGAGACGATACAGCAAAGAAAGCCGGATCGCCTCGGGAAGATCGTTGTCGAGTAGCCGTCCCCATAAAGTTCGCCGGCACTCTTCGTTGGCCTCGAGGTCGCCTTGTACGATTGCTTGCACCAGTCCAGACCACCCATCGCCGAGACCACCGAATAAATGCAGGCAAACGGCTCCAAGATAACGATGCTCCAGAGGAGTATAGCCCCCTTCGCAAGAGGTAGCGATGGTCAGCACTTTGGGTTCTAGCTCGGAGAGCCAAACACCCAGTTGCTGAGGGGTCTGCCAAACCACGTCATCGGACAAGCGCACGAAGTAGTCCACGTCGATATCGAGAGCTAGACGAGCTTTCTGTTCGACACTCAGCCTGGGTAGGGTTTCCGCGGTGCAAACCGTGAACGGACGGCCCTTGATAATCCCTTCAACTCGGCCCTCCACCACCTTGAGGCTGCGATACTCGGTGAAGGTCAAGTCCAGCCAGTTGCCGAGCTCGCCTCTAACGCTGTCGAGTAGAGAGTCCCCTTGAAAAAGATGAGGAGGAACAAGCCATATCAACTCTGTCACCGTTCCGTCCACCAAGGCCGGCAACAGATAGTTCCCGCAGTGCAACCCCCCTCCAGGGAGGTTCGCGGTGCATCGATAACGTTCGAGTTCCTGTCGACTTTGGGCTGCTGCGATCCCGGCCAGCGATTCCTGGGAAAACCCTGTCTCCATGACATCGAGATGGGCGTCTACGTGGAGGCAAACCAAATTGGTCAATCCGGCCTCTCGCCAGCACACCAGGGCCTCATGGTGATCGTCGAAAAGGGCTGTGATCATCAACTCAGGTTCGCTCCGAACCAGGCCATGACCTGGAAAAACCGAAGGGGGCTCCCAATGAAGCCATCGAGCTACGTTCTTACCCCACACCTCTGGCTCAAGCAGTTCGGTGAGAAGATCCAAGCCAACAATCTCTGCACCGGGCGTCGCGCTTTGCTGAGCCCCGAAGATCTCCAAGCTCTCCTCGAGATCCTGGAAGGCCAACCTCCCACCAAATCGGCCTTGCTGGAGCGTGCTCTAGCCGCCGATCTGCTGCTGCCTGCCGAAACCCCAGTGACGAGCCCCCTCGCCGAAGGCCTAATCTTTGCCCTGGATCGCTTCTTGTGTGAAGAGCTAAAACTTCGGCGCAAGGCGCTCTGGCAAGAGTTTCCCACAGCAGCGCTGCGCCTAGAGAAATGCCGATCCATCTTGGAGCCTCGACTTCAACGTGACCCTTATCAGACTATGCCGAAGACCATAACTCTGGACTACTTATGGCACAACCCTCCAGCCCTCTTCCAGGCGGTCACCGAGCACGCCTGGACCTTCCTGGAAAGAGATTGCCAGAGCCTGGAACCCTATCCCAGCTTTGGCAGGTCGGATTTCTTGTTGGCCTCTGCCGGACGCCCTCTGCCTCGCATCGACTACGAACAGCAGCCGTGCCTCCCCGAGACCTCAGAGCGACGAGTCAAGCTGGCGAGTGAACTGTTCCCCCAAGGCGGACGAGCCTTGTTCCTCGGAGACGACGACCTCTTAGGCCTGCTGTGGGGACTCCGCCAAGCGACTCAGGCAGAGATTCTGGAGCTCGACGACGACCTTCTCGTCTATCTGCAACCGCACCTCAAGGAAACCGTTACCTTGGTTAAGGCGGATCTGAAAAGAGGTCTCCCACCAGAATTTCGAGGCCGCTACGAACTGGTCTTCACCGATCCTATGTACGAAGCCCAGGGTATGGATCACTTTCTTGCTTGCTGCGCCGAAGGGCTCTCGGATCACCCCGAAGCCCGGGTTCTCTTCTCGACCTGCCCGGCCCTCATTGAGAAGGGCCAAGACTTACCTGAACGCCTAAGCAAGGTCGGTCTGTCGGTCGTCGAACACCACCGCAACTTCAATCGCTACCCGTTTCCTGGCTATGCCCGCAAAGCGACCATCGAAGGGCTGTGCCACTTTGGGGCCCCGGCCCACTTGATCAGCGGTTTGCTTTCCGTGCCTTTTCTCTACGCCGATCTTTTCGAACTCCAGAAAGCGTAAGACAGGAGATTCCCGGTCGCCCTAACCGGTGAACTCGTCTTGAATGGCATTGGTTTCCGGCTCCAGCTCGATCTCAGCAGCAGGTGTCGGTGGCGTAGGTCTTCCTTGCTCTCGAGCTTTTTCTTCGAGTTCTGCCAGGGCTTTTTCGGCCACTTCCGAGACCTTTTGAATTTGATGAACTTTCTGAGAGCCGATCCACAGTTTCTGGATCCCCGCCTCTAGGGTGGGACGATGGCGGGTTTCGACGTACTCCTCCATCTTCTCAAGGCCTTCACTCCAATCATCGATCCCTTCTTCAAAAAGGTGCTTGGAGTCCAAAAAGAGAGTGCGGTTCTCTTCGAAAGCCTCAACTTCGGATTCCGTCATCTTTTCCTTTTGCATCTCAGTCAACTCCGACTCCGCCATGGCTTGAATTCCGGCATCAGCAGCCTCGAGTTGCTTGCGCGACCAGGCCAAGACCTTTCGGAACTCTTCCTCGGAGATCTTCTGCTCAAAGAATCCATAGCAGGCCTCAAAGATCTTCAGAACGTTCTCGGTGACCACTCCGTCTTCTTCGGTCTCTCCCAGACCGGTGCGCTCTTCAATTTCGAAGGTGGACCGAGCATAAAGATTGGGGTCCACCAATTGGGGAAGCTTTTGTCCGCAGGACTCGCAGACTCGGTTGTCCGGAGGGTTGGGATGCCCGCAAACCACGCAAACCAACTTACCTTCTCTGCGAGCAGCTTCCAGATAAACTTCGCTGCTGGCGTGGAGACGCTCGACCACTCCTTCGAGCTCATCGAGAAGAGGCTCTACTGTTTCTGGTCTAAAATCTTGCAGACTGGCGACTAGGGCTTCGACGACTTCGTCGTGAAGGTCGATGACCTCTCGGGTGCGGGGCAGCTCCTCCAGGATCACGATGGAGTTGGTCTCACCTTCCACGGCAGCATCGAACTGCTCTTCGATCTGTTCGGTGTAGGTCTTGTACCAGTGTAATGCCTCTTCCATTATGGAAAGCTCAAACTGCCCGTTCAAAACCCCTCGGGCGGTGTTGATCACCACGTTGGCTGCCGACATGGGGGTGGGGGCCAGACTATTGTTCTCAGCGAAGATTTTTTCGTCGGCCGAGGTGATGGCCTCCAAAGCCAGTTGCAAGGGTCGGAGAGCCTCGTCGAGGTCCTCTGTGGTCCTGGGAACGTCCAAATCTCGCAAGGCGCGAATGACATCTTCAAAAGCTTTAACCTTCGATCGGTAGCCTTCACGCTCGGCGTAGTCGCTGCTTGAGATATCCGAGATCGCCTGCTGATGGTACTGCACCGCCTGCTCGGTTAACGCCCCCAAAGCCTCTGGTCCAACTTCTTGGGAGAGGAGCCCGAGAAGGGTATTGCGGACACTATTCATCAAAGGGTACGGGGAGGGCCCAAAACTCAGGTGCTTCTCGCTGTACTCCTTGAGTAGGTCCAACATGGGAGCGGTGACCTCGGCCAAAGTCTCGACTCCGCTGTAGAGGTGTTGCTTATCGTCGTCATCAAAGTAGCCATGAAGTTCCTGCAGGGCACGATGATAAGAATCATAGGCCTCTGAGACCCGCTCGATGAGCTCTCCGTGGGAAATGAGAAAACTCTCTCCGAGAGCTTGAGCTCGCTGATGGAAATCTTCTGTCACCGCCTCCATGCCTTGCAGACGCAGGCTCAGAGCGTGCTCGAGAGCCTCGGAGTTCAGCTGGCCTTCGGCCACCTGAAGAGCGAGGGTGATCAGTTGGTTCGTCGCCTGAGACGGGGTGGTTAGGTTCTGCATGTCAACCCCTTCTCTAGAACAAACAAAGGTTCATCCCGAAGGTGAGAAATCGGAATGCACTCCTTGAGAATATAGGGTTTTCCGGCCGGTCTTTTAGGCGAAGTATCCTCCGCCCATGCCCAAAGACAAAGCCATGAGAGGATTGCCAAAACCGAGATCCGGCACAAAGGGAGTGGCGGCTTGATGCCCCACCTGAGCAACCTGTTGTCCGCCACTGACTTGCTGACCGAAGCCGGAGAATAAGTTCATCCCCATGCTGAGAGGGTTGCCGCCGCCGAAAATGTTGCCGAAGGTGCCGGCAAGCTGACCACCCAAGCCGCCGAACATGCTTCCCAGATTCCCCAGGCCCATCTTGCCGGCCAAGCCTCCAAAAACGCCGCTTAGGCCACCAAACTTGCCGAGCAGCCCGGCTATGCCGAGACCGGGAATAGCTAAGCCCGCCAGTGGCAGGGCAAATTTCCCTAGCTTGCCGACTAGGCTCAAGCCCTTTTTGAGGAGGCCTCCGCCGACTTTTGCTACTCCCCGCGCCACCCTACTGATGCCGCGCGCTACTCCGCTCACTACTCTACCCATGGGGCTGCACCTCCAAATTCTTCACTATAGGGTTCCCACAGAGTTCTGAGATGTCTACCCCAAGCTCAGTAATTACTCGGGCTCACGATTGCTTCTAGTTTGTCGTCGTAGTTTCGGCCCAAGATGCGCCAGTCGAATCGACGAGGTGATTTGCGTAAGGCCTCCAGATCCACCGATGGGTCCGGACCCATCGTCAAGAACTTCTCCGCCCGCTTTAGCAGATCCGAAAAGTCCGAATATAAACAGGCCCGGTGAAACGTCTTCGGCAGCACCTCAGGATAGCTCAAGTTGTGGGGGAGCAGCGGGAAAACCCCAGCCGCCACGGCCTCAAGGATAGAGAGTCCGAAGAATTCGTGCCTGGCTACGGACACGGTGAGATCAGACTGCTGAAGCCAATGCCAATACTGCTCCTTTGAACACCATCCACAGTGCAGCAAGTCGGAGCCGAACCCCTCCTTGAGCGCTCGACGTTCGGGAGGTTCGCGATGTGGCTCGCCTCCGAGCAGAACGAGGCAGAAATCACTCTTACGGCGCAACTCTAGGGCAAACTCTACAAAGACCTCCGGGGCTTTGTCCCACTGCCAGCGTTGGTTCCACAGCACGATCGGTTTGCGCCCTGGAGGCCTGACAGGTTCAAGAACCTCCGGCAATTCGAGCCCCACCGGCATGACCTCGCTCTTTCGACCTAGAGAAACCAACCAGTCCTCTTTCAGAGCATCCTCAGAAGTAGGGAAGCAAACGGGTATGGCGGCCAAGGTTTCTTGTCGATTGTGCTCAGAGTTGAACCAGAGGTGGTCGGCACACAACATGGCCTTGAAACCTATGGCGACCAAGTGAGGCTCCCTCTTCCCCTCGGGTCGCACCGGATAGGTCATCTGGTTTTCGTGCATGTAAAGGACCGTCGGTAACCGGGCCAGGGGACTTCTTCTCACTAGGCCAAAGAGGGTCGACAAATCGGTCATGCTGGTGGCTAGTATGAGGTCGATCGGCTCGGAAACGGCGAGGGCCATGGGAGCCAAGTTCCAGGCAGCCTCCTTAAGGCGCCGAGCCCAGGCCCGGTCTTCCAAGGTCAGTTCGACGAACTGGTGCCTAGAAACCCTCTGGTACCCCCGGGCCCAAGCACCGTGACTGCTTCGACCGTGGAAGGGAGAGATCAGGAGCACACGCATGGGCCGAAGTGTACCAGTCCGGAGGCGAGAATTCCTGGATACCTGGTCAGGGAGCCGTCACGCTCAAGCTTGACTGAACACTTACTGCGAACAGAGAAAGGGATGCTCCAAGTCCGGGGCGTACCCCGAATGTACTATGCAAACACCATCCAAGCTCCTGACCGCCCTAGCCCTCGGAGGCTTGCTCTGCCTGAGTTCGCCAGGTCTCGCTCAATCCGAGGGACCCAAGAACACCCTGGCAGAACGGGCCGATCTCCTCTTCGACGACGCCTTCGAAGAACTTCTGGAACGTAGGCCTACAGCTCTCTCACGGGTTGGTTCTCGCGTCTTCTACGACCGTTGGGATGACCTAACTCCTGAAGAGACCCGCGCCCAAGAGCTGATCATGGAGCGTTGGGCCGAGCGGTTGCAAAGGGAGCTCGGTTCTCACGATTTGGATCCCCAAACTCAACTTTCTCTCGATCTCTTCCTCTTCAAGGCCAAGCAAGAAGCCGAAGTCTTCACTTTTGCCGATCACGACTACCCAATCAACCAGATGTACGGAATTCAATCCGAGATCCCGGCCTTTCTCATCAGCATACACGGCGTCAATGACCGCTGGGACGCTGAAGACTACGTCCTGCGCCTGGAACGATTGCCAGCCCTGTTTGCGCAGCTCATCGATGGCTTGGAACGCCGGGAAAAGAAAGGCGTTGTGCCTCCGCGTTTCGTCTTCGACTACGCCTTGTCAGACATAGACAATCTGCTCAAGGGCTATCCGTTGGACGACAACCGAGAGACGCCGAATTCGGTCTACGCCGATTTTCAATCCAAGGTGGAGAACTTGGAGCTCTCTGAGGTGGACAAAGCGCGCTTGCTCGAGGACGGGAGGGCTGCCATGCAAGACGGTTGGGCTCCTGCCTACCGCACTCTGCGCGCATTTCTGGCCGCGCAAAGGGAACGGGCCTCCGATGACGACGGAATTTGGAAGCTTCCCCAAGGTGAAGAGTACTATGCCCATCTGCTCCGGAAGGCGACCACCACTTCGTTGACCGCCGAAGAGATCCACCAAATCGGCCTCAAAGATGTCGCTCGAATTCACCGGGAGATGGAGCAGATCATCGAAGAACTCGGCTTCGAGGGCGACCTCCAGGCCTTTTTCACCCATCTCAAATCCGATCCCAATCAGACTTACCCGAACACTGATGAGGGCCGCCAAGCCTACCTAGCCGAAGCCGTGGCCATCGTGGACCGCATGCGAGACAAACTCGACGAACTCTTCTTGACCAAGCCGAAGGCCGAGCTTGAGGTCCGACCAGTGGAGGCCTTTCGAGAGAAGTCGGCAGGCAAGGCCTTTTATCAGGTGCCTGCTATCGACGGTTCTCGTCCCGGGATCTACTACGCCAACCTCTACGACATGAACAGCATGCCCAAGTATCAGATGGAAGCCTTGGCCTACCACGAGGCCATTCCCGGACACCACATGCAGCTCTCCATGGCCCAAGAACTCGAAGAATTGCCCCGTTTTCGTAGACTGACTTATCACACCCCCTACATCGAAGGCTGGGGCCTTTACTGCGAATACCTCCCAAAAGAGATCGGTTTCTATGAGGACCCTTACTCTGATTTCGGGCGCCTGGCCATGGAACTCTGGCGTTCAGCTCGATTGGTTGTAGACACGGGAATTCACTCCAAGAAGTGGACCAGACAGCAAGGTGTCGACTACTATCTGGCCAACACCCCGAACCCAAAAGAAGATTGCCAGAAAATGGTCGATCGCCATATTGTCATGCCCGGACAAGCCACAGCCTATAAGATCGGCATGATCGAGATCCTCAGGCTACGAGAAAAAGCCAAGGAGGCTCTGGGAGACAGCTTCGACATTCGGGAGTTTCACGAGGTCATTCTCACCCAGGGCTCGGTGCCGCTGGCGATACTAGAGCAACTCGTTGATCGTTATATTGAGGAATCTCTCGACCAAGATTGAGTGCCTGGGCAGGAACAACCTTGCCGTTTAGGGTGATGAGGTTGGTGAGACGGTGGGATTCCTGATCGCTTGGCTTCTCTTTCTCTGGACCCAACAGGTCCGACCAAGAGAGAGCCGGTCGAGTCTTGCTTCCCACGCCCGGGTCTTGGCGAGATTTCCTGTGGCCCCTGACTAGCCTGGGTCTTGGCAAGTTCTCAGCACAACGAAAAAGGGGCCTATAAGTCCTTCGAAATCTCCGCTCTCGTCCTTGGGCTCTGTGTCACAACTGACCAGAAGGACAGAGGGCCTTCCCCTTAGCAGCGTGAATTTTGGGTGGTAAAGGAGAGCTGTGGTGGAAATTTGTCGGCGCCCTGGGTTCTTGATCCCGTTAGGATTTCTCATCGTTTGGCTTCTCTTCGGAACCGTGGCCAGCGGCGGAGGTGGCTCGGGATCGTCCAGCCCACCTCTGGCTTTCGAGCTGCCCCTCCAGCCCGTCGCACCTCCGCCGGGCCCTCAACCAGATCCTAGTCCTACCACCTCACCTTCGCCTAGTCCCCAACCCACCACAAATCCCACAGCCTCTCCTTCTCCGACCCCGACTAGCTCGCCCTCACCACTCCCCACCACCTCACCTTCTCCAAGCCCAAGCCCGACTCCACCTGGTCAGCCGAGCTCCCCAACTCCTTTCCTGCGCACCTTGCCGGAACGAAGCTTTGGGGCGAACCGCTACCTGGTCCTGAGCGAGGACCAGCAGTTGAACAACGACCTTCCTAGGTCACACGAAACACGAAGCGACGTGTACTTTCGTGACCTACTCCTGGGCACTCTCAGGTTGGTCACAGGGGTGGCAGATGGGCCGAGCTGGGCACCTTCGGTCTCCGGCGACGGCCGGTTTGTAGTGTTTCTCAGCCGAGCTTCCAACCTAGGTAGCGGAGCCCAAGAAGGAGTGGTCAACGCTTTTCTTTGGGAGAGACTCTCAGGTACGTTTCACTGCCTTACCCCCGACACCCCAGCCGACACTTTCGAGGTGACGATTTCCGCCGATGGCAGCACCATCGCGCTTTCTACCGAAGCCCGCTTGCTGCCCACGGACACCGATGACCTAAGAGATATCTAGCTCTTAAACCGGGAATCAGACAAAGGATCTCCCACGAGCAGACCTCGGACGCGGTCACCCCAACTCTCAACTCCGACGGGAGCCTTGCCGCGTACAGCAGCAAACTGTTCGGGTACTGGCAGGTCTACGGCTGGAGCCGCCAGGAAGACCAAAGCGCCGTGCTTTCACGGAACCTGCTCAATCAGGCTGGCAACGGGGACTCGTATCTGCCCTCTCTGTCGGATCTCGGCTTGACCTTTATCTCCGAAGCCGACAATCTCTTGCCCGGCTCAACTCCGGGCTCGGCCGACCTTTTATTACTCCAGGCCGATCCGGTTTCTCTCACTCGTCTGGCCAGCCAGGTTGACCAAGCGGTGTTGGGCCGACAGAGCTTAGACTACCTCTATCGGCGCAACGGCGAGTATCGCCTAGTACTCGACGGGCAATCCGAACTCAACCTGGGACCCCAAGACGGCGGAACCTTTTCCCGGAAATACCCTCTGCTTCAAGCCCAGCATACTCTCCAAACCCTGAACCCAGACAAAGGAGAGTTCTGGCGGGTCAATTTCCCTTGGCAACCCTCTCCACCGCTGACCGGTACGGCCTTCAGCGAAGCTGGGCTCGGGCCTACCGGACGAGTGGTCACTTTCCCTGGGGAGGCCCAGAGTCTCTTGGTGGTGGGAATTGCCGACGATGACATTCTGCCCCGAGGCTTGAGCGTGACCCGGGTGAGCCCTGAGGGCGAGATGGAGAGCCATTATTTGCCGCTTCAAGCGTTCGTCTATGAACTCGATCACGGTGACCTAAATGGTAACGGACACCAAGACTTGGTGGTTCAGGTAAGTCTGTCCTGCAACGACAACCCCTCAGGGTCTCCGAGGATTCGAGTGCTTTGGGGAGACGGTTTGGGAGGTTTCAGCCCAGGCCCTGAGTTTGCCGTCGACCACCTGCACACCCGACCCTTGCTGGGGAACTTCAACGGGGACCAACATCTCGATCTCCTATTGGTTTACCCAAACACCCCTCAACCGGCGGCCCTCCCAAGGCTCTACTGGGGGGCGGGGGATGGAACCTTTGCCCCCGGACCCGAAATCGAGCTTCCCACTGTGGGCGCCGGCCCGGTGGTGGAAGATTTCAACGGGGATGGAGTTGACGACCTGGTCCGGCTCGACCACGACACCAAAGATCTGGTGGTGTGGCTGAATAATGGATCTGGGGGACCGATCACTCCCCAGCAACGCCTCAATCTTGAGACCACCGAAGGCTTGGTCACTCGGGTCTTTGAGAGCCTCGATTTTGATGGAAACAGCGACCTGGACCTAGTTGTCGACCTCACTCCCACGGGCAAAGCCGAAGCGAACCTTCAGGTCCTAAGCAACGATGGACAGGGAACATTCTCCCTAGGTCCCAGCTTGCCCATCTTTGTGGGGCCAGATCGCAAAGGGACCAAGCAGGTGCATATCTTGCAGCATCCTATGGGCAGATTCTTGGTGACCACCTGGGGCATCTTCGACCTGCAAAACACCGACAATGCGCAATACCTCAGTTCCCTTTACCCGAGTCTTGCCGTGGCCGACTTCAATGATGATGGACGGCCTGATCTTCTCCGTTGGGTGGATTCAGGACTTGCCATCCTGCTGGGAAGCGAAGAAGCCACCTTTGGACCGGAAAGACTTATCGGGGAACCCTCACTGAATGGACAAGGCCTAGCCGGAGACTTCAACTCCAACCTGCTTTTGGACCTGGTGGATAGCGATCAGTTTTTGCAGAGTGAGGCTCCCTTGCAGTTCCAGCCCGGGGATGCTCCGTGGGCGAACTCCAGCGATTGGCTGGGAGTCGAAGACCTCAATGGAGATGGTCACCTGGATGTTTTGGTCAAGGTCCCAGATGGCTTTCAAGTGTATTTGGGGGACGGCACCGGAAACTTCGAGCCTCAACCCCGTCAAGAAGTTCTGGGGTTCTGGAACGCCCTCTCTCCTTTGACCGACCTCGATCAGGACGGAACCATCGATCTTGCCCTGATTCACCACAGCGGACCCGGGCTTTCCGGTCCACAAGTGGAGTTTTGGAAGGGGCTCGGCGACGGCACCTTTGTTCTGCACTCCATTCACCCTGTTTCGGTGCTCTCCACCTTCAGCCCCCACTCGAAGATCGCCGACTTCACCGGAAACGGATTCGAAGACCTTTGGGCGGAACAGTTCCTTTTTGCTCAGGCGCCTGCGGTATTTGGTCCGCCAGTGAGCAACTCCACTCTTATCCTCGGGCCGATTTGGGCAGCCGATCTCACCGGCGACGGACGAGCCGAGGTGGTTGGCGGCGGGGACGGCTACTACGAAGGAACGGACTTTTCTCCGTCGCCGAGGCCGGCTTGTCCAGGGAGTACCAACTATCCCGACCCGGCCCGGTTTAGGCATCTTCCCTCAATGACCGTCGTCAATCCTGGACAAACCGGAGAGACGGTGATCGAATTCGAAAGTCCACCTCGGAGCGGACCCTTAAGCGCCTGGAGCGACATTGCTTTTGAAGATCTCAACGGAGACGGACATTTGGATGCGGTGATCTTAGATCTTTTTGGAACCCTCACCCTCGCTCTCGGAGACGGAACCGGAAAGCTGACCCAGACGGATCAATTCCATCATGTGTATGGCTCGCGAAGCTTTCTTACTCGAGACTTCGACTTCAGCGGGCGGTTTCAAAAACTCGTCTTAGGAAGCACCTTGACCCTCATTCCCTAATGGTTCCCTAGCTCGAGGATGAACCCTCAAACGTCTTGCGAAGGGTCCACCAGCTCAGAGTCCCTGCCAAATAGCAACACTTTCAGCGACCTGGACACCTCCTCAGTGAGGGTCAGATTGTCGTCGAAGGCTCCCTACACCAAGGTAAGACTAGCACAGTTCACTCCGTCTTCAGTGGGGATGGTATTCCCCAAACTCTGCCGTCCATAGAAGAGGGTGCAAGGAACGGGGGGCCAGGTCGGGTTTTCGTGTGCCCTAAATCGCAGATCCATATCCTGCCATTCAAAATCCTCGCCGAGATCTTCTTCTTGGGTCTTCAGCAGTTCTAGCCTGGGGTCGATCTCCTCTTCAGCCACGAAACCGGACGGGCCTTGGGAGCAGACCACCGCGGCCAAGACTAGAACAAGAAATCCCACCTCAGTACCGCAAAATGTCTCTCACTCAAGTAGCCTCTTCACCTCAGTCACCTCAAGGTCGGTGAACTCGCTGATCTGCTCTGCACTTAAGCCCGAGGCTACCATGCGTTGCACAAGCTCTCGGCGGCCCTGTTTCAGGCCT
>JBJHCR010000027.1:0-3669 GCA_050486105.1 Vulcanimicrobiota bacterium
GCCTCGTCCTTGCCCCTGTCCCCGCCGCCGCCGCCGCCGCCGCGCGCCGCGGGGCCCGATGAGGTCGGCGGCGGCGTCATCGTCGTCGTCGTCGCCCTCGTCTCTATCCGGCTTGCGGTCGATAATCTCGAACACGCGCGCCGCGGCGCCGCGGCCGTTGTTAAAGGCGGTGATGGACGGCGCGGCCTGGCCCAGCGCCATGGCACCGATGAGCACCGAGAAGAAGGTGAGCATGGCGGTGCCGCCGAAACTGCCGAAGGGCAACGGGAGTCCGACCACCGGGGCGATGCCGATGGTCATGGCGATGTTGATGAAGACCTGGATGATCAGCATAGTAGCCACCCCCGCGCAGAGCAGAGTGCCCAAGCGATCGACGGCATCCAGACCGGCGAGGATGATGCGAGCGAAGAGCAAAGTGAACAAGGCTAGTAGGCCCAAGCTTCCCAACAGGCCGAACTCTTCTCCCACCACCGAGAAGATAAAGTCGGTCCAGTTTTCCGGCACGAAGCCGTGCTGGGTGAGATGACCGTGGAGGAAACCCTTACCCCAGAATCCCCCAGAGCCGATGGCGGTTTGCGATTGGACCAGAGAGTATCCCATGCCGGCCGGATCCATATCGGGATTGACGAAGATCATCAGCCGATCTCGCTGATATTCTTTGAGGACATAAGGGAGGGCCGCCGTGCCCAGGCCGAAGATGGTGAACAGCAGGGTCCCATTCAGCCCAGCCGCATAGGCTACCGCAGCGCCCACCACCGCCACCACCAGTGAGGTTCCCAGGTCGGGCTGAACCAGGATCAGTCCGAAGAGGGAGCCCAGAGCGGCACAGGTCAGGGATAGTCGCTTCAGAGTCAACCCGTTCCCCAATAGGGTGGCTGCCAAGACCACTGAGGTCAGTTTGGCCATTTCTGATGGCTGAAAGGTGCCCAACGGTCCCAAAGAGAGCCATCGCTGGGCACCGTTCACCGACTCCCCGACCGCTAAGACCGCCAGCAGGGCTGTCATTGTTATCAGATAAAGGGGAAGGGCAGCAGCTCTGAGGTGACGGTAGTCCACCAAGCTCAGAACCAGCATGCCCAGACCTCCAAGGCTGATGAAAAGCAACTGCTTGGAGGCTTCTCCGGCTTCTCCAAACTGGGTTGCCGAGAACAACGCCAGCCACAGTAAGAACAGCAGTCCTGCTACCGGAGCGTAGAGCCCGAGGTCCAAATAGCGAATCTTGCTCATCGCTCGGTTCTCCCGATCTGGGCGCCGGGGGCGGGGTACAAATGGCGATAGACATCGGTAGCTATAGGGGCGGCCAGGCTGCCTCCGAAGCCTCCGGATTTTTCCAGAAAGACCACCACGGTATATTCAGGGTTCTCGTAGGGCGCAAAACTGACGAACCAAACGTGATTTCGCCCCTTCGGGTTGGAGACGCTTGGAAAGCTTTCGATGGTTCCGGTTTTGCCTGCTACCTGCAGGTGCTCAAGATAAGCGGCAGTGGAGGTGCCGTGGGTCACCGCTCCTCGCATACCCCGTCGCATGGAAGCCAGGAACTCTGGCTCTATGCCTAAGTCTCGAGTCTCAGCCTTGTTCTGGTAAACCTCTTTGCCGTTTCCTAACACCGCTCTTTGGGCCAAATACGGGGTCACCACTGTACCCCCGTTGGCCACGGCGGCGGTGACCACCGCCATCTGTAGGGGTGAGACCAGCAGGAATCCCTGACCGATGGAGAGGTTCACCGTGTCCCCTTCAT
This sequence comes from Vulcanimicrobiota bacterium, assembly GCA_050486105.1. Taxonomy (GTDB): domain Bacteria; phylum Vulcanimicrobiota; class Xenobia; order Xenobiales; family JADMJV01; genus JAEXNA01. Next base: position 1,739 of record JBJHCR010000027.1, read on the forward strand.
ACCAACGGTCTTCCCAGACCTTCTGCTTCCAGGCAGGATCGGGCAGTAGGCCCCCAACCTCTCCCGGGAGGTCAACTCCGGTGGGCTTCCCTAGTCCGTAGGCCGAGCAGATGGCTACCAAGCGATCGATTCCCATCTGTACTCCCAATTGGTAGTAGACCACGTTGCACGAATGAGCCACCGAATTCTCAAAGTCTATGGAACCGTGGCCACCCCGGGCGAAGCAGTTGGCTCCGGCATAGCTTCCGCCACAAAAGAAGATGGTTCCAGGTCGGCAATTCCCGTTCTGCAGACCAGCGGTTCCGGTGACCAGTTTGAAGACCGAGCCCGGAGAGAAGGCCGAATGGATCAAGCGATTCACCAGGGGATAGCCCGGGTCGTCGAGGAGCTTTTGATATTCTGAGGAGGTGATTCCCCGAGAGAACAGCTTGGGATCGTACTGAGGCAGGCAGGCCATGGCTTTCAGGGCCCCAGTGTTCACCTCCATGACCACTACTGCTCCTCCGGAACGCTCACCGTTTTTGAGGGCCAGCTCTTCTAAGGTCGCCGCCAGGCTGGCCTCAGCAGCCTTCTGCACTTCGAGATCCAGGGTGAGAATCAGGTCTGGTCCCGCCTGGGGAGGCTTGAGTTCATGGCTTGACACCGTTCGCCCCAGAACGTCGGTGAAGACTTGGCGGGAGCCCTTCTGTCCTCTCAAGATTTGGTCGTATTGCTTTTCCAACCCAAGCTTACCGATCTGGTCTCCGGCGGCATAGCCAGATCCCCTGCGCACCCTCAATTCTTCGGCGTTGATCTCCGAAGTGTAGCCAAAAATATGACTGGCCAGCGTGCCGTGGGGATAGCGACGGATGCTGCCCGCTTTCACACTGACCCCCGAACGCTTTTCTGCCACCTGAGTGAAGCGGGTCAACTCTCCCTGGTCCAAGTCTCGCTTAAGGGGCAGAGGAGCCAGAGGATGGGCATCCATGATTTTCTGGTGCAAGACCTCAATATCTTCTCGCAGGAGTTCTGACAGGATCTCGATGGTTTCTCGACGCTGCCGCATCTCCCCCGGCACCACCACCAACTCGAACTGAGGGGCGTTGCTCACCAGGATTCTCTGCTCTCGATCCAGGATTCGACCTCTGGGAGGGGTGATGGCCTCTGCCGCCACGGTGTTATTGTTGGCTCTACTGGAATACTTGAGGTGTTCCAGCACCTGAAGTTGATAGAGCCTAGTACCCAAGGCCACCAGTAAAAGCAGACCGAATAGTCCAATCTCGCGGAGACGAAAATGTTCACTGCGGCGTTCGCCCGATCGGTTGCTCAAGATGTGCTAGAACTCCCTCGTGGAGGACGCACCCAGAACAAGAGTAGACAGAAAGTGCAGTTCCAACCCAGAGAACCCAGGACGCGTTCCATGGTCGGAACTTCTCCGCTCATCCTGGAACCGAGCTCCCCATCCCCTACGGTGAGAAGTACCGTGAGACAGGCTCCCACCACTGGAAAGAGCCATTTTCTGCGCGATTGCTCGGTAAACAGCCCGGCAAGCCAACCCACTGCTCCATACAAGCAGGCCAAAGGCAGAGAAAAGCCCCCGCGCACCGCCCCCACCAACACCCCTCCCCAGAGTCCCATGGCGGTTCCACCGGCACTCCCCCAGGTGAAGGCGAAGGCCATAGTGAAAATCAAAATGAGGTCAGGGGTGTGGTCCCCGGGTAAGGCTTGGTAGAGTAGGGTCGACTGCAGGAGTACCATGAGGGGAGCGGCCAGAGCAGCGGTGACGATCTTAATCACGGTTGGAACACCACCACCTGGGATAGATTGGTGAGGTCGGTGGCGATCTCTACCGAAGCCGACAAGGACGAATTTTCTGACGGTCGATGCACGGCGCTCACCGTTCCCACCAGGAGTCCTGGAGGAAAGCTTTCATCGTGGCCGCTGGTCAGAAC
>JBJHCR010000027.1:3679-34042 GCA_050486105.1 Vulcanimicrobiota bacterium
GGTCAGAACCGGGTCACCGATCTTGATTCCACAGTCGGGATCCAGGTAGCGCATTTCCACTCTCTGCTTGCCATGCCCCACGATCACCCCGGCGCCCTTGCCGCTTTGCAGCTTACCAGCCACCACAGATTTGGTGTCGGTGAACAGACGAACCTGGCTCCGTTCCTCCTGCACCCGATGAACCTGGCCCACCAGAGCCTGACCGTCGGTGACTATCATACCGGGCTTTACCCCTTGCCTGCTGCCGACGTTGATGGTGATGGCCGACATCCATCCTCTAGGGTCCCTCGCCAAAACATCGGCGGTCACCGCATTTTGCCCATACTTTCGCGCCGGGGCCTTCAAGAGTGTGCGGAGCCGCTCGTTTTCGGCTTGAAGCTCGTTAGTCATCAGGCTTTCGGGAGAGTTTTCCTGATCATCTTCTGTCTTCAGCGGCGGAACCCAACCCCATCCGTGGTTCGCCGGGGCCACCGGGGTGACCAGAGGGTGGACCGTGCCTTCGATCATCGCTGCCGCGCCCTGAGGCAACCAAGCTGCGCTGCTGCTGGCCAGAGCAAGCGTTGCGGTCAACATCAGCATCCCTACCAGAGCCGTTCCTCTTCTTTCTTCCAGGCCGGGGGTGTAGGTGGTTGAAGGGTTTTTCAGAAAGAGCGCTCTGCGGAGCTTGGCGGTGGTCAAGATTTTCTGCAAGCCTTTTTCAACCAACAGCTCAGGCTCATCCGGAACGGTGACCTTAAGTCTGGTGCGAAGGTGCAAGAATCGGTCGAGATCGGACAGAGTTGCTCCACTTCCAGAGAGGAGGATGGTAGAGCGTTCCACATCCGGGAGAAGACCGATAGGCAGTTCTCGCACCGCCTTGCAGACCATATCAGCAATCTCATCGAGGATCGGTTCCAGAGCTCGATAAACTTCGATGGAGGTGATGCTCTTCTGGGCCGGCTTGCCGATATTCACCGCTTGTCCAGCCACGGTGAGTTCTCGCTCGGTTTGGGGTGGCAGGGCCGATCCCAAAGTATCCAACAGATTCTTGGCCACGCTCCTGCCGATGATCAGGCTGTGCTCTCGTCGAACGAGATCTTGGAGAGCCGCGAGCATCGCATCCCCTGCAGTTCTCAGGGTTCGGCTCAGCAAGCAGTGGGCCAAGGAACATAGGCTCACTTGAGTCACACCTGCCGACATATGGATCACCAGGTGTCCATCGGGTCTCAACAGATCGCGACCGGCACCTGCTGCCGCGGCTAAGGCTTGATCGACCATATAGATGCTGCGGATGCCGGCAAACTCCAGAGTGGCGCTCAATGTTTGACTTTCCACGGCAGAGAGGTCTCCCGGCACGGCCACGGCCACTCTAGGAGCCGTGAGTAAGCCATGTCTGGAGGAACTCAAGGTGGACTTCAAGAGTTGACCCGCCAGGTTCTGGTCTACGATCACCCCGTCGACCACCGGCCGCTTCACGCTGACCTGCTCGGATTCTCGGCCTTCCATGTCTGCGGCCAGCCGTCCGGCAGCCACCACTTTACCTGTGCTGGTGTTGATGGCAATACGGGCGGGAATGCGATGAGCACGACCGGGCATGGCTACCAAGAAGCTTGCACTCCCTAGAGATAGACCCAGGTCCAGCCGAGGTGAGCGATAGCGATCGGCGAATCCGGTCCACCAGGTTTGGGTGACCGGCCGTTCGTGCTCGATCTCTTTTATGACGAGGGGGCTAACCCGCTCCATGCTTTCGGTGTATAGCATCTTATTGTCCTTATCCGGTTTGCTGCTGACTAGAGTCGACTTCTATGGTCTTGAGGAGTCCCAGGACGGTGCAGTCAGCCGGGTTCCTGGCCAACCGAACTTTGAGCTCACAGGCCTGAGAGAGGAAGCGATCCAGACCCTCCAGGAGGGCGCCTCCGCCGGTCAGGAGCAGTCCGTGTTCGAGGACGTCGGTGGCTAGCCCCGGCGGGATCTGGGTCAGGGTTCGTTTGACTAGGTTGGCGATCTCTTCCAGGGGGTGCATCACGGCCTCTCGGAGTTCTTTTCCGTTGATGTTGACCGTCTGGGGCAGACCGGTTGCCATTTCTCGACCATAGACTGGGGACGACGATTCGTCTCGAACGGGAAAGGCGGTGCCCAGTTCTCGTTTCAGGCGTTCGGCGGTGAAGAGGTCGATCTCCAATTCGTGCAGATCGTTGAGGCATCTTTGGATGGCTCGGTCAAAGTGGCGACCCCCGATTGGGATCGATTGGCAAAGGACGATTCCGGGGGACAAGGCAGCGACCTCGGTAGTCTCCGAGCCGATGTCCACCACCATAGTGGCGTAGTCGATGTTGGTGTTGGAGTCAGCTCCTAAGGCGGCAGCCACCGGTTTGGCCACCAATTTGACCTGCTCAGCCCCGGCAAACTTGAAGGCTCTCAACAGGGCCCTTCGGTGGGCGTCGGAGATCCGTCCAGGCACCGAAGCCACCACCTCGGGTTTGAGGCGCCAGCGCCAACCTACGGCCTTGGGAAGGAGGGCTTTTAGCAACTCACCGGCAGCACGGGGGGCGCTCACCAGACCCTGACTCATGGGGTAGAGCGCCTGCACGTGGTCAGGAGTTCGGCCCATCATTTTTTCCGCTTCAGTTCCGAAACAGAACTTCCCGTTGCCCGGTAGGGCATCTCCAATAGCGCAGGCCTCTCGCAACACCACACCCTGCTTCGAGATGGCCACTCTCAGGGTAGAACTTCCCATGTCGACCCCAACCTTCATGTCCAACCTCCTTGGCTATTCGGCTTGTCCTGGTCAGGACACCGACACCGACTCTAGACATGAATAATTGTCAAGAACAGTTGACCTCCCTTCAATCATTCGAAAAAATGTTCGAAAAAATGGACGAACTGACCAAACACTAGGACTTAGGAGTGGGTAGAGGGTTTTTCTTCGGATGACGAGCTTTGCTCTTGAACTCCTTCGAAAACCAGGAATCGACGGACTGAGGGAGCAAAGAGGTGCGCCGTATGCTGGAGTTGGTGAACGTCGTGGTCGAGGACTACGACCCCGCTATCGAATTCTTTGTGCACACACTTGGCTTCAACCTGGTGGAAGACTCACCCGCTATGACCAACGATGGGCGGCCCAAAAGGTGGGTCGTGGTGCGACCTCCTGGTGGGGGCTCGGGACTTCTCCTGGCAAAGGCCGACGGTCCTCAGCAGTTGGCGGTAGTGGGCCGACAGACGGCAGGCCGCGTGGGCTTCTTTTTGCGCGTCCAGGACTTCCAATCCACCTACGACCGGATGGTATCAGCGGGGGTCGAATTTGTAACCGCACCCCGTACTGAGCAATACGGTACGGTAGCGGTGTTCCGGGATATCGCCGGCAACCTCTGGGACCTGCTGGGATCGAGACCTTGAACCGTCAGAGGGAGGCGAGGACTGTTATGACTCGGAGTGCCGAGGCCTCGAGTGGGCTCAGCAGTCAAGGTTTTCTAGGACCTTCGATTCCTCGGGGTCGGATTCGCTGCATCTGCTTGAGGATTGGCGGTGTCCAGTGCCAAAGGTAGGGATATCCTCTACCACTCCGTGGGCCAGGCGGTTCGGGTCGAGGCGGGAGGCGAGTTCTTCGTAGTCACCAGCGAGTTTGTCATCACCCGAGCGACGTTCCAAGTCAGCCAGGATGAGGGCGTCAATGGCGGCGCTGTTGCAAACAGGGTTGGTGCGGAGTGCCTGCAACAAGTAAGGTCGAGCTTCATCAAGGCGGCCTTGGGCCCACAAGATAGCACCCAAGGTGCCCTGGCAATTCGGGGATCTGGGAGTTTTATCAAGCGCTGCGCGAGCCAGACGCTCTCCCTTCGCTAGGTCGCCCCAACATTGCAGACAGCACCAAGCGAGAGCGTTCTCCAGAAGGGCGTCCTGGAACCCCCCAGGAAACTCCATTTTCTCGATCTGCTCGGCGACCTCTCCAGCCTCACGATGCTTCCGGGCCAGAGTCAAGTAGAAGTACCTAGTTGCGAGTTCTCGAGGTCCGGGAACTTTGAGAAGATCGGCCGCGTCAAGGTACTTGAGGGCACCCAAGAAGTCGCTTTCGTCTGCGGCCTTGCTGGCGAGAAACGCGTTTCGTTCGAACTCGTCGAACTCTAGCTTCGAAGGCGGATGTTTAAAGGCATGCCACAAATTAAGTCCATCGGAAGGGGCTATTTCGGTCTGATGGGGTATCAGTGAGGCGAGGCCGAGAAACGCATTCATAAGAATCCAGGATTTGAGGATTCCAGCGGGCCAGCCCTGTCCCCAAGTTGAGAGAAGAACGCCGTACCCAAGAAGAGCGGCACACAGGTTGGCGAAGGGTCCGGCTATCACAAAGAGTACGAACCGCCAAAGTGGCGTAGAGGACCTGCGCAGGACGAAGACCGCACCACAGTTGGGGGTTCCTCGGATGCGAATGAGCAGTTCTCGCCAGTGCCACGTCTTGACCGTTACCCCTTGACCAAGTTGGAACTCATACGGCCGCAAGGCGAGAAGTTGCCCCGCAACCAAGTGCGCCCCTTCGTGCAGAAGGATGGCGATCAGGTTGAACGGCAAGAGCCAGAGTAGTCCAATGATCGCTTGGTGAGTTTTCCCCGCAGGTCCATGGGCGAGAGTCCAGGCTAGGTCCCCAACCAACACTATCGCCACAGCTGTATAGAAGGCAAACGTGGACCTGAAGCCCCATCGTTGCTCGCGACGGTGGCAAGGTTGGCAAAGACATCGCCCGTGCTCAGCGGAGAAGGCGCACTCGACCTCACTGCTCCAACCGCATTTCGAGCATTCATAGGGTGGCTTCTCAGGAAAAGGTTTGGAATCCGGCCAAAGCTTTCGCAAAAGAACATACACGACCGCTCCAACTCCGATTCCTGTAATCACCCACAGCCACGGCTGCACTCTTGGCCCCCCGTAAATGGGCACCGCAACCAGGGCCGCCATTCCAGCAACGGTGGCGACTAGCAGAGTGAAAAAAAATCGATTGTCGTTGTGCGGGTCGTGCGGTCGAGGGTCACGGAGATCCTGGAAAAGCTCGGAGTTCCAATCGATTCCGTGTTGCCGGAGGAAAGACGAAGTGGCATGGGTTTCGCTAAAGGTGAGGCCTTCAAGCAGGTGGTGAGTATGTATCGTTCCACCTGCCGCCGCTGAGGCGGCCGTGATGGCCTCCTCGAAAGCTAAGCTAAATTGACCGTTGCTCTTCTCAGGCGGTTCCTCTGGGAATTGTGGTTTTTCGTCAATGCCGGCACTCTTGAGACATTCTCGCCCTGAACCGAGTTCTTGCATCCAGACTCCAATGAGAAGGTCTCGAGTCTCCACGCAAGATCGGCCTGCAGCGTTCGCCTCTTGAGCAGCCGCGACGAATGCAGCCCTTGCAAGATTTGTAAAAACACTCACTCTGGTGTGTTCGGCGAGAAAACTCGAATTACTGGTCGATGAGAAAGAAGAAGACCCCTCGCTTCGATCGACGTTTCGCTGTGTGCTGGACCCTTCCGCGAGTTCCTAGCGTTCTTCGGTGGGCAGGCCCTGGAGGTGGTTCAGATATTTTAAGCTGCGGCCACGGAAGAGACTTTTGTCTTGGGAGGGGACAGTGGGGGTATGCAGCGGATGACAAACTTTGGTCCAAAGGAGTCGGCGGTTGCTTCTACGGACCAAAATCCACCAGGGTGGTGGGATTGCGCGGAGGTTCGGCCGGGGGGTCAGGGGCTTTCCCTTCCACCACTAAAGCGCCCCTGTCGGTGCCCACTCGGGTCAGCTTCAGTCGCACGTTCTTGGGGAGAAAGGTGCCGGGATCGAAGGTGAAGGTGTCCCCGCGCTGCTCGACTCCCAAGTCTGCCATATCTTTGCCGCCTAGGGCGGCAGCGATGGAGACCACGATGCGAGGAACGGGCACCACTCCGAAAACTCGACTTTTCTCGAGTTTGAACTGCACTCGGTTTTCAGAGTCCACACTGAGTTTGCCATTCACTTCGAAAGGGATGCCGATGAGCCGATCGACTTTCCCCGAGAGTTTCAGGCGGTCCCCAGGTCGAGCCTCGATACTCAGGTCTCGGAGTCCGTTTTTCTCCAGGGTGTCTTCACCAAGTTTCAGGGCTGAGGCTTTCAGGGTTTTTCCAGGAATTCTAAGCTTGAGTTCCCCAACGGTTATGGGAGTGTCTTGGAGTTCATCGAAGGGCGGCAAGGGAAGTTCTCCGCCCCGGCTCTCCAAAAGCTTATCTAGGGAGAGGGTGTCCCCGAGGAGGCGGTTGAGGTCGCTCACCCCGACTTGGAGTTTCTCCACTTCGAAGTCCGGGGTCTTGAAGTTGGTGACGGTGAGGCGATCCCTGGACGGGTCGATCTGAATCGGGCCCACTTCGGAGCGTTCTTGTTGGAGTTGATCAACCTTTCCGCGCAGCTTTCGGTTCTCTGCGAGCAACTCTTCGTAGGTGGGAGAATTCGGCAGGAAACTGTCCGAGGGTTTATTGTCCGGGCTCGGCTTTTCTCTGCCCACGGGGCTGCCGATTCCAAGCTCGGTTCTCTCGAGCCGAACGGGAGTGAAGCTATGGCTGGCACCTAAGGGTGAGGTGGGCATGGCGAGGGGAGTCCTAGAAAGTGAAGTTGGCTTTGGTATCTATTCTCGCTGGGTCCAGGCCGACCTCCTGAAACCGAACTGTTGGTCGGGGGAGGGTCACAGCGTTTGGGCGAACAGCTTATAAAGTGAAGTTCATCTTCAGGTCTATGCGTGCCGGATCAAGTCCGACCTCTCGAAGCTCGACGGTGCCCCTCATATTGTCCTGCTGGATACGATGAACTCTGCCTCCTGAGAGCCATACGTCTTCCCCGTACTCGAAGTAGAGATGTTCCATCTCTCGCCCTCGAAGTACTCCGTCTCCATCCTGGTCTAGGGCTTTGAGTTCGTCAAACTTCTTGACCACTTCTCGGTCTTCAATCTTTCGGTTCTTGTCGGCATCGATGCCGAAACGCATAGAGATATTCATGCTTCCCATGGTATTCAATAGAGCCGGAATTTTTGTGACCTCAAGATTGACAAATCCCCAGCTTTTCAGATGGGACGATTGTTCGATATCGACTTGAACGAACGGTCGTGCTAAAATTGGCTCATGACAACCAAGGGTGAAGAGACTCGGCTGAGGATTCTCAAAGAAGCCTTAGAGCAAGTGAGCAAGGTGGGCTTTGAAGGCTTGACTATTGGAACTCTGGCTGAGCGCCTGGGACTGTCCAAGAGCGGCTTATTCGCCCACTTTGGGTCTCGAGAAGATTTGCAACTGGCGACTTTGGACCTAGCTGCCTCGGAGTTCCGCCGCGACATCTTGGAGCCTGCGGTAAAAAAGCCCCGGGGCTTGCCAAGGCTGATGAGCCTGCTGGCTCATTGGTTTGCCCGATACCCTCAGGGGGGTTGCGTGTTTCTGGCGGGCTCGGCCGAATACGACGATCGCCCAGGCAAGATGCACCAGGCCCTGCAAAGCCTCCATCGAGAATGGCGTGCCTCCTTGGCGCGCGCTGTTTTGTACTGTGTGGAGACCGGGGAACTCCTGCCCGAGACAGACCCGGAGCAAGTGGCCTTCGAGATTTTCGCATTTTCGGCGGGAGCTCACCACGATCTTCGCCTGTACGGTGAATCCGAGACCAGCGAGCGACTCCGCCGAGCGGTAGAACGATTGTTGAGAAGTTTCGGCGCTCCAGCTGAGGGCCTCGAGTGGCCCCCAACTGAGGGTGCCACCCTTTCTGAGGGTGCCACCCTTTCGAGCTAAGCTGAAAGCTGATCGATCTCTAGACGAACCCTGGAAGGTAAATTTGAAGACATGTCTCTAAAGAAAAGCACGATTGTTCGCACGGCTTTTGCTCTCAAGTATAAATTTGCCGGAGCCCTAACTCGATGGCACCCGAGGGCAGGTACGGGTTTGCTTTTGAGCTACGCTTTAAAACCAGAGCGGCGCGGCTCCCCCGACCTCCTGCCAGAACAGCTTCCCGATTGGCAAGAATGGATGAATTTTGAAGGGCATCGGGTGGCGCTCTATCGCTGGCTGGGAACCGGGCCCACCATTTTTGTGGGGCACGGTTGGAGCAGCAGTGCGTTTCGCCTGATCGCCTTGATTCAGCTCCTGAGGGATGCAGGCTATGGAGTGGTCGCTTGCGACCACCTGGGACACGGACGCTCCAGCGGCCATAGGGCAAATCTGCCCAGGTTCGCTCGGCTCTCTCAGCGGATCATCGAGACTCAGGGTCCCATCGCCGCTGCCGTGGGTCATTCTTTGGGGGGAGCGGCTTTGGCGGTGAGTCGAAGCCTGAACGCTTGGGAGCTACCTATCGTCTTGCTGGCTGCCCCGGCAGAGCCTCGGGTCTGGTTTCAGCAGATTCGGGACAAACTCGGCCTCTCATCGCACTCCTATGAAGAGATGATCGCCACCTTGGAACGAGAAGAGGGACTGACTTTTGATAAGTTCACCCCAGAAACCACCATGGCTGCCGTCAAGTCGCCCACTCTGGTGGTTCACGGTGAAGCCGACGAGGTGATCAGCATCGCCGACGGCCGGCGGTACTTGATTGGAGACTCGGTGGATTGGCTGGAATTGCCCGGCGTGGGCCACAGCAAGGTGGCTCGGCACCCCCAAACATTTGAGCGGCTTTTGACTTGGTTGGAGGAGGTTCTATGAATCTTTACGGGCGCTTCTTTTGGATTCTGTTTCGCGCACTGTGGGAGCGAGTTCGGGTAGAGCCAGGACATCCTTGCCGCACCTCCTTTTTGGTCTGGCCTCAAGACCTCGACCTCAACCTGCATCTCAATAACGGCCGCTACTTGACAGTTATGGACTTAGGGCGGCTGGACTTCATGGGGAAAACGGGCACTCTCTGGGGGGCTCTAAGACGGGGTTGGCTGCCGGTACTGGGGGCCACTCAAATGGTCTTTCGACGGCCTCTCAAACCTTTTCAGCGCTACCAAGTGGAGACCACTCTCGAGTACTGGGACGACAAATGGTTCGTCATGCGTCAGCACTTTATCGCCGACGGTCAACTTTTTGCCACCGGCAGAGTTCGCGGGTTGTTCCGCTCTCGGGGCTCCAATGTTTCCCCTGCTGAAGTGCTCAAGCTCTCTTCCTGGGCGGGGGTGCAGACTCCGCCCCTGTCCCCGGACCTGAAGCTCTGGTTGGATTCCCTCGAGCCTCTGGTGGAGGACATGCGTTGATCTCCCTGAGGGATGTGGACGCGAGACGAGGCGGACACCCTCCGGGTGGTAGCGCATCGACATAAGTAACACCGCTGAAGGATCATTGGACTGCCCTTTTCCTTAATATGGTGGTCTCTAGGCAGAAACTCCTTGGCCAGAGAAGGTTTCACTTCGCAGGTTCCGTTGTTCCCAAAGATGAAGGTCGAGGCTCGATGAGATATCCGTCGTTTCGGAGGACAAGCCTATGATGATAAGATCGATGTTTCTCGTGCTCGTGGTGGGACTGCTGACTTTCCCCGCCTGGGCCGAGGACTACTTGGTTCCCCTGGACGACCGTCCGGCGAATCGGCTGTTCGTAGAACAGTTGGCTCGGATCGGTCGTCCTCAAGAGCCCTTGAGAACCGTTCCTCGACATCTTCTGGGTCGCTTTTTCACCCCTGGAGACTGCAGCGGGATCGCCGAATGGGTGCAGCAGCGAGCTCGCCCTGGAGACACGTTGTTCGTCTCGGCGGACATGTGGTTGTACGGAGGCTTGGTGGCTTCACGCACCGCCTCGGTAACTCCTGAGCAGGTGAAGGAACGTCTGGCCGCTCTGCAAGCTCTCTCGGACAAAGGGGTTAAGCTGCACGTCCTGGCCACCATACCCCGTCTTTCTTTAAGAACCTCCGACCAACAAGCGGCCTATGAGCGCGCTTTGGCCGATTGGGCGGTCAAGCCCGAGTTGCCTTCGGCCCGAGAGCTGAGGGCTCTCATCGACCAAGAGGAGTTGGGGGATTTCGCTCCCCAGAACGTGCCCGTCGAACCTCTAGCCGAGTATCTCGAGGTTCGAATCCGTAACACCGACACCATCATTGAGCTTATTCGTATGGCAGGACATGGCGCTTTCGAATCTCTGGTTCTAGGTCAAGACGATTCTCACAAGACCGGAATTCATAAATTTGAGCATACCGAACTCCACCAAGCCATCGAAGACTTTAAAGCTTCGTCAGGAGTCACCCTGCTCTCTGGAATCGACGAACTCACCATGAACATGGTGGCCGGTGAGTTCGCTCGTCGCCACGGACACACCGTCAGTATGCGGGTGATCTACAGCGAACCCGAGGCGGCCGATAAGGTTCCGCCTTTGGAAACGATACCCTTAGGGCGCATGGTTGAGCAGCATCTCGTACTTTCGGGAGCCCGTCTGCATCAAGGGGACGGAGCCGAGGTGGATCTCTTCGTTTATGTACCCTCGGATAAACCTTGGGGTCTGCCCGGTGAGGAGCGCCGCCCCCAATCCGAGCAGTTCGTCTTGCAGGTCAGTCAGGCCATGGAAAGCGGACGGCGAGTGGCGGTGGCCGATCTCTCGCTGGTGAACCGTATGGACCCTTTTTTGGCCGAGTCGGTCTTGGATCGGTTGAAGCTTTATGAGCTTCAAGGGTTCGCTTCTTGGAACACTCCGGCGAACACCGTGGGGACAGTGATCGCTCAGGTGGTTAACCATCGGATTGCCGAAACCAGTCCCTCCTGGACCTTGAATCAGCGTCTGGAGAGTGAGAAAACTCACCAAGCCTTCCTCATTGCCCGAATGATCGATGATTTCGGCTATCAAACGGTGGTTCGTGATGAGGTGCGACCCATGGCAGCCGATCTCCCTGCGGTTTCCGACCCCCTCTTGAACCTTTTCGGTCCGGTGGGCACCACCATCCGTCTAAGGCTGGTGGAGTGGGCCAACAAGACGTTCGAGAACCACTTTTTGGGGCAAAAGTTCTGTCTGCAACCGCAAGGAAAACAGGTCCAGTTTCACCGGTCAAAACTCGAAGTCGTCTTGCCCTGGGGACGCCTCTTTGAAGTGGAAGCGCGCCTGGACGTGCGGCTCTCCCTCACCGGTGAGGATTGCCCAGATTAGGACCTTTCGAGCATTCAAATGGTCGCAAGAGCAAACCGATCGTTATGGCCTCGGCCCTGAGGTCGTCGAATTCCTAGCTTGAGATGTCCTGCAATCTTCACCCTAAGGGTGCACTCCGAAGGGGTGGACTCAGAGTTTGACGAAAAACTTTCTGTCATTAGGGTTGGAGTTTGCGCTCCATTCATGGTACAAAGAAGGTCATGAGTTCGGTCACAGGAGTTGCAGGGGGGAACCGTCGCGTTTTGCCGTTGACGGTTCGAGAAGATAAGCCCCAGAAGCAGCAAGACAACGAACCCGGTCAACGAGGGGCAACCGAGCCACAAGACTCCCTTAGGCCCTCAACCGACAATGAGCGCAAGTCCTATCGACCTGTCCGCAGAGCTTTTTTGGAAGTGGCTTCTACTGGGGTTGGAGTTCTCAACGCCGTCAGCGGACTTCCAGAAGGGGTGCAGATCGCCAAGGACACCATGGCTGGTGCTAGCACTGATGCTAAGGTCACTAAGGTTGGTCGCTGGGGGGTGCTGGCCAGCGTCACCACCGGAAGCGCGGTGGGCATGGCTATTGGTGGTCCGGTAGGCCTGGTGTGTGGGGCGGCATTGGGTTTTTTGGGAGGGACTCTCAACCAGCATTTGGCGGAGCGTTCAGGAGCTGTGGAGCACCGAGTGAACTCGGTTTCTGGCCAAGTCCAGAAGGCCATTGGGGAAGAGCCAGGGGCCTGGGGTCGGGTTAAAGGTTTGGTTACCGGGGCCGCGGCCGGAGTCAAAGAAGGTTTTCAACAAGGCAAACGCACTTCTAAGATTCAGTTGGCTGGGGCCTTGGACGGGGTGGAAGAGGTTATGAAGGGAGCTCATAAGGCTTCTGATGACAACCCAGTGTCTAAACCCGAACTGCCCGAGCTTGGTCGTTTAGGGAAAATTTTGGCTAAGACCACCGGTCTACTTTGCGGGATCAGTGGAGTGATGATCAACGCCCCAGGAGGGTTGGTGATCGGGATGCTGGAGCCTCTCAAGGAGGACCAGAACAGGCTGCCCGACGGTCTGACCAAGACCAGCCTGCTTATCGCTACCAACGTGGGCAAGGTTGTACCCGGCGCTATGGTGGCAGGCGCCTTGGGAGGCCCGGTGGGCGCAGCAGCTGGAGCAGCAGTGGGTCTGGTGACCGCCAGTCTCACTTCTATCATCGACGGCCGCTTTGGGGTCAACCGAAGGATCGCTCGCCCAGTGGAAAAGTCGGTGGAGAAGAGTCATAGTGGAGAGATCTCCAAGAACAATCTCCGCAATTACTATCGCTCGGGCAAAGGGGCAGTGGTTGGTCTCGCGGCCGGGGTACGCGAAGGATGGAACGCCGGCTATCAAGGCGGCATCGACATGGTCAACGGAGTGCTCTCAGTCAGCGAATCCAAGGCCAGCAAGACTGAATCGTAGAACCGATCTGGCTACCCTGCATTCTGCACGCTTTTCCAGCTGAGGTAGGCTCCGCTGATGTTCAGGCAGCGAAAACCATTTTGGCTTAAGATACGGCAGGCGTTGTATGAGCGCTGTCCGGAGCGGCAGAAAGCCACCAGCGTTTTCCCTTTCGGCAGTTCATCCAGGCGGGCTCGCAGCTCCGGCAATGGTAGGTGTAAGGAAGGGTTGATGGTCCCTTGCTCTCGTTCGGCTAAGCTGCGCACGTCGAGATAGACGAAATCGTCACCGACGGGGAGATGGACTGGGCTCACCGTTTCCACCAGACCACGAAGAACGTTTTGGGCTACCATGCCCGCTAGGTTCACCGGGTCCTTGGCACTCCCATAGGGTGGAGCGTAGCACAGTTCAAGCTCAGTGAGATCATCGACCGTCATGTCGGCATGTAAGGCGGTCGCCAGAATATCGATCCTTTTGTCCACTCCGTCGACTCCTACGGCCTGGGCCCCCAAGATCGTCCCATCATCCGGAGAGTAGGTCAGTTTCAGGGCTATGGGATGGGCGCCGGGATAGTACCCGGCGTGAGAGCCGGGATGCAAATAGACGCTCTGATGAGGAATCTGGGCTTGCACCAGCAGCTTCTCGCTAGCACCGGTGGCAGCGGCAGTCAAATCGAAGACCCTGACGATGGAGGTTCCCAAGGTGCCTCGATAGGCGGTTTTGCGACCCAGAATGTTGTCGGCTACGATCCGTCCTTGACGATTGGCGGGCCCGCCCAGTGGGATGACCAGGGACCCTTTCAGGATCGGATGCGGGGCTTCGATAACATCGCCCACCGCCCAGATCCTTTCGATGTTGGTTTGGAGGTACTCATCCACTACCACCGCACCCGTGGGCCCAAGATTCACTCCGGCGTCCGCCGCGATCTGGCTGTTGGGACGGACTCCCACTGAAAGCAGCACCAGGTCTGCAGGAAAGCATTTCCCACTCTTGGTTCCCACCAGCCCCACCTCGGCCTCTGAACTGTCCGAGATAGAAGTCACAAACTCTGATAGGACCACTTCCACCTGTTGCTTCTTGAGTTCTTCAAGAACCAGGGCCGCCATTTCTCGGTCCAGGGGAGTCAAGACCTGATCGCCTGCCTCCACCACGGTCACCTGGTAACCCCGGTGATGCAATTGCTCCACCATCTCTAGTCCGATGAAACCTGCCCCCACCACTACCGCACGGCGCTCCGTATTCTTACGATCGATCCAATCAATGATCCCGTCCATGTCTTGCAGATCGCGAAGAGTGAAGACCCCGGGACGATCTCGCCCTTCTATGGGCGGGACTACAGGATTGGCCCCGGTGGAGATGATCAGGTGATCGTAGGTCTCCTCGAATTGCTCTCCCTTGCGAAGATTGCGTCCATAGACTTTGCGGGCCTTGGGGTCGATGGAGGTCACTTCGTGGTTGGTGCGCACGTCCAGGTTGAGTTTCGCCTTGAGACCTTCCGGGGTTTGCATCAACAAGGCCTCACGCTTCGGAATCTCGCCACCCACGTGGTAAGGCAACCCGCAGTTGGCAAAACTGACGTCGGGGCCTTTCTCAAAAACCACGATTTGGGCTTCTTCGCTGAGGCGGCGCGCCCGGGCGGCGGCGCTCGCTCCTCCAGCCACTCCTCCGATGATGACGATTTTCATGGGTTCCATCCTTTTTTGCAAATATATAAGAATATATATACTTGCATCAACAAAAAGTCAAGGGCGGGAGAAAATCCGGCTCTACCAAGAGATCTGATAGCGCAGGCGGAAACCGGAATCGTGAAACTCTGCTCCTTCCAGGCTTTGGCGAAATTCATAGTTGAGCATAATTCGGTGCACCGGATCTCGGCTAATATAATAGTTCAAGCCGATGAGCTTGCGATCTCGATCGTTGGTCCGGTTGTTGGGAACGTTTGGATCCGAGGCTCCCAAGTCCGGGTCGAAGCGATCGTAATTGAGCACCAAGTCGAGAGGGTCGGCAACCCTATAGATCGCGGTGGCATAGTATCCAAAAGCTTCAGTGTTGGCCCGAGAGGCAGTGTTGTAGCCGTCGCTCCAGAGAGCTTCTCCTTCGAATTTGAAAGGGCCATCCTCGAAATGGAGCTCGGTCCCCAGGCGCCGCACCGGAAGGTCTTGGTCGGTGCCGGTGGGCCGAAAACTTCCCAAGTGTCCAGAGAACCCGACTTTGGTGGTCTCCCCCAGATTCTTCACACCCCGCCCGATAAGGTCCAATTTGGCGTTGGTGTCTCCGTTGCTGCGGGGCTGTCCCAGGAAGGTTCCCACCGAGTATTCGCCTCCTTCGGAGCTATGATGGACGCTGATGCCGATATCTCGCTCGGGATAAAGGTAGACGGTGGCATCGCTTCGCTCGATGGTGTTGGTGGCCCGGGAACTGCGCAAGCCTTCCCAGCCGAAGGGAACCTTATAGCGACCGAGGGCTAAAGCTTCGTGCTCGGAGAGCTTGATGTTCAGCCGGGCGTCAAGGATGTCGATGCGCATCCCATCGGGTTGCACGTTGAATTCGGTGTCAATGGACACGGTAGGGCTGAACTCTGCGGTCCACGACGGTCGAAACCGGCGGACAAAGGTGTTGTCCTGAGCCTGGAAGGGAGCCAAGCCGTTGTTGGCCGGGTTGCCTCCGAGGGCGGCAGCACCCAGGGAACCGTCGTTGACCTGAAATTGGATTTGCCCGGAATGTTCGAGCCTAGGGTAGGGAAACGGGGCCTCCCCCGAGACGTCCTCTTCCGATGGGGGAGAGGTGCCTTGAGCAGAGCTTGGTGGAGCGAGCATTCCAAAGAGAAGAAGGCAGACCATCAGCGTTAGGTATAGGGGCGGTCGCAGACGAGTGCACCAACCAAAAGTTGTTGTTGTCATCCCTAGGAGTTTCGAGACCCTCGATGTCGAGCCTAGGAACTTGACTTAGGGTCGCCTTAGAAACCGAAGAACGAAATCTTAGAGCGATTCTAAGGAAGCGAAGACTACTGAGGCGAGAAAACGTCCTTGGATTTGTTGAAGCTCCAGGTGCCAACCCTGCTGCTCAGCGATAGAGCGGGCGATAGGCAAACCCAGACCGTTTCCCCCGGTGCGACTAGTCCGGGCCGGGTCAGGTCGAAAGAACGGCTCGAAAAGGCGCTCGAAATCCTCTGCTAGGATGGGAGAGGAGTCGTTTTGGATCTGCAGGGTCGGGGGATGAGCAGCAACCGACAAGTCAACCTTTCCCTCCTCTGGGGTATACTTCACCGCGTTTTCCAAGAGGTTCCGCACTAGCATTTCCACCAGATTCACCGGAGCCACAACGGTGAGGGTCTCGGGCAGGTCCAGGTGCACCCGGAGCTTCCGTTCCTGGGCTCGTTCCTTAAAATGGAACCACTGGTTCTCGCACAGTTCGGCTAAGTCCAGAGGTTCGCTGCTGAGTCTGGCGTTCTGCTCCAGCCTGTTCAAAGCCAGCAGATCTCCAGTCAAGCGGATCAATCTCCGGGTTTGAGTTCGGGCTTCTTCGAGAGTGGCTCGATATTGCTCTTCGTTTCGGGGCTTGCTCAAGGCCAATTCCAGGTGCCCCGAAAGGGCCTGGAGCGGAGTCCTCAATTCATGAGAGGCCGAGGCGTAAAAGCGCGACCGAGCCTCGGCCGACTGGCTCAATCGGTCCAGGAAGCGATTGAAGGTTTCCACCAACTGCTTCAACTCTCGGTCCTCCGAGGGTGAGGCCAGTCGAGTTTCCAGGCCTTCGTTTCCGGCTTTTTGGGCTTGCCGAGTGAGCCGATCGATGGGCGAGAGGGTGATCCCTACCAGGATCCAGCAGCCCAAGGTGGTGACCAGGACCACCCCTAGGGCCAGCAGACCCAACTGCCAAGCTTGCCGAGACAAGCGAGCTTGAGATTCCCGAACGGAGAGACCTATCACCAGGCTGTCACCGCGAAAAGGAACGGTTTCTGTCATCCATTCTCGCTCATCCACAACCGGCCAAGCCAAGCCCGGGGGCTGGGGCCCGGCTACGAGTTCCTCCCCCCGCACGTGCAGCAGATAGAGTCGCTCGGCCAGATATGTGGCGGCTTCCTCCACTTCTTCCACCAATTCTCGATAGTCCTCGGCTTGACTCAACTGGGGATTCATATCGTCCAAGACTTCGTTGACCACGGCAGCCAGTTTCGCTCGGGCGTGCTGTTCGGTCGTTCTCTGGTTTGAGGTGGTCACAGCAAACCAAGTTAAGGCTGCCAGGAGACCAATTATGGTAGCCCAGGTGAAGGTGAGTCGTCCTCGCAGAGAGCTTAGGATAAAGCCTCCAGACGATACCCTATACCCCGGACGGTGTGGATCAGCTTGGATTGCCCATTCTTTTCAAGCTTGGTGCGCAGATAGCTGATGTAGACGTGCAGCACATTGGGATCACCTCCAAAATCGAAGTCCCAAACGTCCTTGAAGAGCTCTTCTCGGCTCACCACCCGTCCGACCTTGCTGGCCAAAGCTTGGAGAAGCGCGAACTCGGTGCTGGACAAGGCGATGGGGCTTCCAGCTCTGGTGACTTTGCGATTCTGCAGATCCAAGCTCAGGTCGCCGATGCTCAAGACCTCAGATCGCTCAGTTTTGGGAGCACTCTGGAATCGTCTCAGCAAGGCTCGCATCCTGGCCAGCAACTCTCCGAGCTCAAAGGGCTTAGCAATGTAGTCGTCGGCCCCAGCGTCCAAGCCGGCAATCTTATCTTCCACACTGTCTCGGGCGGTGATGATCAAAACCGGAGTGCTGACTCCCCGCTCCCTGAGGCGTTGACAGACCTCAAGACCCGACAGCCCAGGCAGCATCCAATCGAGCAGGATCAGATCGAACCGTTGCCCTAGGGCGATCTCCAGGGCCACAGCCCCGTTGCCGCAAGCCGTCGGGCTGTAGCCGGCCTCGGCCACGGCCTGATAGAGAAAGCGAGCCACACTGTTTTCATCTTCGACGATCAGGATTTCTGCAGAACTGTCCATCAGTGGCAGTTTATCACGCAAGAGAAGATTCCGGCTCTGGGAGCCTTAGAGTTTTCTTAGCGTGAGAGCCCGTTTTGCAGTTTTTTGAGGCGGGTTTTTAGGGTTTTTGCCTGGACGAGGCGAAGACTCAAGCCATGGGACAACTTGCCAAGGTGGATCTGGCGGCGGCTGCAGCCTGTCCGAACTGTCGTCAACGGGTCACCGATCTGAACTTGGACCAATTGGCCAGCGGGGCCGAGCATCAGTGCTTATTCTGTGGACACTTTATGCGGGTCCCCCAGACCCTGATCGACCGCCTCCTGCAACAGCGCGAAGCCGAACGGGCCGAGCAGGCCTCGAAACGCTCCATTTTTGCCCGATTGTCGGCTTTTTTTGAGGGGTTGTTCAAGAAGTAGTTTGCGCCGTCTATTTTAGATGGAATGAAAAGTTCACCGTTGTTTCCGGTTTCGGGTGAAGTCGACAAATGGGCCGGGATGACCGTTGAGTAGCAAAAGCCAATGATCGGAATCCCAAGGGCGACAACCGGTTAGTTTTTCTGCGACTGGTGCGCCAAACCCGCCTTTGCAGCACCTTGACACGGCCACGAAACCTCGACCGGATGACCCAGGGACACCCTTGACGAACACTCCCAGTTGCCGGCTAACAAGGCGCTACAAACCTCATCGATTCACGCTCTCACCCCTCAGCAAACAGCACTTCTCTTGCTTCATATTACTGCCAAAAGGACAGGGCTTCGTTTCTTCCTGCCAGGTTGAGCCTGAGTGCGGAACTCTCCATAGGATCCTTTGAGCTAAGAGTGAGCTTTGTCTTCCAAAATCTGCTTGAGAGCTTGGAGGTCTCTAGCTACCGTGGCGGTATCCTCGAAAAATTGCTCATCGCTCATCCCCGGTTGGCGAAACACGGAAAAGAGAAACTCGCTGCCGTCCCCGTTTGGCATGACGCGCATGGGGTTATGAACCGAAGGGGCGCCCTCCACTTGCACATCGTGATCAATCACTCCAAACTCGTTGGTCGGAGCGAACGTGACCCTGGCCTTTCCGAAAGGCGCATCCACCAGCCAAGCGTCCCCGTCTCTTTCCACTTCAGCACCGGCAAGTCCGGATGCCCACGCAGAAAGATTGTTGGGATCAGAGGCGTAGCGATAGACCTCGCCCGGAGGGCATTCGATGGAAACGCTGATATGCTGGACTTCTTGTAAGGTACCGCTACGCACAAGTTAAGAATGTTGGACAGCTGGCGCAAGGGTCCCTCTCGCCGTACAAAAGTCAAAAACGCAGCGCTGAGATATATTGAGAACTGAGGTCTCTGTCCGTAAGCTAGAGGATCTCAGTAGGCACTTTTCGATACGCAGAATCAAGAAACGGCTCTTCGTTCTGAGCGACGGAATCAGTCCTCATCGAAGCCTTCTCACAACTCCCAGATCACCCTCACTCCGTAAACCGGGGTCCAGCGGTCGTGCTGCAGTCTAGAGACTCCTATTCCGGTTTGGATGTTCCAATTGTCGCTCAGTTCGTAGTGGATTTGCGGGATGATGGTCAGTTCCGAAAGCAGGTCCGAGTGGCTGAAGGCCCAGTTGAATTCCAGTCCGCTGGTGATCTTGTCGGTGTGGTCGTAGAAGACCGTCAGGTTCTGCAGTCCTCTCCATTCGGTGCGCTGATCTCTGGATAATAGGGCCTGGGGTCCGGTCATGGACATCAGGCTCCAGCGGTCGTTGAAGCGGTGTCCGAAAAGGTATAAAACATTGATAGCGGTTTCGTTGCTGATGAATTGCTCTCCCAAGAGTTGGATCCCGTGGACGCTCTTGGCACTGTGGCCCAGGCGAAACTGTAGGCCGTATTTCCAGGCTTCTCGGGTGGAGTTCTCAAACGGCACCTCAAACTCGATGCCGATCCCGTCGGCGATGGCATACTCGATCTCAGGGGCCCACTCAGCTCTGCCGTTTCTGGGAAAGCCCGCCAGAACGTTTATTTCGAGCTCTCCGGCTTTGGCATCCAGGCCGCGCATCATGTCGAAGACCAGGGGCTCGGGGATTTTGGGTACCGGGACCTCTTCCTTGCTCTCTCCAGAGTCCCGGGAGGTAGGCTCGGCCTGGATAGGCTGGATGAGGCATCCCAGCAGCAGCAGAATTCCGCCTGACCAAGTAAAGATCTTGAAGCTTTGCCAAAACATGGGCCGAGTCTAATACAGGCTAAAGGCTCCAGGCATAAAGAAGTCGTAAAGCTTTCATTGAGGGGATCTTTATCATCTTGAATAATGAACCTAGGATGGACAGGACTCAAGCAAAGAAAGGCTCCTCGACAAAGGACAAAGGCCCTGCCCTTCGTCTCGATGGACGGTTTTCTTCGCAGTGCGATTGGCGAGAGTACTTGCCTTCTCTGGAAACTCACGGAGCGCGGAGAGACCTCTTAGGAGGACCGCCTTGGAGCCTTAATCCTGAGAATGTGCTCTGGAGGGGGGGGCTGGCGGTTATAGCCATCGCCGGGGTCGTAGGAGTATCCCATGTCCTGGGTGACCGAGTCTCCGAAGACAACGACATCCTGGTCTATCTGGGCTCGCTCACGGTGGTTTCTCTTTATCTTGGGAGAATCCCGGCCTTAGTGGCCACCGGATTTTGCCTGCTCTTGCTGAGCTTCGGGCCTTTTCAATCGGGCTTGCTGGCTTCTGGAGAACCGCTACAGACCGGGTTGTCGTTGGTCTTGTTTCTCTTCGTGGCCGACCAGGTTGCCCGCTTGGCCAACCAGGTGAGACACGAGGCCTGGGCCGCCGACCAAGAAGCTCGACTGTTGAGTCTATTCAACGAGTTCAATAGAGAGGTCTCGACCTTGACCGAGCGGCCAGAGGTGGAGGCACACTTGCTCTCTTTTCTCTCCGAGCGTCTGGGTTTTCCCAGTCAGACGACCGGCGTTTCTGAGGAGGTGAGAGCCAAGGTTTCGGACTTCCTAGAGATCAATCTGGGCTCCGGGCGCTATTTTAGGGTTCACCTGGATCCGTCAAATTCGAGAAGTCTTGAGTTTTGGACCGAAGTTGTGAATCAGCTGTCTCAGACCTCTGGCCGCTCCTTTGAACGAATCGTCCAGACCGAAACGGAACACCGAGCCTCCATCCTCGAGGCCACCCAGAAGGTCCAATCAGCTTTGATCAGTTCCATGTCCCACGATCTGCAAACCCCTTTGGCTTCGATCTCAGGGATTTTCGAGGTTCTCGGGGCTGAGGGGATCGTTATTTCTGAGGAGGAGCGCCAGAAACTGATGGAGTTGGGTGCCAGCCAAACCGAGCGCTTATTGCATCTAGTCAAGAATGTGATCAACCTCAGCAAACTCGATGGAGGAGGGTTGCGCTTGGAGCTCAAGGACGTATCCCTTGAAGAGATCGCTCGAAGCGCTATTGAGCGTTTCAACCCTCGTGACCGGCAACGTGTCACTCTGCAGGTGGATGGTTCACCACCGGAAATCCAGGGTGACGGACTGCTCTTGACTCAGGTGACCTTCAATCTCCTGGACAACGCTTTGAAGTTTAGTTCCGACGAGAGTATGGTCGAGGTCCGGCTCCTGGGCCAGCGTCAGTCCTGCCGCTTAGAAGTTGTGGACCTGGGATGTGGAATAGAGGTATTCGAGCAGAATCGGATTTTTGAGAGATTCTTTCGAGGAAGGACACCGACTAAGGTTCCCGGGTCGGGCTTGGGCTTGAGTATCTGCAAGAGCATTGTCGAATTGCACGGAGGACGTTTGAGTTTCCAAAGCCGGGTTCACGAAGGAACGACGTTTTCTATGGTCATGCCAACTCGAGAGCTTGCCAAGTCTGAGGCCTCTTCGTGACCGATACGGATTGCGTAAACCGCAGCGTCCTGGTGGTCGACGACGATTTCGCTCTCAGACAGTTTCTGACCATCAGCCTTCAAGCTCAAGGGTACACCGTATTGGAAGCGTCCACCGGTATGAGAGCGGTGGAGTTGGTCCTGGAAAGCCGTCCAGAGCTGGTTCTCTTGGATCTGGGTCTTCCCGACCTGAACGGACTGGAGGTGATCCGCAGGCTGAGGACTTGGACTTGGCTTCCCATCATCGTCATTTCGGTGCAGAACGAAGAGGCCGTGATCGTAGAGGCCTTGGATCTCGGGGCTGACGACTATCTGGTGAAGCCCTTTAAGATCAACGAACTTTCGGCGCGACTGAGGGCCGCCCACAGGAGAACCCAAGCCTTGCCGGTAGAAGGTGCTCTGAGTTGCGGATCCATTTTTTTGGACCAGGATCGTCGACTGGTCACGGTGGCCGGGGAGAAAGTACCTCTCACCCCCAATGAATTCTCGATACTCCTTTGTTTGATGCAGAACCAAGGCAGGGTGGTCACCCACGGCAAGCTGCTCAGTCAGGTTTGGGGCCCCGAGTTCGCCGAAGACCGGCAACTCCTCAGGGTGCACATCTCGAACCTCCGTAAGAAACTCGAAGTTTTCCCCTGCACCACCGGCTGTATCACCAACGAAACCGGGGTGGGATATCGTTTGTTGGAGGAGGGGTGAGGGACGCCAGGCGATTATCCGGCCATTCCCCGGTTTGCCGCCGACTGTCCATAAGCCCATAACCGGGCCTGGTTGGTCCAACCGTGTGGGGCAAAAACGTTTGCGTCGGGCCCTTGATCGTGGGCTTCTTTGCCTTTCCAAATGTTGAACTTCACATCTTCAGCAGCCTGGGACATCTCTTCGGCTCGGGCCGCGTCCTTGATTTTCGGCACCACGATCTCCCCTGCGGCAAGCCAGGGTCCACTCCAGGTCTTGCGTCCATCGTTGGGGTCATCACCAACTTGCATGAATTGAAGGTCAAATCTCCAGCGCGTATCATCTTGCGTTGCTCGGCTTCGAAATTCATTCCTCAGTCGCTTGGAGGTGGTTTCTCCCTCGAAAGTAGAGGCTTGTCCAGCTTCAGTCTGCAAGGGAAGTGCTCTCATCTTCACCAGATAATCGTTGCCATCTTTGCCCGTGAGACGAAAAGGGGCTCTACTCCAGGCTGTAAGGTCGGCCACCGAGTTTAACTCGGACTTCATCCGTCCCACATCCAGCACCATTTTGCCGGCTTCTAAAGGCCCCACCTCCCAGGCCATCTGGGCTAGTCCGGCGGGGGTGAAAGGGTGATCAAGCATATTGAAGAGGGCCAACTGGGCTTTCGGATCTTTGGCCTGAGAGGCTTCGGTCTTGTCACTCCCACCGGTCAGGAGAATGTCGGTCAATTGCCCATCGTTACCCACCAACTCTAAGGCCATCCCGTACATGCTCTTGCCGTCAGGGTCTCTGGTGTTTGAGGCGTCGGAGATCCGTATTAGCCCTCCCAGGGTCGATTGATCAAAGAGATTCACGACCTGTTCTAAATGAGGATTCCAGTGCACCTCAACCTCGCCCCCGAATAACTGCTCGGTGTGCACCAGTCGCTGCATAGCCGGGCAACCTTCGTTCAATTGGCGCTGCTGAATGGTGTCGATTCGCTTGCGGGTGAAGGCTCGAAAATCTGCTTCCTGGCGACCATCCAAGGAATTGTCCGGCACGTTCTTGGCAGCTTGGCTAAGGGTCTCCTTAAAGACTTGCTTGGAGGGCCATTCCGATATCGCGGTGGTGGTGGGTGAAAAATTGCCAGGAGCTTTCTGAGCGATCCAAGTTCCTGACTCGGCCAGCGGAGCGCTCGTGGAGATCGAACTCTTCTGCAGGTCTTTCATCTTTTCGAACATGGCCCTGGCATAAGGGCAAGCCTCTAAGGCCTCTGGAGTGAAGAGTTCGGCGGGAAAGGCGGAGGTTGACGAGTTCTGTCCGTCGGGTGATGCTTTTCGTGGGACCGGTGTCGTGAAGTTCTGAATGTTTTGGGTGATGAAGTTGGTTTGCATATTGAACGTCTATTCTAGCTTGTTGCTCCCCGAGCTTATTGCAAGAGCCTGAAAAGGCCCTAAAATGTTCCCTTCAGGCTTCTTTCAGGGTCGGAGTGTTTGATGGAGAAAATTTTGTGAAGGCTTCGTGAGCCGTCACCAAAGGACTCAAAGCATGAATATTCAGACGGCTCCCCTTCAGAAGAAGGTGCCTGCTCAAAGCGGCTTCCAGGGCCTCCACCAGCGGGCCGAAAGGTTGTTGGAGCAGGGAAAGTTTGATGAGGCCGAGGCTCTGTTGAATTCCAGCAAGTTGTTGAGGGAGTCTCCCAAGACTCAGGCTTTATTGGGGGCGAGCTACTTTCGCCAGGAGAATTATCGGGCTGCAGCCGAGGCTTTCCAGAGTGCGGCCGTGCTCGACGAAGTATACTTGGGGTTGGCTGAGCAGGCCCGGCAGAATGCCGAAACCGATATCGCTCATGATCACGCCGTGAATCCCTTCAGAGAAAATGCCATCAAGGGGCTCCCGGAGCCGGGAGTGGCCACCACCGAACAGTATGAGCCTACCAAGGTTTCGCGCTCGGCCTTCGCTCAGGGTTTGCGCACCGGTTTGCGGGCGGCAGGCAAAGTGATCGGAGGAATCTCCGGAGCAACCCTAGGCTGGGCGGCACGGGTCTTCGGACAAGAAGACAAAGGGGAAATCTGGACCCAATGGTCTCGCAAGAACTTCGCCCAGGGCATGCTGATGCTTAAGAATCATCGAGATCGCCTGAACACCAACAATCTCCACGACACCTACCCAGAGGGTGAACTTACGGGGTTCGCCAAGCCAGGCTTGCAGCAACCCGAGTGGACCAAATTCAACCGAACGATGGACGGCAGCTGGAACAACCCGGTGAATCCTTTGGAGGGAGCTGCCGGCACCCGCTTCGGACGGATGGTTCCTCGAGACAAGACCTTCATGGACGAAAAAATGCTGATGGTTCCCAATCCTCGGCTGATCAGCAGATTGTTGCAGACCCGTAAAGACGGGGAAATGAAAGAGGTTCCCTTTCTCAACATGAATGCGGTTTGGTGGATCCAGATGGAGACCCACGACTGGGTCAGTCACGGTGACAATCGCAGCGACGAAATGTTTGAAGTGCCCTTGGCCAAAGATGATCCTAAACGTCAACAGCTCCATATGACTCATATGCTGGTTCCCAAGACGGCAGAAGACCCGACTCGAAAGGCCAGTGAAGCCAACACCCCACTGACCTACCTCAACGAAGTCACCCATTGGTGGGATGGCTCTCAGCTCTACGGCTCAAGCGATGAGAAAGCGCGAGAGCTGAGAAGTCTCGAAGGCGGGAAAATGAAGCTGGATGACAACGGTCACCTGCCGGTTGGAGCCGACGGCATCGAGCAAACCGGATTCAGTCGAAACTGGAGCGTGGGTCTGGCGGCCATGCACACTATGTTTGTCAAGGAACACAACGCCATTGCCGACATGCTCGCAGTTGCTTATCCTGACTGGAACGACGATCAATTGTTCCATAAGTCTCGGCTCATTAACTCTGCGCTGATGGCCAAAATCCACACAGTGGAGTGGACTCCCAACGTCTTGCCCAATAAACTCTTGCATTCAGGAATGCTGGCCAACTGGTTCGGAGCTGCCACGAAGGCGGTTCATTCCGAAGAAAACCGTAAGGCCGTGCCTTGGCTGAACATCGCCGATGAAGCCTTGGGCGGATTGGTGGGCAACGCCACCGAAAAACATGGTGTTCCCGCCTGGCTCAGCGAAGAATTCGTTTCCGATTACGCCATTCTTCATTCTATGCTCCCCGACACTCTGAAGATGCGGCGCATCGGGGAAGAATCGGTTCAAGAGCTTTCGTTAAACGCAATCAGACAGAAGAAATCTTCAGATGTCATGGACCAATACGGTTTGGCTAACGTCTTCCACTCTTTCGGGACCCAGCATCCGGGCCAATTGGTGCTGAATAACTTCCCCGAGACCCTCCAGGATCTGTCGGTGCCCGGCTTCGGGTTCTTTGATATGGCCGCCGTGGACATCCTCAGAGATCGGGAGCGCGGGGTACCACGATACAATGAGATGAGACGCAGTCTCGGTTTGAATCCCATCGAGTCCTTTGAGGACCTCACCGACGACCCAGATACTCTAGAAGACCTCAAGAAGATCTATAACTACGATATTGAACAGATCGACTTCAAGATCGGTTGCCTGGCCGAGTCGACCCGTCCGGAGAACTTTGGTTTCGGTGAGACCATGTTCACTATCTTCATTTTGCACGCGTCCCGGAGGCTTCAAGCCGATAGATTCTATACCGAAAGCTACAACGAGGAAACCTACACTCCCGAGGGCTTGAAATGGATTGACGAGAACACCTCGAAAACTGTGGCCTTTCGGCATATGCCCGAACTCAAGAACACAGGCCTGGCCCATGAAAACGTGACCACCATTTTTGAGCCCTTCGACACCGATCCAGAGAAACTTAACGATCCCACTCGGCACCCCCTGGCTTTCATAAAGCGCTAAACCCTCTGGGAGAAATCGTTGGGAATGATCTCTTTTACGCATACTTTCAGGATGCCCTGGTAAGTTGTCATCAAGAACATTCCATCTCACAAAGGAACAGAAAACGACTATCATGCAAGCTCTATCAAGTTTTACGACAACGGGAACTCCCAGTCGCTGCCCCTATTTTCAGAATCTTTCCAGGCAACAAAGCCAGGAAAGTCCTCAGTTGGAAAATCAGACTATTTCCGATTCTGTGGTCCTCAGCCCATTTGAGTCAGTGGATTCCACTTCTCTCGGGAAGACTTGTATGAAGTCGGCGGCCCAAGCCACCTTCCCCATGCTGCCAGGCTTTGCCAAAGCGGGCTGCCCTCACGCCGCCTGAACTGCCACAGTTCTCGCTAAGCTTCTCCGTTTCGGCCGTCCGTCTCAACCGGGTCCATGTCCAAGCACAATACCTCGACCTTTTCCACCTGCCGGCCGCTCATGCTGATCACCCTGAAGGCCAGACCATTCCAGGAGATCGCTTGATCGGGTTCGGGAAGATTGTGGAGTTCTTCTTGCAAGAGGCCGGCCACCGTCCGAACTGAGTCGTGCTCAAGCGAGCGCTTCAGGTATTGCCCTAGTTCGTCGAGGAGGAGATCCCCCTGGACCAACAGTTTTCCCGGCTCGATCTCCTGGAGAGGTTCTTCTTCTTCGTCGAACTCATCGCGGATCTCTCCCACCACTTCTTCGATGACATCTTCAAAGGTGATCACCCCCGCTGTTCCTCCGTGCTCATCGAGCACGATGAGCATCTGCAGGCGTTCAGCACGGAAAATCTGCAGCAGGTCCCCCACCGAGGTAGAGCCAGGGACGAATCTTGGGGGACGCACCAAAAGCCTGAGATCGGATTCGACTTCTTGTCGAACCCAATGACGGGCCAAATCCTTGCAATACAGCACACCAGTGATGTTGTCGGGAGTCCCTGAATAAAGGGGGACTCGAGAATGTTGATGTTCCACGAAAAACTCCTGGGCTTGAGCGAGAGTCGAGTCATCGGGTAGGGCATCGATCTTGACTCTAGGAGTCATGATGTCGGTGGCTGAACGCTGATCGAGATCGAATATGTTTTCGATCATCAACTCCTCCCCTCGGCCCACTTCTCCCTGAGCTCGACTGTGCTGCACCACCATCTCGAGCTCCTCGGCGGAATACAAGCGGCGGGTCTCATCGGGGAGAGGCATGCCAAAGGTGCTGAGGAGCTTATTGCCGATGGCGTCCAAGGTGACCACTAGGGGAGTAAAGAAGGCGCGAGAAAGGTCCATGAATGGCTTTAAGAACAGCACTCCCAGGGTTGGCTTTTTCAAGGCCAAAGCTTTGGGGATCATTTCTCCGACCACCACGTGGGGGTAGGTCATAATCAAGATAGCAACCAGCATGAGGCCGATGCTGTGATCCGATTCCAGATCCAAAAGCTTGGCTAGACCTCCGGCGATAGCCGGTTCCGCGACCATTCCTAGGGCCAGGCTGGCCAGGGTGATGCCGACCTGGGCGGTGGCGATGTAGCGGTTCATTCTTTGGGGATCCCGCCGAACATCGAGAACTTTTCGTGCTGCCAAAGAACCTGAGTCGGCTCGTCTTTGCAGGTCGATTTTGGAGCAGGTCACGATGGCGAACTCTGCGGCCACATAAAGCCCGTTCACCACAATGAGGACGGTGATGATGAGCACCAATGCACTCATGAGCCGACCTCTGAAAAGGAATAATAGGCTTCTCGAAGCTCTGAGGTCAAAGGTAAGCTGGCTCGTTCTATCGTTCGTCCATCGGTGGCTTCGATAGTAAAACTCAATCCCCCGACCTTAACCACCTCGCCTTCGTTGGGGAAGCCTTTATGGGTCTCGATGAGGAGCCCGGCCAAGGTAAAGCTCTCCTCGGCGACCAAAGCCAGGCCCAGGGTGTCATTGAAGTCCACCAGAGGAAGGCTGCCCAGGATCTGCAGCCGATCCTCATGCAAAATGATGGATGGAGTCTCAGGCAGATCGAACTCATCGTTGATGGAGCCTACGATCCGCTCGATCAGATCCTCGAGGGTTAGGATCCCCGAAGTTCCGCCGTATTCATCGATGACCGCGGCCATATGGAAACGCTCGTTCTGAAGTTGCCAGAAGAGTCTTCTGGCGCTGATGGTTTCGGGAACGATTGGAAGAGGACGCAGATGGTTGGCCAAGGCGGCGTCGGAGCTGCTCAAAGCCACCTCGAAGAGGTCTTTGATGTGCACCAATCCCAAAATGTGGTCGAGGTCTTTACGGTACACCGGAGCGCGGCTGTGGGGGGATTCAGCCAAGTCTCGAAGAGCGTCCAGCAGAGGTGTCTGCTCTTCAAACGCCAGCACTTGGCCTCTTGGTATCTTCACTTGAGCAGCGGTCAAGCCCCTCAACCTCAGGGCATTGTCCAGAAGCTGGAAAGACACATCGTCTAGAACCCCACCGGTGCGACTCTCCTGGGCCATCAAGCGAATGTCTTCGGCCGTCCTCACCGCATTCCGTTCGCTGTGTTTATCCCCATCGGCCCCAAAGGCTCTGAGAATAAGATTTGAACTCCCGTTGAAGAACCAGATCAGGGGAGCGAAAAGCCTCAGTGAGAGTTTCATGAAGCCCGAGGTCAATAGGGCCACTCGCTCTGGAGAGCTGATCCCCAAAGACTTGGGCACCAGTTCTCCCAGGATCACTTGCAGTCCGGTGAGCAGCAAAAGGGTCAGTCCTAAGCTGAACGGCAGAACGAAATCCTCTGAGAGCCCGGCTGCCGCCACCATGACGGCGCTGCCGGGAGCGATGTAGGTTTGACCGAACAGCCCAAGGCTCAACGAGGAGACGGTGATCCCCACCTGAGCCGTGGCCACATAGGCGTCTAAGCTTTTGGGGCAGGAGATCAGCCGGACCAGCCAAGCGACCCGGCTGTCTTCGTTGTCGCCTTCAGACTCCAAGCGGGTGGTCCGGGCCGATACGGCGGCAAATTCAGCAGCCACATAAAGACCGTTGATCACGATCAGGATCGTGACCACCACGAAGGCTACGATGGCCTCCTCAAGAAGGTCTAGCAAAGGGCTCCTGAGACAGTTTTTTTAGAGTTTTCCAAATCAAGCTTAGGATGAAACTTCATCGCCTGAAGCCTACGACCTGCAGGGTGAGAGCAGAGCAGGGGAGGCTGTTTCCTTGAACAATCTATCCCGTAGCGGCAGAAGCCAGATTTCTCCGGCCGGCCAGATACTCCTCGGCTTCCATGGCAGCCTTGCATCCCATGCCGGCCGCGGTGATGGCCTGTCGGTAACGAGTGTCGACCACGTCCCCACAGGCGTAGACTCCCTCGAGTCCGGTGTGGACGTCCTGGGTCACCACTTTGCCCTTAACAGTTTGAATGTAGCCCTCGTGATCGAGATCCAGCTTGCCCTTGAGGAATTCGGTGTTGGGAATGTGGCCGATACCCAAGAACATGCCGTCGCAGGGCACCACCGAGCGCGCCACCTCGTTCTCCGGTTGAGTCGAAGGAGCTCCTTTTGGATGAGTGATGATCTCCACTCCGGTCACCGTACCGGCTTCGAAATCTCCCTGAACGGCCACCACTTCCGCGTTCCACGTGAAACGGATTTTCGGGTGCTCCAACGCTCTCTGCTGCATGATGGCCGAAGCTCGCAGTTCCTCTCTTCGGTGAACCACGATCACCTCTTTGGCGAAGCGGGTAAGAAACAGGGCTTCTTCCATGGCCGAATCTCCGCCTCCGATCACTGTCACCACCTGATCCCTGAAAAAGGCTCCGTCGCAGGTGGCGCACGAAGAAACGCCCCGACCGAAGAGTTCGCTCTCTCCTGGCACGTTCAGACGCCGAGCCCGGGCTCCGGTGGCGATGATGAAGGTGTCGCAAGTCACCATAGAGCCGTCGTCGAC
Organism: Vulcanimicrobiota bacterium; assembly: GCA_050486105.1. Classification (GTDB taxonomy): domain Bacteria; phylum Vulcanimicrobiota; class Xenobia; order Xenobiales; family JADMJV01; genus JAEXNA01. The sequence continues at coordinate 33,382 of JBJHCR010000027.1, forward strand.
GGTCAAAGTGTACGGAGGCTGCCGGCCCTCGAAGCCGGTGATGGTGCCCCAGCGATAGCTGGCCCCAAAACGTTCCGCCTGCTTTTTCATTCCTTCGATCATGGCGTAACCGCCGATCCCCTCGGGAAAACCGGGAAAGTTTTCGACGTCCGAAGTTAGGCTCAACTGCCCGCCGGGTTCATTGCCTTCAAAGACCAAGGGCTTCAAATCGGCCCGAGCGGCATAGATGGCGGCGGTGTGCCCGGCGCAGCCCGAGCCCGCAATAACGACGGCTTGGTGTTCAGTGCTCATGATTGATGGAACCTCTCAACTGTTGAACTGGTTTCGGGGCTTTCTGGGGGGAAGACAAGTCTCCTGGCTCGTCCAAACAAGAGATTGTTCCAGGTCTTGGTGCCACTTATTTGGATGGGAGTTCGAACTTGCTTTGAGAACCATATGGGAGCCAGGGGTCCAGACTTACCCTAAGGGTCAACAGGACTTCCAGTCTCTTCACCCAATTCTCAAGCCATGAGTTGTCAGACCATTGATGGGCAGAAAATCGCCGCAGAACTTCGTCAGGAGGCGGCTGCGGGAGCCACAGACTTGAAAAAGACGGCCGGAATTGTTCCCGGACTAGCCACCGTTTTAGTCGGGGGAGACCCGGCCAGCCAGACCTATGTGA